>CADBPC010000024.1 GCA_902796425.1 uncultured Lachnospiraceae bacterium
TCGCCGCCCGTATCCGCGACAACGCCTCCCGCCAGGGTAAACAGCGGCGTCCATTCGGGATCGGTGAGGCGGCAGACCAGGATTTCGCCCTTTGAAAGCTTATGGAATTCCTCCGGCCCGCTGACGGTGCAGACCGTGCCGGTGACGGTGCCTGCGCTGCAGCCGGTTCCCTTCAGCGTGGATCCGCTCTGGGGGAAGATGCTCCTCTTTGCCTCCTCCCAGACCCGCACGGCTACGGGGTGGAGCCGCTTCATATAATAGAAGACCTGCTCCCAGAAGTACTGGCTCTCCTCTCGCTGCACATGGAAATAGCGGTAGGCATCGATCTGCTTCCGGATTGCCCGATATTTCTTTTCGCCGTACGCGGCCTTTATCTTCTCCATCAGGGGTTCAAAAATACCGCCGGCCTGCGCCGCGTCCTTTTCCTTCAGCATGGGACGAAGGACGGAGAGCACCCGGTCCGGGTCCTCCAGATAGGACCGGCTGGCAAGGCAGTAGCAGTTGTTGTCGGTCTTGAATCCGTCCTTTGAAAGGAAGTCCCGCAGGGCCTTGTCAAAGGCGGGATATTTTTCGGAAAGCGCGGCGGTGCCAAGGCCTTTTTCCGCATCTGTATAAAGGGCAGGGTCGCTCCGGACCACGCCGGCCAGCGACTCCAGATCCCTTGTCATCTCGGCAGTTTTATTGTCAAGATCCTGGAGAAGGTCGAACCCGTCCCGAGACGGATCCACCTTTTTAACATAGCGCGCACACTTCCGGTTCAGCATCATCTGCGGGAAAAGCGCGTAGCGAAAACGCGTATAGAGAAGGCGCCGGATCAGGTCCTCGCCCTTTTCGATCTCCTTTCCGAGGTCCGCGCAGTCAAGGGAACTGACGTCAAGCGCTGCCATGGCGTCGATTTCCTTCCGAAAGCCTGCCATGGACTTTTCCATGACGGCCCGGGAACCGTCCGCGTCCAGGGCCTGCCGGAGCATCCCCGGGATGTGGACGACCCTGCGCGTAAAGCGCACGGTGTTGGGCGGAAGGTTCATGATGCCGTTGTCGTCGATCGCGGGATGCATGTCGAGCTCGATCCCGCCCTCCGCGAAGATGACGGACTTCTGCATGTTGATGATTCTTCCGATGTCATAATCATAAGGAAGGAAAACATCATTCATCTTTTCCAGAAGGAACGATAGGTTTCCTTTCATGGCGCCGGTGGAGGGAGTCGGGATGTAATATTTTCTCCACTCCTCTTCCGAAATCTCGTCATTGGAGCGAAGCGTTGTGATGGGGCGCGCCTGCAGGATGTAAACCTTCCCGCCTTCAATTCCCCATTCGATATCCATGGGAATGCCGTAGTGCTCCTCGATCTTTACGCCCTCCCGGCACAGTGAGGCGAGTTCTTCTTTGGAAAGGCAGGGGCTCTTTTGAAGCTTTTCCGGGACCTCCTTAGTGACCGTTCCTTTCCCGCCTTCTGCATAGACGATCATGGTCTTCTTGTCACCGGTCACGGATTCGCGAACGGTGCCGCTTTTATCCAGGATAAAGCTGTCCGGGGTGACGCTTCCGGATACGACGGACTCGCCAAGGCCGTACGAGCCGTTGATCCGGATCAGATCGCGGCTTCCGCTCACCGGATCCGCGGTAAACATGACGCCGGCGGTTTTGCTCTCCACCATCTTCTGCACGACGACGGCGAGGGCGACCTTTGAGTCGTCATATCCCTGCGTGCGGCGGTAAACGACTGCCCGCTCGCCTCACAAAGAGGCGTAGCATTCCAGGACCCTTTTCAGGAGGTCTTCTTCACCCATGACGTTCAGGTAGGTCTCCTGCTGTCCCGCAAAGCTCGCGTCCGGAAGATCCTCGGCGGTTGCGGAGGAGCGGACCGCGACGCGCAGCTTCCCGCTTTCGGGATTATTCCCGCTTCCTGTATCCTTCCCGTCTCCGGCATCCTTCCCGGCCTGCATGTTCCGGAAGGCGGTAAGGATCTCCTCCTTCAGCTCCTGCGGCAGGATGCCTTCCAGGATTTTCTCCCGGACGGAGGGCGTCTTTTCGGAAATGCCGTTCGCGGCCATAAAGGTTCGATAGGCCTCAGCCGTAATGACAAAGCCTTCCGGCACGGGGAAGCCTGCCCCTGTCATTTCGCCCAGGTTTGCGCCCTTTCCTCCGACGATCATTACGTCTTTTTTATTTATCTCGTTAAAATATCTGATCCAGTCTGATGCCATGATGTAAGATACCGCCTTTCAGGCCCCGGGCACGAAGAGGAGGTGCCGGAGGCAGGATAAAACAATTCATCTGAAAGGTTAGTTCTGTTTAACTAACTTGTCAAGCCGCAAATGAACTGCCGAATAGAAACAGCATATTCAAATTCCGGAGATTCTGTTTTACGATTAATACAGGCATAAAATAGCCGTATCCGGAATCAGGGACATCTGCAACGGAAAAATGACAAAGGCGGAGGCGTTCGGCTTCTCCGATATCGCCGTCGACCACGTCTGCCGCTACGTGTAACCGGTGCTGCCGCAAGTCCGGAGCCGGAAGGGGGAATTTACATATGAATGATTACGAATTACAGCACAGCGCTCTTTTGCGCGGTATGGGCGCGGAATGCGCGGTGCTCCTGAAGTCCGACAGGACGTTTCCGCTTGAGGAGCCCTGTGAACTTGCGCTCTACGGGAGCGGCGCGCGAAGGACAATTAAGGGCGGCACAGGGTCCGGTGAGGTGAATTCCCGGTATTTTGTTACGACGGAGCAGGGCCTCGAGGCAGCAGGCTTTACAATCAGCACGAAACACTGGCTGGACAGCTATGAGAAGATCTACGAAGAAGCGCGGCGGGACTTTATCCGCGGCCTGAAGCAGCAGGCAAAGGAGCATCACACCATTGCGGCCCTGGAATACATGGGCGCGGTCATGCCGGAGCCGGAATATACGATTCCCTTAACCTTCGCGGGTGATACGGCGGTCTATGTTCTCTCCCGCATCTCCGGCGAAGGGTCCGACCGCAGGCCCGTCCCCGGCGACATCCTGCTGACGCAGACAGAGACAAGGGACATCCTGCAGCTCAATGAGAATTACAAAAAGTTCCTCCTGGTGCTGAATGTGGGCGGCGTAGTTGATCTTTCCCCTGTCATGGAGGTAAGGAATATCCTGCTGCTGGGCCAGCTGGGAGTGGAGACAGGCGATATCCTCGCAGATCTCCTCCTTGGCAAAAGCGCCCCCTCCGGCAGGCTGACGATAACCTGGAGCGCGTGGCCGGACTATCCGCAGATCGGTGATTTCGGAGACAGGGACGACACCCGGTACCGGGAAGGCATCTATGTCGGCTACCGCTATTTTGACACTGCGGGGAAAAAGCCCCTGTTCCCCTTCGGCTGGGGCCTTGGCTATACGGATTTTGAGATCCGTGCGGGAGATGTGTCCGTGGACGGTGAGACCGTGACGGTAAAAGCCGCCGTGAAAAATACGGGGAGCCGGCCGGGCAAAGAGGTGGTCCAGCTCTATGTCAGTGCCCCTCAGGGCAGGCTGGACAAGCCGTTCCAGACGCTGGCAGCCTTTGCCAAAACCGGAGAGCTCGCTCCCGGAAAGGCACTGGAGCTGTCTCTTTCCTTCGGGCTGAGGGATGTTGCTTCCTATGATGAAGCAGGAGCCGCGTGGCTCCTGGAAAAAGGCGATTATGTACTGCGGGCCGGCAGCTCCTGTGAAGACGCAAAGCCCTTCGCGATCCTGCGGCTTACGGAAGATGTGATAACACGCAGAGTCAGGAATTGTCTCGGAAAGCCGGATTTTGCAGACTGGCGCCCGGAGACGGTGCGGCGGGAGGATCCGGCGGACCTTCCGGTTATCCCGGCCGGCGCGGTCAGGACGGAGGAGATCAGCTATGAGCTTCTTCATGAGACAGATCCCCTGACAGAGAGCCTCTCCGATGAGGAGCTGGCGCTTATAAATGTTGGCGCGTTCAATTCCGGGATGGGGAGTCTCAGCGTCATCGGCAATGCATCCCAGGCCGTTGCCGGCGCAGCCGGAGAGACGACGGGCCGCTTAAAGAGTAAGGGAGTTCCGTCGCTCGTTATGTCTGACGGGCCTGCGGGGCTTCGCCTCTCCCGTCAGTATACGGTCGATAAAAAGGGAGTGCACGCTCTCGGAGAATCCATTCCGGAGAGCGTGACGGAGCTTTTGCCGCCTGCCGCCGCCTGGTTTATGAAGAAGATGGGGGGAAACAGGAAGGTCAAAGGAGAGATTCATGAGCAGTACTGCACGGCGATCCCCATCGGTACGGCTATTGCCCAGAGCTGGAATACGGACCTGGCAGAGGCCTGCGGCGATATCGTGGGCGACGAGATGGAGCGCTTCGGCGTCCACCTGTGGCTTGCGCCTGCGCTGAACATCCACCGGGACATCCGGTGCGGAAGGAATTTCGAATACTTTTCAGAGGATCCGCTGATCTCCGGCAGGTTTGCCGCCGCCATCACAAAGGGCGTACAGAAGCACCCCGGACGCGGGACGACCATCAAGCACTTTGCGGCCAACAATCAGGAGACCAACCGCTATAACTCCAACAGTATTGTCAGCGAGCGCGCCATGCGCGAGATTTATCTGCGCGGCTTTGAGATCGCCGTAAAGGAAGGAAGGCCCCATGCGCTGATGACCTCCTACAACCTGCTGAACGGAACACACACCTCCGAGAGACGGGATCTTCTGGAGGATATCCTGCGCTGCGAGTTCGGCTATCAGGGCATTGTGATGACGGACTGGATTATCGGAATCATGTCCTCCAAGGGGCGCAAATACCCCGCGCCCTGCGCGGCGCTGATCGCGGCGGCAGGGAACGATCTGACCATGCCCGGCGGTGCCGGTGATTATAAGGCAATCCTGAAAGGTCTGAAGGAAGGCACGGTGACAAGAGGGCAGCTGCAGATCAATGCGGGCCGTGTGATCGGGCTTGCAAAGAAGCTTACCTGAAAAGGAGCTTACCCGAAATCTGAAATGAAGTTTACCTGACGGATTCCGGAAGGACACCGGATTTGCGAAGACGCCCCAGAATGACAGGCGCAAGGACTGCCGCCGCGAAGATCTTTACAAGATCCAGAATGATGAACGGCAGGACGCCGACGCCAAAAGCAGCGCCAAAGGTCATGCCTGCAGTGCGGGCAAGCCATGCAGTGCCCAGAAGATACGGGATCCATGTCGCAGCCTCCATGGAGAGGATGCACAGGATCCTGTTTTTTTCATGCCTTTCCACGATAAGGCCCATGACAAGGATCATCGGAAGAAAGCCGATGATGTATCCGCCGGTGGGGCCGAGGAGCTTCTGCGGCCCGCCCGCGTATCCGGAAAAGACCGGAAGACCGGCAAGGCCGATCAGCATGTAGATCACATAGGCGATCGCGGTCCGCTTTGTTCCGACCAGATAGATGATGAAATAGAGCGTGAGATTGGTCAGCGAGACCGGCACCGGCCCGATCGGCAGGGACATCGGCCCCAGTACGCATAACAAGGCTGCCATCAGGGCAATTACTGTCAATTCTTTAATGCTGTGATTCATATTTTCCCTCTGTCAGTAACTTTGCTTCGTTTCAGTTTTCCCACACCGGCGTCACGTCGCGGCCGAGTCCGCGCAGCATTTCCTTATCCTGCGCGATCGTTGAGCCGGATGTCGTCAGCATGTTTCCCGTGATGGATGCGTTCGCGCCGGCAAGGAAGGTCTGCCGCCCGTTGTCCTTCATCAGCGAGCGCCCGCCCGCGAGGCGGATCTCCGCCTCAGGGTTGATGAAGCGGAAGATCGAGATGGTCCGCACGATATCATCCTCCGACAGACGCGGCAGGTTTTCCAGCGGCGTCCCGGGGATCGGCATCAGGCTGTTGACAGGGATCGAGCGGATTCCCAGCTCCTTAAGCGTCAGCGCCATGTCGATTCGGTCCTCCCATGTCTCGCCCATTCCGATAATGCCGCCGGAGCACACATTCAGGCCGGCCTCCTGCGCGAGGCGGATGTTGCGAATCTTATCATCAAAGGTATGGGTCGTGCAGATCTTCGGAAAATAGCGGCGCGAGCTCTCGATGTTGCAGTGGATGCTGGTGATCCCCGCTTCCTTCAGGCGCCGCAGCTGCTCTGCGGACATAAAGCCGAGCGAGCAGCACAGCTCGATCCGAAGGTCCTTCTTCATCTTTTCAAAGACCCCGATCAGACTTTCGAACTCCTCCGGCGACGGGCCTCTTCCGGAGTTGACTACAGAGAAGCGGTCCACGCCCTCCTCCTGGCACGCCGCTGCCTCCCGCTCGATCTCCCCGGCGGAAAGAAGGCCGTGAACGTCACAGCCCGTATTGTGATGCGCAGACTGCGCGCAAAAGCGGCAGTTTTCGGAACACCTGCCGCTTTTGCCGCTGATGATCGTGCACAGATCGACCTTGTCTCCGCACAGCGCCGCGCGGATCCTGTCTGCTCCCTCTTTCAGCTCATTCAGATCACAGGTCACGAGCGCCATGAGATCATCCTGTGCAGTGAGCCTTCGCCCCTCAATGATCTCGTCTGCCAGTGCCGCGACATTTAATTTATCTTCCATGGAAAACCTCCCCGCCCGGCCACGATTGTTAACACTATTCATAAACATGGTTGACAATCGAGGATTATAGCATCCCGCCTGCGGGAAGTCAATGAAGATGAAAACAGGGAAAGATGCGAAGAAATAAGAGGAAAATGCGAGGGGAAATACAGAAAAAAAGCGGGATGGGCAGCAGAGCCTGCCCATCCGCATTCCGATCAGAATCCTAAGGACCTTCAAATCTTATATATGTAAGTCGCCTTTCTCGGGGCGGGCTCGTTTGCCGGCGCCGCGGCATAGCCCAGGACCAGGTTGCCGATTCCTTCATAGTCGCCGTCAATCCCGAGCTTTTTGAGGATTGTCTTTCCTTCTTCGCTTTCGAATTCTTCCTTTGCGCGGTGAATCCAGCAGCTGGCGACCCCAAGGTCTGCGGCGGCGTTCATAAGGTTCCCCATTACAAGGCTTCCGTCGTAGATATAGGTCGGCACGGATTTGTCCGCAAGCACCACAAGGAGCTCCGGAGCGCCGTAGAACGGATCAATGTCAACGCCCATAACAGAAGCGTTGAGCTTTGAGAGCATGTCGCGGGTCTCTTTGTCTGTCACGGCGATAATGATCGGAGACTGTCTGCCCATGCCGGTCGCCGCGTAAGTGCCGGCTTCAATGATCGCATCCAGCTTTTCCTCTTCGATCAGCTCCGGCTTATAGGCTCTGCAGCTGCGCCGGGTCTTCAGAACGGTTAATGTATCTGCCATAATTGTCACCTCCTGAATCGATTATAGGATCGAAAGTTGAAATATGCTATGCTTGGTTTTACAGAAATAGCTTTTGATTCATACAGAAATGAGGTCGGACCGTATGAATATTTACACTGCTCTGTTCCTGTTCTCTATCATCATTCTGGTCTACTGGGTTATGACAGAACTGTTTACAATGCTCTTTCGCTTTACGGGACTGCCGGATGAGCGGGCGAGGTTCCAGGTGATTTCGCTCCTTACCGGCTGCGGGTATACGACGCGGGAGAGTGAGATGATTGTCTCGAACCGTCACAGAAGGACACTCGCAAGGATCACAATGCTGTTCGGATATGTCTTCAATATCACTATTGTATCCGCTTTCATCAACATCTTTCTGTCTCTTAAGACCAGTCAGATCGGGCATTACTATTTCGGCATCCTGATCCCGCTGGGGGCGGTGGCCGTCATCTTCGTATTCATGCGGGTTCCGAGCATCCGCGCGTGGGGCGACAGGACGCTGCAGAAGATCGCGGACCGCCTGATCGACAGGGCCGAGGCCTTCAACACGGTCCTGATTCTCGATTACATCGGGAAGGACACGATTGCGCTGATTACTCTGCATCACATTCCGGAGATGTATCAGGGCCTGGCACTGGCAAAAACGGGCCTTAAATCCGATACCGGTATCATGGTCATGCTGGTCGAGCATCCCGGAATGAAGGCGGAGGCAGCAGGCGCGGATACGGTTTTTACGGTCGGCGACAAGCTCACGGTTTTCGGCGATTATGCCACGATCTGCAGAACATTCCACGCCAGAGAGAAATTCGGGGACATTTAGAAATTTATGCCCCTTTTCCCGGCAAGACAGTCCGCGGGCGGAAAGGACAGCCGGCCGCACTAGTTCGCAAAGCGGATGCTCTGCTTTGTGACATCGACAACGGCGTCGACGCCAAACGGCATGATGCATCTTGGCGCGGCGTGCCCGATGTTCAGGTTGAAAACAATCGGGAGCGAAGGGTTGTCTATGACCTCGACAAGGAGCCGCCGGTAGTCGTCCGCGTAGGCTTCATCCATCGGCTTTCCGGCAAGGATTCCCGAGACGGCCCCGAAAACGCCGGTCTCCTTCAGATATTCCAGGGCGCGGCGGTATTTCTCCGGGGACGGCTGTTCCTCGCTCGATTCCAGAAGAAGGATCCGCCCCTTCCAGTCTTCTGCGTCCGGGAAGAGGCGATACTGCCGGCAGAGGACGGGCATATCGGCATAGCGCTCACCGTCAAAAAAGTCGTACATCGAATCGATGCAGCCGCCGAGGATCTTTCCGGAAAATACGGACGGCCCCTGCAGCAGCTCAAATCCGCTGTTTTTGTGCTCCGCCCGGGACTTTCCCAGCTGCTCGGGACCGAAGCTCTCCCGCTCCTCATACCAGACATCGGAGGGCGTTATTTCCCGGATGGTCCCGGTCGTGACCAGCTCTTCAAAGTACTTTCTTGTATAAGGAAGAATCTCCGGGCCGGGCTCACAGATATCCGGCAGGAAGGCCTGCCCGTAAAAGGTGCGAAGCCCCACCTTGTGCAGCATCAGATGATTGATTGTCGTATCGGAAAAGCCGAGGAAGATCTTGTCCGTTACGGCCGCCGCGAGCTCGCCGTGATCGAACAGATACGGCAGGAGCCGGTAGGTATCGTCGCCGCCGATGGTGCAGAAGATCATGTCGATTTCCGGATCCCGGAACGCCTGCAGAAGATCCTCGGCCCTCTTTTCCGGATGGTCCTTTAGATAGTCGATCCCCTTCAGGGCATTCGGCAGGAATTTCACCTTCAGCCCGTATTCCCGAAGCCTCTGAAGTCCGATCTCAAGTTCAAACCGGACATCGTCTTCTCCGATAATTCCGCTTGAAAGACTGACAATACCGATGGTCATAGGAAACCTCCTTTTCTATTCCCCTGAAAGTCCAAAAGATTCATTGTGCTTCCGTGTACTGTCCGGGAGTGCAGCCGTGATACTCAGAGAATGCCCGGTAGAAGCTGCTCAGATTCTGGTAGCCCACTGCATCCGCGGTGTTGTCCGGGCTGATGCCGCGCTTTAAGAGCGCCGCGGCCTTCTCCATGCGAAGCCGCACAACCAGCCGGGAGTAATTGCTGCCCGTAGCCTGCTCGATAATGCGGGCTGCCTGATCAACTGTTATTCATTATACTTTATCAGACCTGGGGGGTAATTACTGTGTCAAAAGAAAAAATCAACGAAAAGGGAATTCCTTACGGTTCCAGAGAGCACATGCCTTTGTGGTTTCCGCTGGCATGATCGTCACGCGGCGTTGCCAACGCGATCAATGTCATCTATGTCGCCTATATCACATTTTACTGCACGGATGTTCTCGGCCTGAACGCAATTGTGATCGGAGGACTTCTGGTCGCGTCCAAAATCATCGATGCGTTTACGGACCTCGGTATCGGCTATCTTATTGACAGGACCCACACGCGCTTTGGAAAGGCCCGGCCCTATGAGTTCTTTATTGTACTCCAGTGGCTGTTTACCATCCTGATGTTCTCGGTGCCGAATGTCAGTACCGCGATCCAGTATGTGTATGTATTTATCATGTACGTTATCGTCAACGTTTCCCTGGCATCCCTTACCAGCCTTATCGCACCGGTCGCCCTGATTTTCTTCCCGATGCTGGCGAAGAAATTCGGAACCTCGAAAATCCTGCAGTGCTGTGCCCTCCTTGGCATTATCGGTATGGCCATTCGTACCGTCGGCGGTCCCAATATGGCGACCATCCTTATCGGCGGCGCTTTCCAGGGCCTTGGCCTGATGCCCATCAGCCTTATGATCAATACTTACATCATCGACTGCATGGACTACGGCGAATGGAAGACCGGCGTGCGTGTAGAGGGCATGATCGCCTCTGTCATTAACTTCTCCAACAAAGCGGGCGGAGCAGTCGCCTCCGGCGTGGTCGGCCTGGTAATGGGCCTTGCAGGCTATGACGGCAATCTTGCGGTCCAGTCCGAAGGCGCAATGAATGCGATCGTCGGTCTTTACAACTGGTTTCCGCTGCTGCTCTTCATTCTTATGTTCGTCCTTGCACTCACTTACCAGGTCGACAAGATCCGTCCGCAGATGGAGGCTGACCTGAAGGCACGCCACGAAAAAGCCTGAGTTTTTGCTTTCCGCCGAAGGACAGCTATGAGGGACGTTTTTTTCAGCACCTTGCCCCCGTGCAGTGCGAAGAGACTGAGCTTCAGGCGCATCCCGTTTCTGCCGGCGGATCATCGGATGCTGTCGCAGACAGATGAGGCGCTGATTGGTACAATGAATATAGATTCTGCATGCAGAACCTGCGAGGCTTTAAAAGATACAGAAGATCAGCTAAGGAGGATAAGACACTATGGCAGCACAATTCCCGCGCACACAGGTAGAAAACCTTTCTCTTTCCCGGATGATTATCGGGACGAACTGGATGGCCGGCTACAGCCACAGGAGCCCTGCCGCAGACAGGATGATTGTCGAGAGGCACTCCCGGCCGGACGAAATCGTCGCCATGCTCGAGACCTTCCTTGAATATGGCGTCGACACTATGATGGCGCCCTTCCTCTCCCAGCCCGTCATCCTGCAGGCAGTCCGGGAGGCACAGGAAAAAACAGGAAAAAAGATCATCCTTGTCGACACGCCGATCATCAATGTGGACGATAACCCCGCCGCCCGCCAGGAGGCCCGGCAGGTCATCAAAAAGAGCCGGGAGCTGGGTGCCGACATCTGCCTGATCCATCATTCCAGCGCAGAGCAGCTCGTCAACAAAAACCGCAGAACCATGGACCGGCTCGATGACTACACCGCCATGATCCGGGATGAAGGGCTTATTCCCGGCCTGTCCGCCCACATGCCCGAGCTGATTGTCTACAGCGACCAGAACGGCTATGATGTCCAGACCTATATCCAGATCTACAACTGCATGGGGTTCCTCATGCAGGTAGAGGTGGAGACTGTCAACCAGATCATCCACAGCGCCAAAAAGCCGGTCATGACCATCAAGCCGATGGCAGCGGGAAGATGCACGCCCTTTGTCGGCCTGAATTTCTCCTTTGCGACCATCCGCGACTGCGACATGGTAACCGTCGGGTGCTTTAACGCAGGCGAGGCGGCAGAGGATGTCGAGATCGCGCTTGCTGCGCTCGAACACCGCCGCGCCGACATCGGACGGCGCAGCAGCCCCAACAATCAGCAGAGCGCATTCGGAAAGTAAGAAGACAAAGTAAAAAAACAAAGTAAGAAAACAGCCCCGGGGGGTCAGCGGAATATCCGCTGCCCTGCGGGGCTTTATTAATTTTTGAAAGGATTAAAGGGTGTTCTGATATCAGCCGAGGCTCAGCACTGCCTCAAGAGCGGCTTCGGTCGCCTTGTTGGCGGGACCGGGCTGGCTGGCATCGCCGATGACGCAGTACTCTTTTCCGAGAGCCTTCACGGTCTCCTCCAGCGGGTTGCAGGGCCGTACGCCAAGGGCAAGGACGATGGTATCATACCCTGAGAGGGTGTGCTCTTCTCCTGCCTGCTCGTATACGACGCCGTCCGGAAGGATCTTTTTGACTGTGGCGTTCACGTACCAGTCCACGCCGTGCTCCTTCAGTCTCGGGATAAGGAAGAATCTGGGGGCCGACGCCTCATCCAGCGCGATGTCGGGCCGCATTTCCACAATCGTGACAGCCTTGTTGTGCTCTGCCAGATAGTCCGCGGTCTCGACGCCGGTCATTCCGCCGCCGATGACAAGGACACGGTTTCCTGCGGATTTTGACCCGTCCAGGATATCCACGGCATCGACGACATTCTCATTATCGATCCCTTCCAGCTTAATGTGGAGCGGAATTCCGCCCGTTGCGAGGATGACGGCATCCGGGTTCACTTCCTTTAAGAAGTCTTCGGTTACCTCTGTGTTCAGGCGGATATCAACGCCTTCCTTTTTGCAGTTATTGATATAAGCCCGGAGTGCCGTCGCGATATCCTGCTTGCACGGGGGAACGGCTGCCAGCCGGAACTGTCCGCCGGGCTCTCCCGATTTCTCCGCGAGGATTGTTTCGTGACCCTTTCTGGCGGCGAGATACGCAGCGGCAAGGCCTGCGGGACCTGCGCCGGCAACCAGGACCTTTTTGGGCGAAGCTGCGGGAGACATGTCGACCTTGTTTTCCAGGCCGGAAAGCGGATTGACAAGGCAGCGGATCGTTCCGCCTCCGTTAAGATACCCGAGGCAGGACTGTGTGCAGCCGATGCAGGGGAAGATCTCGTTATATTTTTCCTGCGCGACCTTTGTCGGAAGATCCGGGTCCGCAATGGACTCACGGCCGAAGCTGATGAAATCGGCGCAGCCGTTTAACAGAGCGCTCTCTGCGATGGCGGGCTCATAGCGGCCGACAGAGATGACAGGGATGGAGACGGCTTCTTTGATGACCTTTGTCGGGAACTGGTTGAAGCCGTGAGGCATCGCCGGCGGCGCGCTCATGTAAGGGAGCGACGCATAGGTCATGATGGAAATATCCAGCGCGTCGACCCCGGCTTCCTCTGCCATGCGGCCGACCATAACCGACTCTTCCAGTGTCCTGCCGCCGTTTACCTTCTCATCGTGACCGAAGCGGAAGAGCAGCGGATAGTCATCTCCGACCTTGCTGCGGATGTTCCTGAAAACTTCCTGCGGGAATTTCATCCTGCCGAAGAAGTCTCCTCCGAACTCATCGGTTCTCTTATTTGCGTGCGGCGACATGAACTGCGCCACAAGATAGCCGTGCGCGCCGTGTACCTCGACGCCGTCGGCGCCGGCCTTCTTTGCCCGGACCGCGGCGTCGCCGAACTCGTCAATGATCTCCCACACGCGCTCATTTGTCATGGCCTCCGGCGGGAAATTCAGCATCGGGCAGGCAACCCTGGACGGCGCCTCCGGCATCTCTCCGAAGATATACGGAGGAACGCTCTGCCTGCCTGCGTGGTGGAGCTGTACGACGACCTTCGCGCCTTCCTCATGGATCGCATCCATCAGCTTCTGAAAGCCCGGGATCTGGGAGTCGTCCCAGAGGCCGACTTCATTGACGATCGCCTTGCCCCTGCGGTCGATGGCTGTGACCTCGATGATGATAAGACCAAAGCCGCCCTTTGCGCGCCTGCGGTAGTAGGCGATCATGTCGTCGGTAACCATACCCTCATATGTGCCGAAATTGGTGCCCATCGGCGGCACGACAAAGCGGTTTTTCAGCTCCATCGTGCCGATTTTGCCCGGTGAGAGCAGTTTGCTCAGTTTCATAGTGTAACCCTCGCTTTCTGACTGTTTACCCCTTTTACCATTATCCCCTGCAGCGCGCACAGCCGCGGCTGCTTCTACTGAATATTTTACTGCTGTCCGGTTTTGGTGAATACGGTATAATAATTTGTATGAAAAATCAGAAAAAAACGATACATGTCGTCGCAGCCCTGATCCGCAGGGGCGATGAAGTATTCGCAACCCAGCGGGGCTACGGCGATTATAAGGACTGGTGGGAGTTTCCCGGCGGCAAAATAGAGCCCGGGGAGACGCCCCAGCAGGCGCTGGTGCGCGAAATCCGCGAGGAGCTCTCGGCGGATATCTCCGCGGACGGGTACATTACCACCGTGGAATACGATTATCCGGAGTTTCACCTGTCGATGGAGTGCTACTGGTGCAGCGTAAGGGAAGGGCATCTCACCCTGTTGGAGCACGAGGCGGCAAGGTGGCTTCCGCTGGAAAACCTCCGGCAGGTGAAATGGCTGCCCGCGGACATACTGGTGATTGAAGAGATTGAGAGGACGGCGCAAACTCTCCGGTATTACCGGGACAACGCGAAGACCTTTGTCGCGGGCACGGCGGGCGTTTCCCTGCAGGATCACCGCGCGCGCTTTTTAAAGGAGCTGCCGGCAAGCCCTTACATCCTTGATTTTGGCTGCGGCTCCGGAAGAGATTCAAAGGCGTTTCTGGAGCTCGGGTGCCGCGTGGATGCCTCGGACGGCTCTCCCGAGATGTGCCGGCAGGCATCTGACCTGGCGGGCATTCCGGTAAAGAACATGCTCTTCCAGGAACTGGACGCCATTGATACATACGACGGCATCTGGGCCTGCGCTTCGATCCTTCACCTGCCCCGGAAAGACCTCGCAGAGGTCCTGCGTAGAATTTCGGCCGCGTTAAAGCCGGGCGGCGTTCTTTACACTGCCTTTAAATACGGCGATTTCGAGGGCGTGCGCGGCGGGCGTTATTTTACGGATTTTACCGAAGAGTCCGTGCGGGCGTTTTTTAAGGAAAACACGTCCCTTGCGATCACCGATCTGTGGCTGACACAGGATGCACGGCCCGGCAGAGAGGAGGAGCGATGGGTCAACCTTCTGGCGAAACGCGCCTGAAAATCGACGCGGCCTACTATAATACCCTCGACATCCAAAGCTTTGCCCTCATGCTCAAGGATCCCTCCTACTGCTACAAATTCTACTGGCTGGAGGCGATCGTAAAGCTGATCTCGGAGGGCGTCACACAGACGACCTTTAATGAGATCATCGATGAGATGATCTGCAATTCCTGGTACTCTGTCCGGGAGTTTCATATCCATCTGAGCGGACTCTCAGGTGACGGAACGGTCCGGGACGGCCTGGAGAGAGCGATCCTTCGCCTCTCGGAACTGAGCGACCTTCCCGCGAACGCATCGAAGACCGAAATCCTGAATGAGATAAAGCGTTTCGACAAAGAACTCCGAAAGGCAAAGGAGCAGCTGACACACATGGTTCCCTACCGCGCGCTGGCGGGATTTTTTGCGGGTGCGGGGGAAATCGTGAACTGGGACTCTGTCCGGCGCCTTGTTGCCTACATCGAGAATTTCAGCGACAGAGTGGAGAGCCTTCCCTATACGCTCGGCCCGGGCAGCAGGCTCTCGAAGGAGGTAATCTTCCATCCGGACTGGATCCGCATGATCCGCGACAACACCGTATCGATCCTCGGATGGATCCAGTATGAGAAGGTGAAATGGCTCCAGAACAATAACCCCGAGGTCCCCGGCCTTGTCTACAAGCTGGCACCGATGGACGAAAAGATGCGAAAACTCGGCAAGGTTCAGAAGCTCTGGGAGGGCGTCCTCTCCTGCCGCATGGTCCGCGATATCTTTACGGGGGAGCCCGTGCAGGCGGGAAAATATGACATCGACCATTTCATCCCCTGGTCCTTTGTGATGAACGACGAGCTGTGGAACCTGATGCCTCTCGATCCCTCCCTGAACTCCTCCAAGAGCAACCGGCTGCCGAGATGGGACCCGTTCTTTGGAAGATTCATGGAAAACCAGTATATCCTTTACAGCCTGATTCAGGAAAATACGGCAATTCACAAGCTCTATGAGGGGTGCTGGAGAGACAACCTGCACTCGATCTGGGCGGGGCAGGAGCTCTACCGCCCCGGGAACACAAAAGAAGAGTTCGGCAGGATCCTGCAGAAAAACATGCAGCCTGTTTATGACAGCGCAAAGCGCCAGGGCTACGAAATCTGGCTGATGAAGTAGGGCGGAATGAAAATCATGGTCAGCGCCTGTCTGGCAGGCGAAAACTGTAAATATAACGGCGGGAATAACCGCAGTGAGAAGGTCCTGCAGCTGATGGAGGGGAATGAGGTGATTCTTGTCTGCCCGGAGCAGATGGGAGGACTCCCTACGCCGCGTGTTCCTGCGGAAATTAAGGACGGTATCGTCACGGCAAGGGACGGGCGGATTGTGGACGCCGAGTTCCGGAGGGGCGCGGAAAAATGCCTTGAGATCGCAGAGCGCGAGCGCCCGGATCTTATCGTGCTGCAGCCAAGGAGCCCCAGCTGCGGCGTAAAGCAGCGCTACGACGGCACCTTTACGGGAACGCTGACGGACGGGCCCGGCGTTACCACAGAGCTTCTTATAAAGAACGGCTTCCGGGTTATCGACGCGGAAGACCTTGATTCGGAAGGTTTCTGACAGAACCCGGCACCGGACAAACCGCCGGGTTTCATATTCCCGGGGTTTACTCTGTCTGCGCCAGCGTCAGGAACATATCCGCGGCGGTCTCAAGAATCCGGTCGTTAAAATCATACTCTTTCGTGTGAAGCGCAGGATAGTGTTCACCGGTGCCGATATAGAACATTGCGCCGGGGCATTCCTTCAGGCAGTACCCGAAATCCTCCGAGGCGCGCCAGAGCTTTTCCATTTCGACAGTTTTAAGATGCAGCCTGTCCGCGGCGGCGAGGACCCTGCGGATTCCAAAGTCACTGTTTCTTGTTTCGGGAAAATAATCGAAAATGGCATGCTCCGTCTTAAGCCCTGCCTTATCTGCGCATGCTCTCGCAAAAGCCAGTATTTTATCAAGGAGCAGCGCCATATCTGCCTCATACTCCGCCCGCAGGGTCATTCGAAGCGAGCCCTCGCCGGCGGAAATCCCGAAATCTCCTGTGCCGGCCTGGATACCGGTGACCGTGCAAAGCACCATTCCGTTGTATCTCTCCTGAAGGAGGCGTTCGGCATAAAGTACCGTTTCCGCGATCGCCGCGGCGGGATTGCGCCCGTCCTCGGGAGCGCTTGCATGAGATGTTTTCCCGAGAAAGCGCAGTTCCAGCCCTTCCGAGGCCGGCTGCGTAAGTCCCCTGCGGTAGACGATACTGCTTACGGGAAAGCCGTTCAGATTATGAAAGGCATAGACCTCTGAAATTCCAGTCTCTTTGATGAACGCGGCGCAGTATTTTCCGCCCTTCCCGATTTCCTCCGCCTTCTGGAACAGCAGGTAAACCGTCTTTGCGGGTGCGAGCACGTCCAGCTCAAGAGCTAGTCCGCAGAGCGCGGCACTATGGCCGTCGTGTCCGCACTTATGGGAAACGCCAGCGTGAAGGGAGGCGTAGGGAAGGGGGATGGACTCCTCAATGGGGAGCGCATCCATGTCCGCCCGGAAGGCGATGCTGCCGGCCTTAAGGTCCGCTCCGCGTTTTACGGCATAAAACCACCCGTTTTTCTCTATAATTTCCAGAGAAGTATTATCCTTAAGGAACTCCCGAAGGAGCCTGCCGGTCTCCCGCTCCCTGCCCGAGAGCTCCGCACACTGATGCAGCCGGTGTCTTAACTGTGTGATTTTCACGAGATTTTCCTTGTCCATACGGAATATTATATTTCTCATTCGGGGAAAAGAAAATCCCGGGCAGATCCCGGGCCCGGCAGGAGAGCCCTTCAAAGATTTATCCGCCCCCGCCCGCAGAAACGGTATAATAGCAATGATATGATTATACATAACAGGCCGCCGGCATCCTTTTCCTTTGACCGGCTGGATATGCTGTGGGAGCGATACCCGCAGTATCATGAGAAAACCGTTTTTTCCACACTGGACGAGCTGCTCGAGGAGCACGAATCCTACCGCGAGGATTTTGAGGACGTCCGGGAGGAATACATAGCCGGACAGTACGGGCGCTTCCTTGTGCAGCTGTCCTGGGCGGATCTTGCCTACCGCCATGAGACGGGAGCGCTGATCCGCAGGCGGGGAGATTTTGAAGAGAATCCGTACGTCCTGCGGTTTATGGAGCAGTTCTCGGACCTCGATACCGGGCGAAATGCGTGCTTTCTCTTCCCGGAAAGCTATATTTCGCAGTTCTTCGTGATCATGGAGGTCTGTAAGAGGGCTTTGGAGCTGCGAGCTGTCCGAAGCCTCTTCCCGGACGAGGGGAAGGTCCATTACCTCGCGGTCTTCGATAAGGAGCGCATGGATGATGTTCTTTTGATGTATCACCTTCTGTACACGAATTCATCGGAGGACCTGTACGGAGGGTATTCTCTGTATGACTACTCCCTGCCGTGGTACCAGAACCATCTGTGGGAGGGCGGCACCGTCCTGCGCTCGCCCTACCTGCCGGATACGCTGGCAAAATATCAGGGAAACCTCCCTTTTTACCACAATCCGGCAAAGACCGTCTATGTGCGCAGGAACATAGAGCACATATTGGAGAGCGGATATTTTTCCTCCGAGCTGGATTTTTTCCTCAGCCTGACAAGGACCGTCATGCCGCTTTTCCAGTGGTGGTACAGGGATATCGCCCTGTATGAAGAAAAGGACGGGCTTCGGACGAACTGGAGGCTGGAGAGGACAAGGATTCGGACGGAATTGACGGCGCAGGGCGTGATCCGCCCGAAGTGGAAACACGAGCTCTCGCTCTTTAAGGCTGTGCGGGAGCGGTATCCTGACACGCTCTACCAGTACAGGCCCGAGTGGCTGGGGCGCCAGAGCCTTGACCTTTATATCCCCTCGCTCCGGACGGCCATCGAGTACCAGGGAATCCAGCACTTTCATCCCGTTGAATTCTTCGGCGGACAGGAGGCGCTCCTGCAGCGCCGGGAACTGGACCTGCAGAAGAAAAAGCTCTGTGAGGAAAATAACGTCCGCCTGATCGAGTGGCCCTACGACACGGACCCGACCGATAAAAATATAAAGCAGCTCATATGAGAGCCGGCACTGACAGAATCATATGAGAGCCGGCACTGACAGAAAGAAGGAAGCCATGACAAAAATCGAGATTTCACCGTTTGCACCGGATGACGAGAAGCTCCGCGATGTCACGCAGTATCTGGAACAGTTAAAAAAAGTCCTGGTGGATGTATCGTCAAAATACGATGAAGAATCGCAGGAGACAGAGGAGGTCTATGACCTTCTTGGCGATGCCCTCGCGACGATGGACGATCTTATCGACGTTGTGATCGAGACATCGGAAGCCATCGGAGACCTCGGGTGATGAGTAAGGAAGCCGGCAGGAATCAGTTCCTGATCGGCGTGATTTCCGACACGCACGGACTGCTGCGCCCGGAGGCTGCAAAGCGCCTTGCGGGGTGCGACGCGATTCTGCACGCGGGAGATATCGGCAGCCCCGAAATCCTTGACGCTCTCTCCCGGATCGCGCCGGTTTATGCGGTGAGAGGCAACGCGGACAAAGACTGGGCGGAGCACATCCCGTACAAACTTCAGACAGAGGTCTTCGGTCTTCGCGTCTTCATGGTACACAAGAAGAAGGAGATACCGGCGGACCTTGGTGGGACCGACCTGGTTGTCTATGGCCACTCCCACAAATATGAGGAGAGTCGGCGCGACGATATTTTATATCTGAATCCGGGGAGCTGCGGCCCCAGACGCTTTAACCAGCCGATCACGATGGCCCTTGTCCATGTCACGGCCGGCGATGGCGATGAGGCCTGCGGCAGGGCAGGCTGCGCAGCAGGCGATAATGCACGCGGTCCGGCTTTGTCCTTTATTGTGGAAAAGATCGAGATTCCGCACAGCCCCTCCGCCAGCAGGCAGGCGCAGGAGAAAAAGGATGCGCAGATACTGGCAGAGGATGCAAGGTCCCTTATCGAGAAGGTCACGGCCGATATCGACAGGGGCAGGAGCACCGCCGCGATCGCAAAAAAATATGGCATCAGCATGGAGCTGACGGAGACAATCAGCAGGATGTACCTGACCCATCCCGGGGTTACGGCCGACGGGATTATGTCAAAGATGGGTCTGTGAGCGGACCTCAGAAAGAACGCCGTCAGCCATAAAGATAAAGGACAGGAACGAATGGAGCGCCTTCGCTGCGTCGTAGAGAGAATTACATATCAGAACGAGCAGAACGGGTATTCCGTCATCAAGTGCCGCGCAAAGGGCTACCAGGATCTGGTGACCGTCGTCGGCTCCATGGCGGAGGTACACGTCGGGAGCGTATTGTCCCTGACCGGCAGCTGGAAGGTGGATGCAAAATACGGCAGGCAGTTTTCCATGGAAACCTATGAGGAGACGCTGCCGGCGACCGTCTACGGGATCGAGAAATACCTCGGGAGCGGCCTTATCAAGGGAGTCGGCCCGAAATTTGCAAAGCGGATCGTGGAGCAGTTCGGCGCGGATACACTGAACGTGATCGAAGAAAATCCCGACCGGCTGATCGAGGTCGCCGGCATCGGAAAGCTGCGGGTGGAGCGGATCAAAAGCAGCTGGCAGGAGCAGAAAGAGGTTAAGAACATCATGCTCTTTCTCCAGAGCCATGATGTCAGCACAAGCCACGCGACCAAGATCTACAAGACCTATGGGAACGAGAGCATACAGATCGTGCAGGAAAACCCCTACCGCCTTGCGGATGACATCTGGGGAATCGGCTTTAAAACCGCGGATACCATCGCTCAGAAGATGGGCTTTGAGAAGGAAAAATATGTCCGCCTGCGGAGCGGCATTCTTTATACCCTGAACAGGCTCTCTGAGGACGGACACTGCTTTGCGACCAGGGACCAGCTGACAGCGGCGGGCGAAGAGCTCCTTTCCGTGGAAAACAGTCTTCTTTCCATTACGCTGGACGAGATGATCCGCGTGGAAGACGTGATCATAAAGGATATTCCCGCCGCGGATGAGACCTCCGGGAGCGCCGCCGCGGAGCCGGGGGCGGAACCTGCAGGAGCCGTTCCGGACCTGCCGCAGAAGGCGATCTATCTTCCGCCTTTTTATTTTTCCGAGCTTGGGGCGGCAAAGCGGCTGGCCGCGATCCTGAAAAATACGGACGGATTTAAGGTGAACGCGGAAGGCCTTGCGGAGAGGATCAGCCGCAGGACGCACATGGATTATGACGAAATCCAGATGCAGGCCATCCTGACTGCGGTGCGCAGCAAGATCCTTGTCCTGACCGGCGGTCCCGGAACAGGCAAAACAACCACGACCCTCGGCATCATCACAGCCTTTCGGGATGCCGGGGCGAGGATTCTCCTTGCCGCGCCGACCGGCAGAGCTGCCAAGAGGCTCTCCGAGGCGACCGGGATGGAAGCCAAAACCCTGCACCGCCTTCTGGAGGTGAAGCCGCCGGAGGGCTATCAGCGGAATGAGGAAAACCCTCTCGAGGGAGACGTCCTGATCGTGGACGAGTGCTCCATGATCGACATCATGCTGATGTACAGCCTCCTTCGCGCCGTTCCGGATACCATGACGCTGATTCTGGTGGGAGATATCGACCAGCTCCCGAGCGTCGGCGCAGGTAATGTCCTGCGGGATATCATAGGTTCCGGCTGCTTTCCGGTGGTCCGTTTAACAAGGATCTTCAGGCAGGCGCAGGAGAGCAGGATCATCATGAACGCGCACCGTATCAACAGCGGGAAGATGCCGGACATCTCGAACGGAAGGCAGAGCGACTTTTTCTTCATGGACGTCGAAAAGCAGGCCGCGGACAGGGGGCTGGATGCGCAGGACAGCTCCGTGTGCGCTCAGCAGGCGGCGGCAACGATTGTCGAACTGGTAAAGACAAAGCTCTCCCGATACTACAGGACGCCCTCCTCCGAGATCCAGGTCCTGACACCGATGCAGCGGGGCGCAGCAGGCGCTGCTAGTCTGAACCAGGTTCTGCAGCAGGCGATCAATCCGGGAGATATCGGTTTAAAGCGCGGCGGGCTTCTCTACAAGGTGCATGATAAGGTCATGCAGATACGCAATAACTACGACAAAGAGGTCTTCAACGGGGACATCGGTGTAATTGAAGCGGTGGATATGGAGGAGCGCGAGCTGACTGTCCGGTTCGACGAGCGCGCCGTGGTCTATGACGTGTCAGAGCTCGACGAACTTGTGCTGGCCTATGCGACGACCATTCACAAATCCCAGGGATCAGAATATCCCATTGTGGTCATGCCGGTCCTGATGAGTCATTTCGTGATGCTGCAGAGAAACCTCATTTACACAGGCATCACAAGGGCGAAAAAGATCCTTGTCATCGTCGGGACAAAAAAGGCCCTGGCCTACGCGGTAAAGAACGTCACCGTCAGCAGCCGGAACACCATGCTGAAGGAGCGGATCCGTGAGCTCCTGCCGCACCGAAAGGACGGAGCAAAGCCTGCGCCTTCCGGCATTGCCAGGACGCTGGCGGGGAAGGAAACAGCCGGAACAGTGCCTTCCGAAAGAAGCACAGCGCCGGCTGAAAGAAACATCGCACAGACAAAGCCGGTGCCTTCTGAGTATCCGCAGCACCCGCAGCGGCAGCAGGACGCGCTGCAGATTGCGGCGGATTCCCTTACAGAATGAAGCCTGTCCCTGCCGGAGAGGATTTTGCCGGAGAAGACATCACAGGAGAAAACGCAATAAGATCCTGCGCGAAGGAGTGAGCAGAGTATGGAACTGAAAAGACTTCCCTATGAACTGACGGTGTGTAAGCTCAAAGAGATATCGGATTTTGATTTGAACGCTGGATTCTATTTCATCGGGAAGACCGATGAAGAACTGTCCCTGGTCTGCAGGACGGAAGATACGCCTGAAGAAACCCTTGAGAGGAGTGACGGCTGGCGGGGCCTGCGCATACAGGGCGTACTCGACTTTTCCCTGATCGGGATCCTGTCAAAACTCTCCGGAATCCTGGCCGAGAACCGGATCGGGATCTTCGCGGTTTCTACCTACAACACAGACTATATTCTGGTAAAAGAAGAGAACTTTGACAGGGCAGCACAGGTACTGTCCGCTGCGGGGTATACGGTGATCTGACTTGCAAATGTATTGAATGAAGAATTTAATTCTACACGTTTATCAGTATTTCCCATCTGCCGGTTATCGTTACTATTCCGCGGTATCTGCTGCAACCTCCCGTTCCATTCTCAATCCTGCGGTACTTCGTCTTCCGTCTCTGTCAGCAGCCGGTCCAGGAAATATTCCCGGTTTTCCAGAAACATCTTTGTGATCCGGTAACTCTCTGTCTCCTCATACGAAATCTCATGGACATGTCCGTCGTCGAAGGACAGTATCTTTGCGCCCGGAATCCCGAGAAGAATGGGGGAGTGGGAGATTATGATGTACTGGGATCCCGCCTCCGCCATGCGCTTCAAGTGGATCAGGAGCGTCAGCTGGCGCTGCGGAGAGAGGGCAGCCTCAGGCTCATCTAAAAGGTACAGACCTTTTTCCGCCCCCTGCTGGATGAATTCCAGGAAGCTTTCCCCGTGGGAGCAGGAGTGATAATCGGTCATCCTGCCGTCGTCGTTGTATTTCATCATAGCGGTGGAGGCGACATTGTAAAAACTCTCCGCGCGCAGAAAAAATCCCCACTGAGGCTTCGGCCCGGCGATACAGTGCAGGGAACGGGCGAGGCCGGAATAATCATCGTAGGTGTGGAAGTCATAGTTTTTCGTCCCGCCCTCCGGATTGAATCCGCAGGCGATGGCGATTGCCTCAAGGAGCGTCGATTTGCCGGAGCCGTTCTCTCCGACAAAGAAGGTAAGGTTCCCGGAAAAGGTGAGACTGTCAAGGCCTGCGAGTGCCGGAATCCTGCGGACATAGCTGTCCTCGACAAAGTCCCAGTCGATCCGGATTCCTTTCAGGAAAAGTCCCGTGAGACTCCCGGGAACGCTTCCGAGCGTATTCTTTTTTCCGATCTGTTTCTTCACGTACTGATCCCTGTCTTCGTAAATCCCAAGCAGCTCATCGACGACATCTTCCTCCCTGCGCGGCCTGCAGTTTCGGAGATAGCCGAGCATCCTGCCTGCCGTATAGGGCGTTCCGGTACGCTCTGCAATGACATCGGCGAACTCCGCGGAAAAGCCGTACTCCGTCAGGATTTCCCGGATCTGATCCTGCCTGCGGCGGGTGTCAGCAGCCTGTTCTGATCTCATCGTATGCCCCACAATCTTCCTTCAGGAAATCGGCCTTTCCGGTCAGCGGAGAAGAGGAAAACTTCTCTCCCTTTGAGCGGAGAGCCGTGAGCTTAAAGTCCAGAAGAGCCGCCGGGACCTTTAATGCCATTGCGGTTTCAAAAAAGGTTTTCTCGCGCAGCAGCTCCATGACCCCGTCGTCCTCCAGAAGGAGCTCCGCGGCAAAGAGATTCGCCTCGTATTCCATGGGCTTTGCACTGCCCTCGAACATCTCCATCTCCTGGAAGCCATGCATCATGGCGACTTCCCGGTGCAGAACGGCGTGTCCCAGCTCATGGGCAATCAGGATCCGCTCCAGGACCTCGTTGACATTGCTGTCGACCACAATGCTCTTCTGGCGCGACTGATAGAAAAAGAAGCCCTTCAGCTTCTTCTGCATATCCTTCCTGTACAGATAAATATGCATGGCATCGCACAGCTCGTACGGATCCCGCGTGCCGTATTTTTTTATCAGCTTTGAAACAGCCTGAATGATATAGTCAGCGTTATACAATGTCATTCTTCCTCTGTTTTATTCCGTCTGCTGCGGGCAACGCGGTATCTCTTCGGGGTGTATTTCTCCCGGGCGTTCTTTTTGGAGTCCAGGTAAACCTCCATCAGGGACTGGAAGAAGGCATCCTTCGCATCCTCGTCCAGCTCGCCGCCGGCAAGGAGTGCGCCGGCTCTTTCAAGAACATCATGCGCTTCGCGCGCACCCTTTGTCCCGAATTCCTTTTTCACATCGTCGATCATCTTCGCGCTGTCAAAGAATTTCTGAGGGTCTGTCTCATCGTCATCCAGAAGATAATCGGGGGACACATTCAGCGCCGCCGCCAGCTTCTTCAGGTTGCTGCTGCGGGGGCGGATGCCCAGCTGCTCATATGTATAAAGGGAACGCTCCGAGAGGCCGGTCAGCTGGGAGAGCTCCGCCTGGGAGAGATTGAGTGCGATCCTGGTTTCTCTTAACTTATCACCGAACGTCATAATCGCTGCCTTTCTGTAACGAAACCTGTAGCGGAGGAAAATATTCCGCAAAACTTCCGGTTAACCATTGACAAACTTCCTGTACCTGCTATAATTCGTCTCACGGAAGTAACTTCGGGTTAAGGATATCATCGGAAGTTACGGAAGTCAATACAGAAGCCGCAAACTTCCGGAAGTTTTCTTCAATGGCAGAAGAAACCGATTAACCGGAAGCTGTTATAAGGAAAGGAAACCCTGATGAGGCTGCGATATCAGATATGGACAGAACAATTCTACACAGTGACTGCAACTGCTTTTATGCGTCGGTTGAGATGCTCCACCAGCCGGGGCTCCGGTCGGTCCCGATGGCTGTCGGCGGCGATCCGGAGGCAAGGCACGGGATCGTCCTGACGGCGAACTATATCGCCAAGCGGCGCGGGGTGAAGACGGGGATGGCGCTCTGGCAGGCGAAACAGGCCTGTCCGGACATCACCTTTGTCCCGCCCAGGATGGACCTGTACATCAAGTTTTCCCGCATTATCAGGGAAATCTACGGTGAATACACGGATCTGGTCGAACCGTTCGGCCTCGATGAGGCGTGGCTTGATACGACGGACAGCTGCGGGATCCGGGGCGGCGGGATGAGAATCGCGCAGGAGATCAGCGGCCGGATTAAAAAGGAGATCGGCATTACGGTCAGCATCGGCGTCTCCTGGAACAAGATCTACGCAAAGCTCGGCAGCGATTATAAGAAACCGGACGCGATCACGGAATTCTCCAGGGAGAACTACAGGGATATTGTGTGGAAACTTCCGGTAAGCGACCTTCTCTATGTCGGAAGGGCAACGAACCGGAAACTCTGTAACTTCGGGATAAGGACAATCGGTGAACTTGCAGAGGCGGATCCGGAGATGCTGCATCGGATATTCGGAAAAATCGGGCTTATGCTGTCGGTGTTCGCCCGGGGACAGGACCGGACGCCGGTCAGCCTGGAGCATACACAGGCGCCGATTAAGAGTATCGGCAACAGCACGACGACACCCAGGGACCTGGAAACGGACGAGGATGTGAAGCTGGTCCTGTACCTCCTGTCGGAGAGCGTTGCGAAGCGCTGCCGGGACAACGGCTTTGTCGGCGATGTGATTGAAATATATGTGAGAGATAATGAACTCTTTTGCGTCGGAAGGCAGAGGAAGATCCCGGTTCCGACGAATATTTCCCACGAGATCGAGGACACGGCAATGGAGCTCTTCCATGAGGTTTATCACTGGCAGAGGCCGATCCGCAGCATCGGAGTCCGCGTCGCGGATTTAAAACCGGAGGATTTTCCATACCAGCTTTCCCTCTTTCAGAGCGCGCAGCAGCGTGAGAAGCTTCTGGCCGCGGACAGGGCGGCGGACGATATCCGGAGGCGCTTCGGTTATGCCTCCGTCCAGAGGGGGATTATGTACATGGACCGGTATCTGTCCTCGCTCAACGCGACGGCGGATGACCACATGGTGCATCCTCACTCATATCTTGAAAGGGGGAACCGGAGCGGCGCGGAGCAGGTCCTTCTTGGTGTGTGATCCTGCGGGTGCACAGAAGGGGGTATCATGGGCGTTTATGACTATCACAGGGAGATTCCGGTTACCGGCCCGGTCACCCTGTATGAAAAGATGCCGGAGGTGACGGAGGGGAATCCGTACAAGGCATATGTAGAGGTTCTTGCCAGGTTCACAACGGACGGCCGGCTCCTGCCGGTCTCCCTGACCTGGGAGAGCGGGAAGAGTTATGCGATTGACAGGGTCAGCAGCGTGCAGAGGATGGCGAGCCGGAAGGCCGGCGGTGCGGGAATCTGCTATACCTGCAGAATCCTGAATCACGAGATACAGCTGTTTTATGAAGAGAACGGCCTCTGGTTCGTAACCAGGAAGCAGCCGGTCGGAAGTTAAGTCAGGAGGTAAAGGGAATGATTTACCATTGCAACGCATGCAGATTTAATTTTGAACGTTTCTCTGCAGTCTCGGCCTGCCCCGACTGCGGGAAACAGGATATCCGGGAGGCGAACGCCGCGGAGAAGGCAGAGGTAATGCGGTACCGGAAGGAATTCGGCCCTGTCACAAGATTTTATACCACGGGTTTGATCCGCTGGAAATCCAGAGGCAGATAGAAACCGTGAAAGAGAAACGGGAGACGCTGCTTCGTGAACTGGATACACAGATCAAGGTTTCCAATGCGACAACGTATATAGAGATCTGATAATCACTGCTTCTTTTGGATGACCGTATTAATTTTGCACGGGATAAACCCAACACTAAGCGCTGTTTTCTGCGATCCCTCATTCGTTTCGGCATGAGCCCATACAGGCATTCTGCCTTGCTGTATGATTTCCCCGCACATCCTGTATGCCAGATATGATGCCAGACCGTGGTGTCTGTATGCTTCCGCGGTCTCAACTCCTATATCCACGTATTCCGGACTGACCGCACTTGAGAATGCCACCGCAGCAAAGTCGCCGTTTTCCTTACTCCTGGCAAGAACCCCAAATCCGTTTTTAAGGAATGAATTACTGCTTGTCCAGGAAAATGACGGGATAATTCTTCCCCGGATATCCCCTATATTTCCCGCAGTTATCTGTTCAAAGACAAATCTGTCATCAAGTTCCGGCAGTTTCTCAGGAAGTCTGTTATGAGAGTATTCTATTCTTTTGCCGAAACGGAGAAGTTTCGAACCTGAATAATAATCTGAAATGAACGCCGAATCTGTGATCAGTAAAAATCTTCGCCCCGCGTCCGGCACTAAAAACTGCTGATATATTTCCTCAAGAACGGCAGGGCTCACATCCCCGAAGATATACGCAAAACCGCAATAATGCCAGAACAATACGCATCCTTTGCCATCTGCATAAATTTCTCCATCCTGGATACCGGTCGCAATTGACATCGGATAAACGCGATTGGCAGTACATGCTTTTGCGAATTTAATATAGTCTTTAAATTCACCACTATCCATCTTAAACATAAAACATCTTCCTCCGACTCTTCGTCTTTCTGAGAATTTACGAGATGCACCAGTCATATCCAAAGGCAATTGACGAATAACGGATGGAGGGCATCCTCAGCAGCGAGAATGCCCTCCACATTTGTCGAAAACAGTTTAGCCAGCACCAGCAGGTTGTCAATCGATGGAATCGAATCTTCGTGAATCCATTTGTAGATGGCCTGTGGCTTTTCAAATCCGCACGCTTCCTGTATATCCTTTACTCTGAGGCCTCGAAAGCGCATTAAGTTGACGATATTCTGCCCGGTCTTTTCCGGATTGATTGTGATATAGATGGGTGCCATGCTGTTACCTCCCTTGGTATAGAAAGAATACTGATTTTACATGTGCAGCCATCCCGAACATCAGGAATTATAATACAGAATAATGTACTTCGCAAAGAAAAAGCGGATATCCTGTGACCGTGCTTCAGATATCCTGCGGCTGCGCCGCAAGCTTTTCCGGGAAAGAGCAGGAAATAGATCGTCGATGTCGACCTTGGACCTTAACAGATAACCTGAGAATAACGGTCAACTCCCGGCTTCTTAAACAATGGACTGTCACAGCCGGAACACAGATCATGTCCGTCAATCGTGGTCGTAGAGTTGAAGACATTAATCGCGTGTCTGACCTTCCGTATTTTAGCCTCCAGAGCGGCAAGCTCCTGCTGAGTCGCGGTATAGTCGTAACCGGGTCTTAAACTATCGACATCTTCACCGGTTGCCGCCAGGAAAACGCACGTATTCATTTCATCGTTAAGAAGAAGCTGATGCTCTTCACCGAGCTTGCGCAGTAATTTTGCGGCCTGTGCGGATGTATATTGCATGGATTTCACCTCCTGTCTGTAAGTCACATCTTGATTGATCTGTGAAACAGTTTAATGCGGAATGGGATTGCTGTCATTCAACGCGCAGTTGAAAACCGGACGACGAGTCAATCCCCAAAAGGGACTCCAAAATAAAATAGAAAAAAAATCAGGAAAAGCAGTTGACTCTGACCTTGCGTCATAGTTTACAGTATGTTTACCACGGCGAAGGGAGAGATCCGATTATGATGACAGTACATGAGGTTTCAGAACTGACGGGAGTGAGTATACGCGCTCTCCACATTTACGACCGGATGGGACTTCTTCCGGCTTCGCAGAAGACAGAATCGGGGTACAGGCTGTATGACGATGCGGCACTGGAAAGACTGCAGCAGGTTCTGCTTTTCCGCGAACTGGATTTTCCGCTGAAGGACATCCGGAAGATCATCGACAGCCCGGTTTTTGACCGGAACAAGGCGCTGGAACAGCAGATTGAACTTCTGAAGATGAAAAAGGAGCACATCGAGAATCTGATTGATCTTGCCCGTGGAATACAACTGAGAGGAGTTAAGCATATGAACTTTGAAGCATTCGATACAAAGAAACTTGACGAGTATGCCAGACAGGCAAAAGAGTCCTGGGGCAGCACTCCGGAATGGAAGGAGTATGAGCAGAAATCTGCAGGAAGGACTGCCGAAGACAACCGGAATCTCGCTGCCCGGATGATGGCAATCTTTACCGAGATGGGACAGATCAGGGATCAGGACCCTGCGGGAGAAAAGGCACAGCAGCTGGTTAAGAAGCTGCAGGACTTCATTACAGAGAACACGTATACCTGCTCGGATCAGATCCTGTCTGACCTTGGAAAGGCATATGCCGGCGGCGGATCGATGAATGATAACATCGACAAGGCAGGCGGAGAGGGCACGGGAGAATTTGCCCACCGCGCGATCGAGGCCTATGTGCAGCGCAGAAAGCAATAGGGCGTCAGAACAGCCTGACAGGAACAGATATCAGGGGAAGCAATAAGAAAGGCGGCCGCAGCATCTGTATTTACAACAGAAGCTGCGGCTGCCGGATATTATCTGCTGCCGGATTTACCTGAACTTGACCGCTGTTCCGTAGGCCATGACCTCCGCAGCGCTCTGCATAATGGAAGAGGAGGCATAGCGGATGCAGACAATGGCGTCGGCTCCGAGCTGCTCGGCCTCTTCGACCATTCTCTTGGTGGCAAGCGCCCGGGCGTTGTTCATCATTTCATTGTATTTGGTAAGTTCTCCGCCGACCAGGGTCTTCAGGCTTGCGCCGATATCCCTTGCGACGTTCACGGTCTGGATCGTGCTTCCTTTCACCATGCCCAGCATCTCCAGTTCTTTCCCGGTTATGGTTTCAGTAGTTACTAAGATCATCATTTTCCCCTTTCCGGATCTCAGCGATCCTTGCCTTCATTATATGGATCATCCCGACCGCCATCGCGATCATAAGTCCCCCGTAGCCGATAAGGATCACGACAGGGAACTCCTTTACAAAAATATACATCGCTGCCAGAGCGGTAAACATCAGCGTAAACAGGACGCCGATAACAACAGTGGAAGTTACCTGCTTATTGTGCTTTTCATTCATCAGATCACTCTTCCTTTCGGAAAGCATTCTTTCTAACGGATATTATAAGCTGTTTCTCAGCTTTCTTACTACCGATTCCGTGCGATTTATCGCGTCCGCGATTTTCCTTCTCGCGTCATTGATTTTCGACTGGACAAGGATATCCGCAAGAAATCCGTCCCAGAAGAAATCCGCGAAGGTGAGGAAATCGCCGATCCGGATGTCCAGCCCCTGCAGGTCTTGGATGTCCTGCAGCTCATTCTGGAAATAAGCCATATCCCTTCTTGCGGCATCCACATACCGGGAAGCATCGCTGACCTTGGAGTGCTTGATCAGTCCTGTGATCAGGTTCCCGCCGAACATATCAAGAATGCCCCAGCCCCTGGCGCTGTCCAGCGAGTTCTGCGCTGCCCGCATACTGGAAAGAGCCCTTTCCCCGGCAGCGATCGCCTCGCGGATTTCCTTGTTTCTGTCATATCCGTTGTAAACATTGTATCCGGTCATCTCAATCCCTCCCTGTCAATATCCTAAAGTTATACATCCCTTCTGCTTCCTGTCGCATAAATCATCATTACAATTATAAGAACAGTCATCAGATACATACCATTAACCTCCCATTAGAATTCTGTTATATTTTCACTCTTCCAGTTCGCTCTTCGGTGTGATTACCGGTTTTCCATTCTCGTCGAGCAGGACCGTAAGGCCGCCGCTGTAACCGGATGTATGGAAGAGGTAATTTACACCGGTCTTGAGATCCACCCAGATCTCTGTCGTTGTCAATGCGCCCTGTCCGTAAATCTTTTTGAAACGTTTTTTCATGTTTTCCTCCTTTTGGAATCCCGCGGTATAGAAAAAGACTTTTACCGCGAATGTGTCGCGATAAAAGTCTTGCAATCTCACTTGATACGGGAACTTTCAGTTCCGGCTGACGGTTTCAAGCTGCGGATCAGATCCGCTTTGCTACTCCCTTTTATCTTGTTGAGGATATCCTATGATATTGTTAATTAATTGTCAATATCCGGAAAATTAAAACTTCATTAATTCCGCGACGCTTCTGCCATTATAATGAAAAGGAAAAACTTAACCGCGAAGCAAAGGAGGGACAAACCATGGCAGAGGGCAGAAAGCTTCGGATTCTGTTCATCGGGAACAGTCACACCTATTACAATGACATGCCGGTGATGGTCCGGCGAAGGTTCATCGAAGAAGACGGTCTTGACTGCGAGGTCACCATGCTGGCGCACGGCGGCTGGTTTCTGGCACAGCATGTGGAAGAGCCGGATGTGAGATTTAACATACTATACGGAAACTACGATTATGTGGTCCTTCAGGAGCACGCGCATCCCTTCGGACCGGAGGAGAAGTTCTTTTCAGCGGTAAGGAAACTGACAGACTGGATCCGGCAGGCCGGCAGCACGCCGGTGATCTATATGACATGGGCGAAAAAGGACGAGCCTGAAAAGCAGCAGCGCATGACGGATGCCCACAGGAAAATCGCGCTGGAGACGGGAGCTCTTCTGGCTCCTGTCGGGGAGAACTGGTGGCTGTACAAAGAGAGCCGGCCGGAGCTTGAGATGTATAACGCAGACGGGGCGCACGCGTCGGAGGCAGGGTCGGAATTTGCCGCAAAGTATATCTGGGCAGCGATTCGCGAAGACCTGCACAGGCCATGAACTATTTCTGGACACATCAATATGAACTTCCTCCGGGATCCGGATACGCACATGGAAGCGCGGCGCATCTCTTAAGCATTGCACTGGTTGCCGCCGCCGTAGTGGCATGTCTTTGCAGGACTGCAGGGGTAAGAAAGAGGATGGTACGGATTATCCCGCTCCTTCTTCTTGTAATGGAGATCTTCAAGGATCTGTATCTGGTACGGACAGGATATTTCGGAGTCGGATACCTGCCTCTGCATCTGTGCAGTATGGGAATTCCGGTATTTCTGCTGGCTGTCTATGGGGGAAGGGCAAGGGCCTTCTTTACGGAGATCGCGATGATCCTGATCCTGCCGGGTAGTATCTTTGCGATCCTCTTTCCCGACTGGAACATGTATCCCGTATGGAATTTCATGAACCTGTACAGCTGGGTCTGGCACGGCCTGCTCGTACTCTTCCCGCTTCTTATCAGAAGCGGCTGGAAATCCGATATCCGGAATCTGTGGAAGCCTCTGACGTTTCTTGCGGCTGTGGTTCCGCCGGTCTACCTGTTCGACCGGAGGTATGACTGCAATTACCTGTTCATCAACTGGCCGCCGGAGGGGACGCCGCTGGAGTGGCTGGCGGGCTTTATGGGAGTGCCCGGGTATCTTGCCGGCTACGCCGTGCTGGCCCTCGCAGTTATTGCGGCTGCCTATTTCATTTATTACCTGATCGATCCGGCCGGCAGGAACCGGTCGCAGGGAAACGAATAAAACACTGCAACAGATAAAACAAAGCAACAGAACAGCAGGACAAAGGAGCCTCAGTATGGCGATCAGACTATGGCCGACAAAGGACATCAGGGTAAGGAAGGTGCGTATCGGACGAATTCCCGCGCTGATATTGATGCCGCAGGAAAAAAGAGATAATGTCCCCGGGGTTCTCTGGATGCACGGCGGCGGATATATGACAGGGATGAAGGAGATGGTCTATATGTCCCGGGCGCTGGACCTTGTGCGCAGCCACGGCGCGGTTGTGCTCTCGCCAGGCTACCGGCTCTCCTTCATGGCGCCTTATCCGGCGGCAATCGAGGACTGCTGCCAGGCGCTGCTGTATCTGAAGGAACACGCAGAAGAGTTGGGAATCCGGGACGACCAGATCATGGTCGGAGGAGAGAGCGCCGGCGGCGGGCTGACCGCCGCACTGTGCATGATGGCAAGGGACAAAGGGGAGGTAAATATCGCCTTCCAGATGCCCCTCTATCCTATGATCGACAATCTGGATACCGAGTCATCCCGGGACAATCACGGCAGGATCTGGAATACAAGAAAAAACCACATGGCATGGCGGATGTACCTGCGAAAGGACGCAAAAAGCATGGTATCCGCCTATGCCGCGGAGCACTGTTTTGCCCCGCAGCAGAAGGGATGAGAAACGATGAGGCCGCAGCAGCAGTTCACTGCCCGGCCTTATGCTGTATGTTGTTGTCCACGTCCAGAGTTGTGATACTGTCCGGATAGTCGATGGTATCCTTCTTCGTCAGGGTCACATTCCGGATGACCAGATTTTCCACAGCCTGCTCGTCGCAGTCTGTGTCAAAGGCGGTTATGTCAAGGTCCTCGAGCGTGATGCCGCAAAGGTGATAGTGCTCCTCGTCCGCCTTCACATTGAAATACGTGTCACACTCAAAACGGCAGCCGCGGATGGTGATGCCGTTTACCTGCGAGACGGGCAGGTCCGTGCGTCCCTTCAGGTCAAAGAACTGCGACTAGGGGTTGATATTCAGGAAGTTCGCGGATTTGCCGGTGATGTTTTCCACCAGCACATGCTCATAGCACTGCGGCGTATCGGGGCGGAGCTTGAGCCAGAGGAAGTTATAGCCGGTGCTTACATGGATGTTCCGCAGGATAATGTTGCGGCTGTGCACACTCTCCGAGCCGAAGGTCAGGCTCCCGTGGCAGAAGCCGTATTCGCAGTTTTCGATAATGATCCGTTCATTGGCTCCGTTCTCGGGCGCGGTGTCCGCCCACGGGCCTTTGCCGCCCTTTAAGGCGACGGCGTCGTCGTTGACGGCCATATAGCAGTTCTTTACGAGAACGTCCGTGCAGGCGTCGATGTCAATCGCATCGGTGCTGGGTCCGCCGACCGGCTCATGGGGTGAGAGCATGCTGCAGCCGAGGTACTTCACGCGGCTGCATTTGTAGATATGGGTGGTCCAGAAGGCGGAGTTGCGGAAGGTTACGCCTGCCAGCGTAAGGTTGGTGCATCTTTCCGCATAGAAAAGGCGCGGGCGCTGCTCCTCCTTGTTGGTGCACTGGGGATTCCAGGCCCGGCGCAGCCAGAAGGCCTTCCAGAAGCGAAGGCCGTTCCCGTCGATGGCGCCCTCGCCTGTTACGGAGAAGCCATCGAGCCCGATCACGTTGATCATGGCAGGAAAATAGACGCAGGATTCGCCCTCAATGCGTGTCTCGCACAGCGGGTAATCCGTGATGTCGTCGCTCCCCTCAAGGACTGCGTTCTTTTCAATCTCAAGATTAACCCCCTGCTTAAAATACAGCGCGCCGGAGCGGAAGGTCCCGCCGGTGACGACGAGGGTTCCGCCGCCCGCTTCGCTGATCTTATCGATCAGCGCCTGAATCGCTTCTGTCTGAACGGTCCCATCCGGCAGAATGCCGTGCTCCTGCAGAATATAGCGCCTTTCGGGATCGGTTTCCTTCGGAACGGTGTAGTCCAGGAACCACGGATCGACGGCGGTCCCGTCCGGGAAATGTGTCAGCTGATCTGTACCTTGCATCAGCCCGTCTCCTTTCAAAATCAGCCGGCAGGAACGCCGGAGGCTTTCCCGAAGTCAGCCGTTCTTTCTGGCCTCGAGATAATCGTTGAGCTCGCTGTTAAGGATATCGGTGATAAACATATGCCCGGGGGCGTGGGTGATGACAATCGGAGGCTTCGCGTTCTCGACAGCGGCCTGGGGAGTTACGCCGCACGGCCAGAATACGCAGACCTCGCCGGGATAGATATCGACCGCCTCGCCGTAA
>CADBPC010000025.1 GCA_902796425.1 uncultured Lachnospiraceae bacterium
AAGTGCTCCTCCTCGGTCACAAGGTTGTCACGGATATCTGCGCTGTCGAATGAAGCCATGTCCTCGTTCAGCTTTACGCCGTGGGAGAAGAGCTGGCCCCAGTAATAATATGCCGAGCCGTCACGGTCGATGAAAATGGCGGGGTCGATTCCGCCCACAGGGAGCTGTTTCCAGTCAGTAAATGGTCCCTCCGGGCGGTCGGATACCGCAACTCCCTCGGTATCATCGGCCATGCAGAAATACAGGTAATATTTTCCGTTTTTGAAAATGCAGTCAGGGGCAAACAGTAGCTTCGGCTTTGCCTCATCCCCGTTCGTTTCAAAGGCCTCTTTATCGTCGGTGTGCTCTTCCAGCATCTTTCGGATAAAGGGCGTCGGATGCTCCCAGTCAATCCCGGGATAGTGCGGATATGCGGGATTATAGCACCATTCGATATCATTCCCGTCAAGGCTCTTCTCATGCACCGTCCACTCCTTCATATCAGGAGTCGTCACGACATGATACTCATCGCTGCAGTACAGGATGTCGTCGTTGTCAAAGCTGCCGTAAATGCAGAGCCTCCCGTCCGGCATTACATGCGCTTCACTGTCGGGAATATGCACCGAAAGCGGCAGAACCGGGTTCCGTGTATTCCGGATCGTGACCGGATACACGGAATCTACATTTTTCACACTGTTTTCCTGTTTCATACCTCTCCTCTTCATCAGTAAATCATACCACGCCTTACGGTTCTTCTTCCAGGGCACGATACTATTCTTTAGAATAACGGGGGCGAGGCAATCTTAAAAGGAGAAGTCCAGGATATCAAGCCTGCCTTTTCCCTCATAGCAGAGGTACAGAGGATGCGTTCCTTCGCAAGGAGTCAGAGAGGCTGTGTATGCCTTCCAGGCCCGAGAGGGACCAAGACTTATCTGAGCAAGGTTTTCACCCTTCGGATCGGTGCGGACAAAGAGAGTGCCTTTTGCCGAACCGCGCACGCGTACCGTGATCCGCTCCGCTCCGGTCAGATCGAAGTACTTAAATCCGGCGACGAGCCCGTCTTTGCCGTTTGCGATGTACGAGCGGGGCGGCTTTGCGCCGCTTTCGGGCGAATAGTCCGGCCCGTCCTGGGTGATGTAGGGATGACGGTACATCATCGCCAGCGGGTGCGAATAGGTGGGGGTTATCTTCCCGTAGAGATTGCAGGCGATCCCTGCGCAGAACCGTCCCTGTGCCCTGAGAGGGCCGCCGTTGAGGCCACAGGAAGTCAGCTCCACCTGGGGGATACTGCCGTCAGGCAGAATCCTGACCTCCTCCGCACCGCCCTGACGAGAGCAGATGCTGCGGTTGGTCTGTCGGTGATAAAAGATATAGTATTTGCCGCTGATGCATTCCAGCCCGCCATGGTTGTTGCCGAAGCAGTTGAGAGGCTTTCCTTCTTTGCCGGGGAAAAGATCGCAGTTGGACACGATCACGCCGCCGTAATGAAAGTCCTCGTCCGGCCTGCCGCTTACGGCATAGCAAAGCTCATGGTTTGTGAGGGAAGAGTATACAAGATAATAGCGCCCGCCGATCTTTCGGATGGAGCTGGCCTCAAAAAATTCATGTCCTTCAAAGCCTGTGCCCTCCGATTCGCCCAGCAGCGGCAGCAGCTTCTTCGGCTCGGATTTGAGCGTAAGCATATCGTCGCACAGGGTCATGACCACCGAGGCCTTCGGTTCCCTGCCAATCTCCTTTTTCGTCCGGGGACCGTTGCCGGAATATAGATAAATTTCTCCATCATCATCGATGAATACGCCGGGATCAAAGGCAATCGTATCTCCCGGGCGCTCGCCGAGTATACCGCCCCCGGCGTCCTGCACCAGGCCATAGAATTCATAGTTCCCTGCAGGCGTGTCACAGACTGCCACGCCGATGGATTTGATCTTATCATCCGGGCAGTAATACAGGTAATAGCGTCCGTCCTTACCCTGTACAACATCCGGCGCCCACAGTTCATGCCTGCCGTCCGCCATGCGCGGGTCCTGAGTCTTTTTGTAGATTACTCCCTCGCAGCGCCAGTCCGTCAGGTCAGTCACCGGCGCAGACCAGCAGACGTAGTCGTTCTCGCAGAATTTTCTGCCTCCGAAACGGTCATGACTGCCGTAAAGATAAAGCCTCTCCCCAAACACATGGGGCTCCCGTCGGGAACATATTCCCAGAGGGGCAGATAAGGATTGAAAACCTGTTTCATGGATTCACCTCGTTTATATGATCTGGATTTGAGCGGAAGCGGATTCTCTGCCGTCTGATGCGCTTACCGTAAGGATTCCGGACTCACCCGCGCGAACGATGGCGAGCGTTCTGCCATAATAGCTCGTAAAGCTTCCGGTGTGGTACAGCTCCTCAGTGCAGGGATTGGCGCTGCCAAAGGCCAGCAGTTCGCCGCCCTCAACTGTGACCGCCAGCTTCCGGTCAGCGTTGGATTCCACGATGCCGTTTGTGCCTTCGATGTTCACGGGAACATATACGATCTCTCCGGGCCTGACCGTATCCTTTTCCGGACGAACAACAACACCAGCGGGGCCGGAAGCGGAAACAAGCTCACTTCTGCCACTCTCACGGCCGGAGGCGTCGAAGGCAACCGCCGTGACCGTGCCCGTCGCGTACTTCACCTTAAAGAGTGTCTTACACTGTTTTACTTTCTTCTTACCGACTGATTTTCCGTCGATGAGCAGTTCCACCTGCGCCTGATCGGAGTAGACCTCTACCTCTGCCCTGTTTCCTTCGCAGCCCGCCCAGCTCCAGCTCATGATCGCGTTCGTGCCGCGCCAGACAGATTTCGAAGGACGCACACCGGGGTGATTCACCGGACGCACCGCGATGACGGGATTCTTCTCCAGTCCCCAGACTGTAGAGGCGTACTTGCAGCTGCCGTCCGGGATGCCGAGAATGTCGATGACGCCGGCACCCGCAAGAATCCATGGATAGGGCCTGTTGAAGGGCATGCCGCCGGTATAGCTCCAGGCACCGATACCTGCCTCGCCGAGATAGTCCCAGCTAGTCCACATGAAGTCGCCCACGAGATAGGGGTATTTCTTTACCATCTGCCAGTTCTTCCAGATGTCCTGCGGGAAGGTCTCCGAGCCAAAAACAACGCGGTTCGGATGTGCCTTCTCCTCCAGGGGATAGCGGCCGGAGCCATAGTTGTAACCCGCAATGTCCAGGCAGTCCAGGAAGGGTGTGGTCAGCGCATCCACCTTCCGGGAGTTGCCGCCCTTGTTCATGCCGCTTCCGACAAAGGAGGCCATAATGTTGAACATCAGGGAAGCGTTTTGCCCCTCCTTCTCCGGCTTGCCCTCTCCGCCGCCGGTCTTCTGTTCGCCGTCCTGATAGATGCCCTGCCCCTTGGCGGCACGCCCGATGATCATCAGATTGGTGCCGCAGGTGACGGGCCGGGAGGTGTCGAGTTTATGACAGAGATCGACCAGTGCGCGGCCTGCATCAATTCCCTTCTGCTCGCACGGCTCGGCCACCTCATTGCCGATGGAGTAGAGGATCACCGAGGGATGGTTGAAATCGCGCTCGACCATGGCTGCTGTATCGCGCTCCCACCAGTCGCTGAAGTCCGCGCCGTAATCATAGGGATTCTTGCGGTTGTACCACATGTCGAAGGTCTCGTCCATGACGTACATGCCGTACCTGTCGCAGGCATCCAGCAGAGCTTTGGACGCGGGATTGTGGCTGGATCGGATGGCATTAAAGCCGTTTTCCTTCAGGATGCGCACACGGCGTTCTTCGCTCTCGGCATAAGTTGCGGCACCCAGAATTCCGCTGTCGTGGTGGACACAGCCGCCTCGCAGAAGTGTTTCCCTGCCGTTGATAAACAGTCCCTTGTTTGACCAGGTTATCTGACGAATACCGAAAGGAATTTCAAGCGTATCATTGTCGCCTGCCGTGATCTTCGCGGTGTAGAGATATGGCGTCTCGTCGCTCCAGAGCTTTGCATTCGGGATCGTCAGTGCAAAGCTTGTCCCTTCGCCGGTGATGCCGTCCACATCCGCCTTGACCAAGACAGGGCTTTCGATCTTTACAACAGCAGGATTAATTGACACCGTGCTGATCTTCACCCCTTCGGGACGCAGACCGCCCGCCTCGCAGACGTGCAGCCACACCGGGCGGTATATGCCGGAGCCGGAATACCAGCGGGAATTGGGAAGTCTGGAGTTATCCGCAGTGACAGTGATTGTGTTCTGAGCACCATATACAAGGCCTTCCAGCTCCACAAAGAAGCTGGTGTAGCCATAGGGATGAAAACAGAGTTCTTTCCCATTGAGACTGACAGTCGCATTTTTATACACACCCTCAAACTCCGCCAGGATCGTTTTGCCTTCCCACTCGGCAGGTGCGCTGAAGGTCTTTTCATAAGTGTAGATGCCGCCGGGAAAATAGCCGTGTCCGCCGTTGGAGGCATCCTTGCTCCGCTTTTCTGAAATCTGCGCATCGTGGGGCAGGGTGACAGCCTTGCCGTTGCAAAGCCAGCCCTGGTTCAGTGAAAGTGTTTTCATATAATCCTCCTGTCTGATACAAAAAGTTCCTCTGCCATGATCAATCGATAGGTTTTGATCATAGTAACAGAGGAACTGTTCTGTGTTCTATCAGCGGTGTGCCAATTCTGTCAATCATGTACAAAATCAATTTGCCTGGCCTTCCGGTAGGCGAGCGGGCTCATTACATACCATGAAAGGAAACAGGAGCCAAAATAGCTTTGGGAAGAAAAGCCGTTATACTGCGCGATCTGCGATATGGAGTGGGTGGAATACTGCAGCATCTGCGCTGCATGCCTACACTTTACCTTTTGTATATACTGTTGTATCGTGATTCCTTCCGTTTCCCGGAACAGCCGGGAAAGATATGTCCGGCTGATCCCGATAACCGGGGCGATTTCGCTTACTTCCAGCTTTCTGCGGAAATTCTTTTCAATGTATTGCTTGCATGCCTCCACATAGGAAAGCGCGCTTTTCTCTTCTTTTGAACGCCTGACCAGATCCGTAAACTCGATCATGGCGCCGTAGGACAGCCCAAAGACGCTCTCGTTCCTGCTGGCAGCTTTCCCCACACGGTTCAGGTAGACGGCGCCCAGTTCATGGGCAGTCTCCACGGGAACGCCGCCCGCAATGGCAGCTCTTGTCAGGAGCGTGATGGTAGAGACCGCCATATACTCGTTCTCTTTGCTTTGGGTAAGACTGAGCTCCATGACCTCTTCCGATGCCGGGACAGTGCCGGAAAGCAGGCTCCTCAGCGATTCGGTATCCCCGCTTTCAACCGCCTGCAAAAGGGCATTTTCAAAGTCCGCGCCGATTTGGTATGTCCGGTCGTTTTCTGACTGATCCAGCTGATAGGTTTCCAGATCGCTTTCACTTTTCCACCGTTCAAGAACATCGACGCTGAGAGGGAACTCTTCCTGAACAGCAGGTGAACCGGTGAAGTGGCAATAAGCCAGCTTCATATACCCCGTCAGGGTGGCAAGATTCGTTTTAGCGATGGGCACGGCAGCATCCGGCTTCTGCTTTTTTTCGCTGTTTTGCAGGTAATTTCCTGCCGCGGCGCCGATTGCCGCAGGGCCGAGGACAAGTGCAAAAGGACCGATGGCAATGACTCCGTAAAAAACCTGTTCATCTGCGAAATAGATATTAGGGGTGTCTTTGCGCAGATGCTTCTCCAGAGCTGTCCGGAGTTCGTCGTCGATAAGGCATGGATTGGAAAAGGAAGTGCTGCTGGTCCATGCGTACTCGCCGGCTCTTCCCGTCAGCCACAGAGCAGCCGGAATTCCCGAAAGATCGCTGAGGATTTGAAGAAATCCGGTGTCATTTTTCATAAGATCTTTGATCTCTTCCTGTTGGTAACGAATGACTTTCACCCCCCCCCCCCCGCATGTTTTTTTCATGTTACCTTAGCAGGAGGAGAAAGTCAAAAAGCAGCGTCTGTTAACCGATCATCAAATCATAGGAGACAGATTTCATGATCATCTCCAGCACTCTGGCAGCACAGGCGCGCAGCTCGTCAAGATCCAGCCATTTTCCACGGTTGGTGCCCCGGTAAGTGACAGTGCGGCTCCCGTCCGCATGTTCGTTCACGGCGGCGATCCCCTGCCCGGCAAGCTCCCGGATTTTCTCATTCAGGGGCTGTCCTGCAGCGACGCTCACACATACCTGATCCGATCCGTCTGCATCCGGTTCGAACGAATTCCAGTACTCCACATGGTCTGTCATGAAACCGCCGTAGATCGGAAAGTCTTCGCTGCGCACAAAACCGTCCTGCATGAACTCCGGCTCCTTCCCATAGAAGGCAGCCGCTAAAAATTCACTCCGGTAGCCGCCCATGATCAGATCGTTTCCCGCGTGGATGTCATAAGGCTTAGTACTCTGGCTGCCCCAGTCGGTCATCACCAGCCCTTTAAAGCCCCACTCGCCGCGGAGCACTTCCGTCAGCAGCTCGTAGTGTGAGGATGTGTGTATACCGTTGACGCAGTTGTAGCTGGACATCACTGTCATGGGGTCAGCCTGTCGTACGCAGATCTCAAAGCCCTTCCAGTAGATCTCGCGCAGCGCTCTTTCCGAGACAGTTGCATTTGTGATCGGCCGGTCCTGCTCCTGGTTGTTGCAGCAAAAGTGCTTGATGGAGACTCCGACTCCCGGCGTTGCCTGCACGCCCTGTGTAGCAGCGGCGCCCATGAGGCCGGTAAGCAGGGGATCTTCGGAGAAATACTCGAAGGCTCTGCCACACAGCGGATCACGATGAATGTTCATGCCAGGACCGAGGATCACTGCCTGGTGGTAAAATGCCAGTTCCCTGCCGATTCCCTCTCCGTAAAGCCTTGCCGCTTCACAGTCGAAGGTCTGGGCAATAAGCATGCCTACAGGATTGCAGGTTGTCTGACACAGCCCCAGATGCAGTCCCGCAGGACCGTCGGTCATTTTCAGCTGCGGGATTCCAAGCGACTGCGCAAAAAGCGCGGTCGTCGTGCCGCTGGAGGATGGACCGTTGACCGGCTTCACCGGAGCTTTCAGGCGCGTTTTCGTCTCATAGGGCGTTTCAAAGGCCGCACCTGCAACCAGGCGGAACAAGACCTCCGGCTCCAGGGATTTGACAAAGCTGTCCAGGCTGACGCGTCCCTCCCGGACGTCGATCAGCGTGGAATCCGGGGCTGCCTGGACTGCCTCAAAGCGCTTGTGACTGATCCTGTCGGACTCGCGCGTAGGGCAGGCTCCGTTCACTGTAATACACTCCGCCGCAGACAGCAGCACCTTCCGCACGGCAAACGCAGGCTCGGCCTTGCGGGCGGGTGGAACCAGGTGCTCCAGCTCGTGGTCCGGCCTTACTTCATTGCGCACCTGTTGCAGAACAGCCTCCCTGTCCAGAATGATCTCGGCCGCGGGGGCAGTGCTTCTGCTGTGCTCGCCGAGGCGGAAAATGTAGCGGCCCGGCTCCATGACGAAAGCGGCTTTTTCCTCATCATAAGAGGCGAGGCTCTCAATCGGGATACTGACTGTCATCGTCTGTGTTTTTCCGGGTTCCAGTTCCTTCGTTTTTGCAAAGCCTTTCAGTTCCTGATAAGGCTTGGAAAGGCGTCCCTCCGGAGCGCTTACATAGACCTGGGCGACAGCGCGTCCGCTCTTATCCCCCGTGTTGGTGACCGCAACGGTAAGGCGGGCAGTATCCCAGTCCGCTGAAAAGTCCGTGCAGGCCATGGAAAAAGCCGTATAGGACAAGCCGTAGCCAAAGGGAAAAAGCGGTTCGACGCCAAAAGTGTCAAAATACCGATAGCCGACAAAGATGTCCTCACAGTAGTCTTCCTGGAGCGAGTTCCCATCGTTTTTACCGAAGGTCGCGGCAGCCGGATTGTCACTGTATGCTCTGGCCCAGGTATCCGTCAGGTGTCCTGCGGGGTTCTTTTTTCCCGTCAGCACATCAGCCAGTGCGCTGCCGCCCTCCATCCCCGCCAGTCCCATCAGGACAGCGGCATCAATGCCGGGAATCTCATAGAGAAAATTGGCGTCTATGACCGTGGTGTTCAGGATCACGACGGTTTTTGAAAAAGCGGCGGCTACCTTTCGGAGGTTGGCTTCCTCCACACCGCTCAGATAGTAATCACCCCTGACTGCATCCCGGTCGCCGTTTTCACCGGCGTTTCTGCGAATGACGTAGACGGCGATCTCCGCTTCTGACGATGTCCGGAGATCTTCTTCTGTAACTTCCACCTCATCGATCAGGATCTTCATTCCGCTGAAGAATCGATCCAGATCGGAGAGCGTGGTATCTGCGTCATTTGCGTGTTTGCTCACGGCAAGAAACCGGTCGAGCCAGCTTGAGGAAGTAATGGTGAATCCGGCGTTTTCCAAACCCTGACGAACGTTTACCATGGGTGCCGTCACATAGCCGCTTCCTGTGCCGCAGGCAACGGTATCAACTGCTCCGGCTCCAAACAGAGCGATCTTCTGCGGGGAGATCGGGAGAGCGTGACCGTCATTTTTGAGCAGAACCATGCCGTCCGCCGCGATGGTCCGTGCATTCTGAATGTGTTCCGGGAAGGGATGCTCTGACGGAGGCATGAAGCCGCCGAACATCTGCGCAATCTGTTCTGACGTAAACTGCATCGTAATACTCCTTTTTTACAGATTCTCAGGAAAGGCGCTGAACACGAGTATTCAGCGCCTTTTCAGGTTAGTTGTTTCAGGAACGATATTTCACCGGCGCGTATCAGTTGGCAGCTTCGCGGGCAGCAAGCTCCTCCTCAATCCGGGGCAGCTGCTTGTCCAGCTTTCTGTAAACCAGTGCGCAGAAGAGCATGATGCACATCGATGCGGCGGGAATTACGCTGTACAAAAGGCGGATCATATTCAGCGCGCTTTCACTCTGCGCGGCAAGCGTTCCGTCATAGCCGCCGGCAGTCAGCAGAATGCCGAGAATAAATGAGCCAAATGCCGTGAAGACCTTGCCGAAGAAGTTGGCCAGCGCGGCTGCAGTCGCTTCCATGCTGGGAAGGTTCTTCCACTGATTGTATTTTGCGATTTCCATGACCATGATCGTACGCAGATAGGAACCGGGCAGCACAGCCACTCCGCCAAGGAGCGAAGCAATCGTCAGCAGAACAAGGCTCTTGCCCGCAAAGAAGTTTATCGAATAGCCGACAATACCGAGAACAGCACCGATCATAATCAGATAGTTGGCTGATTTCTTCCGGATTACCACAGGGAAAGCGAGCATAACAAACAGGCATAGGATGCTGAAAAGCTGGAGCATGGAGAGCAGGCTGATATCACCGACGATCCATGTGAAGTAATATGTCACCGCCCCGAGGCCGGCGATAAACTGCGTCACTCCATTGACGCCAGCCATGCACCATGCATAGGGATTGGACTTGAGCATGGTGATCATGTCCCTGAGCGTTACGCGCGGAGAGAGCTCGTCTTCTTCAGTGTACTTTTCCTTGATGAAAATGAAGCGCAGAATGCCAATAAGGGTAAGCGGAACGGCATAGATGAGCATGAGCTTGGTCCAGCCCTTATCGGAAGTAGCAAGGCTCCCCATCATGATCGGGAAGGTGATGCCGATGATCATGCATCCCATGGTGATTACGATTCCGCCGATCGCGGATACCTTCGTTACAGCTTCCTTTGTTCCGAATGCCCGGATGATATACGGGGACTCGGCAGCATTCAGGAAGGTGCTGAAGATAGAGAATACCAGCGTGTACATCGTGAAGATCCAGATACTCTTGGCGACGATGCTCCACTCTGTCCGTGCGGAGAAAAGGAGAACTGTACCCAGCCAGGCAAGAATGATGCAGATCTCATAAGGTCTTGCCTTGCCCCATTTGGTCTTTGTGTTGTCAACAAAATAACCTGCGATCAGGTCAGTGAAGCCATCCAGAATCTTGCTGGCCATCAGCAGTGTGCCGACAAGGGCCGGACTCATGCCAAGCGTGTCCGTGCAATAGATCGAAAAGTATCCGATAATAATCGTGATCGAACCAAGCGCTATGGGACGGGTATTCCATGCCAGCAGTTTTCCAAACGGAACTTTATTGGGATCTTGCTCTTTGATGCGTTTTTCCTTTGACATAATGCTCCTCCTTTTCAAATCTGCCTGAGTCTCTTTTTACCGTGCAAGCAGATTATACTGAAAGGGAGGAGCCGGATTATATCATCGATGTATAAATTTTGTCGATGATGTGCGAATAATATGGTACCTGTTATTTCCCGAGGTTATTTCCCGATGAATGCCATAATGGCGTCCGCTGTCGCCTTCGCGCCTCCGAGGGACTTCATGTCCTCACTGAACTCCTCGGCCGTCTGCTTGTAGGAAGGATTCTCGAGAAGCTCGACAATAGCTGCCTTCAGCTTTTCCGATGTGATGGCGTTCTTATCGATAAAGGCAAAGCCGAGGCCCTTCTCCTGGATAAGGCCTGCCGTGATCGCCTGCTCGTCCATCTGCGGGATTGCGATCATCGGAACCGCATAATAGATGGATTCTCCCGTTCCGCCCATGCCTGCGTGAGTGATAAAGACAGATGCCTGTGAGAGGATGTCAAGCTGCGGAACCATCTGGCCCACCTCGACATTCGCGGGAATGTCCTTAAGGGATGCGGGATCAATTGCGCCGAGCGCGGCAAATACGTTGACGTCAAGGTCTCTTACCGCGTCGAACAGGATCGGATAATACTCCGGCCAGTTGTTGAACGCAGTTCCGAGAGAGGAATAGATAAGCGGCTTTCCGTTGTCCGGAGCCTTCCAGCTGCCGAATGCCGTCCTCTTTCCGATCTGGACGCCGGTAAATACGAAGGTGTCGTCAAAGCTGTCCCCGTTCGGGACGAAGCGCTTCTGCATCATGACAATGTTGAAATCTCCGTGTCCGTCGAAGATTTCCTTAACGGTCATCTTTCTGCAGCCGTATTTCTGTACATATCCCTCCGCGATGCCGTCCGCTGCGATCCGGAGCGGGTGATCCGCCGGAACTCCCGAGAAGGACTCCGCTACGGAATAAGAGTCGTTGGACGGATAGCTGGTGTACAGCATGATGTTCGGGACCTTAAGGACGTCTGCCGCGATGGTTCCGGCAATGCCCGCAAAGTCGTGCAGGATCGCATCCGGCCTGTCCTCCTTGAGGACTGCCAGGACGTCGTCGATATAGGCGCCGGCTTCGTTCAGGAACAGGAAGGGAACAACCGCTGCCACATTCTCCTCCTGGCCGCCCTTGTCGTCATCCTTTTTGTCTTCATTGTGTTTATCGTTATCTGCCATCCAGGACTTCACCGGGACGAATTTTGCCCCCGTGGATTCGATGATGGACCGGAAATTCTCCGTTGTAAAATAGGTGACACGGACTCCCCTTTTCACAAGCTCCGTGACAAATGAAAGTGTCGGGTTGATGTGGCCGAAGGCTCCGAGTGATACTACCGCCAGATGCATATTTTCCTCCTTGATGATGTAATAGTTTTGCTGTTATTGCTGCGCGGCGCAGGGCGTTCCTGCGCCGTATTGCACTGCCTTATACAGTAATCTGTTCCAGTTCCTCTGCCGCCTTAGCAAGCGCAGCCGGATCAATCGGAAGGAAGCCCATAAACTTCATGTCGGTCAGCGTCATTGCCGCTCTCTCCGGGTCCGAAGCCATGCCTGCGACCGCAGGAACGTATTTTGCAAGGACCGCCATTGCCGCCGGATCTTTTGCGATGCGGGAGAGCTTTGTGTTCCAGCCGTACGGCTTTCTGTAGCTGACCGTCGGCATATAGGTCCACTCATATTCGCCTGCGGGAAGGTGGGGCCTTCTGTTTTCCGGATCCGCGGGAAGGATGACGTCCGCTTCGCACCCGAAGGGAATGGAAACCCGGATACTGAGTTCTCCGCTTTCTGCGATCTCCCATGAGCACTGATAACGGCCGCTGACCGAGTCATAGCTGCCGCTGAGCTTCCCGAGACGCACATCGGGATTGGGCCCTATCACTGCCTTTGTAAAGCCGGGCGCCGCGGAGCGGATGCCGAGCGCATACGAGTACAGGAATTCGGAAACCGAGCCGTAGGAGTAATGGTTCAGTGAATTCATTTCATTATCGGCAATCGTTCCGTCCTCCTGGACAGAGTTCCATCTCTCCCAGATGGTCGTTGCCCCGAGATTCACCTCATACAGCCAGCCGGGGAAGTCCTCATTAAACAGGAAGTCATAGGCGAGATCCGTAAGGCCTTCCCTTGCAAAGATCGTGCACATCTGCGGAGCGCCCGCAAAGCCGCACTTTATGCGGAACATATCCTTGCCGAATCTCTGCATGAGCTGCGAAATCAGCTTTCCCTTGTCCGGGCAGACGTTAAACTGCAGCGCCGTCAGGATTCCCGTCTGGGAGTCAATGGCAAGACGCCCTGTCGGCGTAAAGTATTCCTTCAGGATGCTTTCCCGGATCTTTTCGGAAAGAGCGCCGTATTTTTCCTTATCTTCGGAAAGGCCGAGTACGCCTGCTGCCTCGGAGATAATCTGCGCCGTGCGCAGGAAATACATGGACGCGAGATACCCGTCGTCCGTTCCGCCCTTATAGCTCATGGGCGTTGCTCCGTCGAGGGCAACCCAGTCTCCGAACTGGAATCCGAAATCCCAGAGATACCCTCTCTCATCCTCCGGATCCGGCCTGCCGCCGTTTGCCGCAACCAGTCTGTCAACCCAGTCGCACCAGTCCTTCATCATGGGATATGCCCTGGCAAGCTCCCCGGTATTTCCGTAATAGCCGTACAGCTTCCAGGGAACAAAGCTCGCGATGTCTCCCCAGATCGCCGTCGCAGACGGATCATGCCCGAAATTCGGGAAGGTGTTGGGAACCGCGCCGTCCGTATATTCCTGCTCGTCCCTAAGATCATGGAAAAACTTGTGGAAAAAGGCCAGCGTGTCCATATGATAGGTCGCCGTCGGCGCAAAGATCTGCGCGTCGCCGGTCCAGCCGAGTCTTTCGCTTCTCTGAGGGCAGTCCGTCGGGATGTCAATGAAATTGGACTTCATGCTCCAGACGGTATTCTGATAGAGACGATTGATTTTCTTATTACCGGTCTCGATATATCCGGTCCTCATCAGATCCGAATACAGGACGCACCCTGTAAAGCAGGAATAGTCCTGATCCTCCGGCCATCCGCTGACCTTCACATAGCGGAAGCCAAAGAAGGTAAATCTGGGGCGCACTGTCTGCAGTGTCCCGTCGGAGATATAGTGAAGCTCTGATTTTGCGTCTCTGTAGTTCTTGTGATAGAAATTCCCCTGCTGGAGAATCTCGCCGAACTCGAGCTTTACATGTGTTCCTTTGGGGAGCTGCGTTGTAAATTCGGGGAAGCCCGCAAAGTTCTGGCCGAAATCGAGAACCGTCTCGCCCGCGGGGGTGTGAATCACCTCCCTGACAGGAAGGATCTCCTTAACAACAACAGGGAGAGAAAGTCTGTCGCGAAGCGGTAACGCAAGATTTTTTGTCCCCTCATCTTCTTCGGGATGTTCAAGGACACACACGCTCTTCCAGGGATTGTCCCTGTTCTCATAGAGAAGGCGGTTGATGATTTCTCCGTCGTAGATGCCCGAATCCTCCGTAAGGCTTCCTCTCACCTTCCAGGATTGATCGGTTCCGATGATATCCTCCGTACCGTCCTCATACCGGATATGAAGCTCCGCGATCGCTGCCATCCTGTCGCCGAAATTCTTATCCTCGAGCTTTAAGCCGAAGGTGCTCATGTACCAGCCCTTGCCGCAGTCTATGGTGAGGGAGTTTTCCGCATCCTCCTTAAGCCCCTCCACCGGGAAGGTGATGGCCTGGAGTCCCTTTTCATAATGATTCAGATAAGGAGTAAGGAATTCCTTTCCGATCTTCTCGTCATTCAGATATGCCTCAAAAAGGCCGGCGCCGCTGATATAGAGCCTTGCGGACTGCACGCCTTTTTTTACCGTAAAGTTTTTTGCAAACTCCGGATGGAAGGTGTCCTCCTTTGCGGCCGCGATCCAGGATGCGCGCCACGGCTCGTCCATCTTTCCGGTCTCGAAGAAGGTGACCGCCTGTGCGCTGTCGCCCTTATCGCCCTCCACGCGGATCCGGACATAGTATCTTGTCCTCGGGCTCAGCGCAAAGGAGAGCTCTGCTCCTCCAGGAAGGAAAACGCCGGATTCCTCTTCCCCGGTCTTTTGGGCCCTGCAGAGAATGCTCTCAAAGCTGCAGTCCCCGCTGACCTCGACGAGGATCCCCGCAGGCTTTTCGGACACGCTCTCCCTGACCTTCCATGTGACTGTAACCCCGTCCATGGAAAAGCCGACCGGCTCCGCAATACCATTGATTTTGATCTGTTCGATTCTCATGTAACCCCCAATGATGTTTATTTTTTCAGACGTTTGTGTCTGTTTTTGAATAATGTTTGAGCAGAATAAAGGAAACGATGTCGATCACAACGACATACAGTAAGAACAGTCCGGAAAGAAGCGGGCTGTCAGAACTCGCCGCAAAATCATAAAAGCCGTGCAGCAGAAGCGGGATAATAACCGACGCCCACTGGTAGGCTGTCATGGCGCCCCAGTCGCGCATGGCCTCGTGATATTTTGCCTGCCCGTAAAGATGACCCATGTAAATACCGCAGATTGCATGCATGGGGATCGCCGTCACGGCGCGGACCGGCGCAACGCCAAGGCCGAAGTTCAGGATGTACATGACATTCTCAAAAGCGGCAAAGCCGAGAGCGACAGCTACCGAATACACAATTCCGTCAAAGCGGTAATTGAATGCGCTGTGATACCAGGTTGTCTTCCGGAGGGCATAGTGCTTTACCCCCTCCTCCGCAAGGCCCACGACCAGGAAGTTCTCCAGCACAAGGAAGGCCTGCGAATACGGATTGTCGAGAAAAAGGCTCAGTGCGAAAACACCGATCTCCTCAAGGATTCCGGCGGCGAATGTGGTAAGTCCCCCGTATACGAACAGCTTCAGAAGAAGCCCCCAGGGCTCCGGCTCAATCCTGTCCAGTCTGTAAACATATCCCATCAGCAGCAGTGCCGGCACAACACCCAGGATCAGCAGCATCATCATAGTTCCAAACCTCCTGATATCAAAGAGGCTGACAAAAATCCTTTGTCAGCCCGCGGCACATGCAGCGCCGTAGGTATATCTTAATAATACATTGATTTTACGCGGTCCGCAGCCCCTTTTTGCCAGGCCCTTTGTAAAAGGATCACTTTCTGTTTAAGATAAACAATAACCTCAGTGCCAGTTCTCCACCCAATGATGGACGAAGCCTGTGCGGATACATAATTCTCATAAAATAGCTCACAGCACCCCTGCCATTCCCGGACAAAAGCCTCCATTCATCCGGCACTTTCCCTGTATCCTCTTTACACTCAGTTCCTTCCTCAAGTAATAAAAAAGTCCGAATACGACTACATTTATAACCGAATTCCGGACCCATAATCTCCTTCATAAACCAATTCGAAACAAGTGAAGGCAGCCTGTTTCCGTACCTGGTGACGGCAGCATCATGCCTTCTGTACGATGCAAGTACAGCATCATCATGCAGAATCCTCCCGTGAAAATACGCAGTCCATATACACAATTCATCATGATACATGGCTTTTCCCATAATCTTCATTCCTTCAAGCCATTTTCTCATAGAATCATTAATGATCATTGCAAAGCCTGACGCAAAGGTATAAAACAAAATACTCATATCTGTCAGTTTACCTATATCCTTCAGTCTGTGAATGCTCGTACGCTTAAGAGAGGCATTGCAATTATAATAATCGTGTATATACAGCATCGGCGGTATACTATCACTGTAATCCTGGTTTAATCCCGAAAACACCTCTGCAGCTCTTTCCAGCTTCCTGTGATCCCATACATCATCCTGATCAGCAAATGCATACAGATCAGCAGTATCACATCTTTCAAGGATATCCCAAAAACAGTCAGGGTATCCGATGTGACTATGCGATTTTAACTCTATTACTTTGTCAGAATATCTGTTACAGTATTCCTCTATAATTCCTGCTGTACCATCTGCCGATCCGTCATCCCTTATATATAGAAGAAAATCATCATATGTCTGTTCAACAATACTGTCCAGCTGTTCTCTTAAGTATTTCTCACCGTTATAGGTGCACAACAGCACATTTATACGCAAATCAGCACCACCTCATTATGTGATAAAAGGCAGGAAATGAAACAGCCTCAAAAAAATTCCGTCCAGATGTAACCTCCTGAGCATCATATAGAAAAAAACTATATGCCTCACAGACTCCCTTTCTCCCGCCGGTTTATTCCATCCGATAAGCTTATTCCTTTCAATACCCGGAAAATACCTCTTAAGCCAGGCGAAAATGCTGTTGCGGTAGCTTATAAGCTTTCTGACCGGAGTATTCCTGGCAACATACAGCAGATGATATAATCCCGTCTTCAATAACAGGTATTCATAATCCGGCTCTTTCATCCAGATATCAGCTCCATCCATTTGTCTCATAGTTTCAAACAGCTTAACAATATCAGTCTCCGCGCCGACATATCTGTGAACAGTATTTGACAGGGAAGACTCATTCTGTACCCATTGATAACCTACATAAGCTGTATAAGATACTCTGTCAGTGTGCGAAAAACACAGCACATTGAAATATATATCCTCCCCCAGCATAGCTGATATGAAACGAATATTATTTTCGGTAATAAAATCCCTTCTGAATATCTTTCCCCAGGGTGCGGCAAGCATAAACCGACACCACTCACTATTGATAAGCTCAATCCGTTCAAGTATCTCACCGGATAAGGAAACACGTTCATAGCCGGAAATTACAATATCGCTTGATGTTTCCTCCGCCGCTTCTACAAGTCTCTCAATATAATCATCTTTTATATGATCGTCATGATCCAGAAAAACAATATACTTGCCTGTCGCGACCTCGATTCCGTGGTTGCGTGCATTACCCTGTCCTGCATTGTCCTGATGAATATATCTGTACTTAATATAAGATGTATCCCCTTTATCCCGGTTAACAGTATTCCCTGTTTCAAGTATTGCATTCCCGATAATTTCCGCAGAGTTATCAACGGAGCCGTCGTCTATAAAGATAACCTCCATCATCTTATATCTTTGTGATTTCAGATCATCGAAAATACCG
>CADBPC010000026.1 GCA_902796425.1 uncultured Lachnospiraceae bacterium
CGTACTCGATCTTTTCCCTCAGATGCCGGATGTGGACAGCCACTGTGTTTTCCGCGCCAAGCGCTTCTTCGTTCCACACCTTTGCATAGATTTCCCGGGGCGAAAAGACAACTCCGGGGTTTGTCATAAAGAGCTTTAAGATGTCATACTCTGTCCTGGTCAGCTGCACAGGAGCGCCATCGAGCGTCACTTCCTTCGACCGGTCGTCCAGCTCGAGCCCGCCGCAGGTAAGAAGAGCTGCGCACTCCTCCTCCGGCCTGCCCGCGCTTCCCAGCTGTACATAGCGCCGGATATGCGAGCGCACCCTCGCCTGGAGCTCGACGGGATTGAACGGCTTTGTTATATAATCATCCGCCCCGAGGTTCAGCCCCAGAATCTTGTCCGTATCCTCGCTCTTTGCCGACAGGAAAATGACCGGGACATTCGAAAACTTCCGGATCTCCCCAATCGTCTTCAGACCGTCCATGACCGGCATCATGATATCCAGAAGAATCAGCTGGATATCCTCCTTTTGGAGGATCCGCAGGGCATCGGCGCCGCTCCTGCAGGAAAATACGCGGTAGCCCTCGCCCTTAAGATAGATCTCCAGCGCGGAAACAATATCAGCCTCATCGTCACAGACCAGAACGTTATACATAGGATCCTTCCTCTCAATGCTCTCAACTGCTGTAACCGCATTGTAAGGAATTAAGTTTTAAATTAAAAGATGGGAATACCTTAAGATTTGTTTAAAGATGCTGCCCGGCGGGCGTCTTACTGCCAGCCAAAGGCCTGTTTTCATCAGTTACAGGGATATTTTATAGTTGCTTTGCCCCGGCGTCATTTACGAAACGGGACATGATTATTATCTTAAACGGACGACAACAAGCAGCAGCATTCCGAGAATGCCTGCCGCGGTTTTTCTATGACCATAGCCGGCCGGGGAGGGGAATCCCGGCTTTTCACATGCTTTACAGGATCCGGGTCGTCTCCGGCACGTGCCCGCAGATGTAATTCAATACGAAATCGAAGTCCGGCTCCTCCGCGTAGACCTGGTCATGCTCCAGTGTCTGGTTCACGTAGATCACATGCCGGCTGCGGACCGCCTTCACCTTTTTCACCCGGCTGAACTCTGAGGAAGAGCTCATCCTTGTCGCGGCCAGAATACCGGTGCCGATTCCGCTGATATTCCCGGAAACGATGCCAGCCGCAGCGGCAAGCCAGCCGATGGCCTGCGTTTTCCGGAAATCCTTCTTCATCTGCATTTGTTCCACGCCGTTTTCATCCATGGTAAACAGGACCTGATAGGTCCAGCCGTAAATGGCTGCAAGGATCAGGTAGGAAACTGCGCCGAGTGCCAGCATTATTATGAGGAAAATCAGCATTCCCCTGGCAAATGACAGGTAGCTTGAACGATCCCAGTAACGGAAATCGCCTCCGATCAGGTTTATCAGGAGGAGAAACCCCAGGACAATGCCAAAGGACAGCAGCATGACCTTCAGGACTGTGATCAGAATCGTCGGATTCTTCAGCATCTGATATTCATAGGTCCAGCGGTATTTGCCGTCAGGACACAGGCAGATGTTATCGGTGACCTTTGTGCCGGAATTCGATGTACTGGTTTTCATCATTCTTTATCCATTCCTCATTTCTATTTCAGGAGCGGCAGGCCGCATTTGCTGCATCTGTCCGCCGTGATCGGGTTCTTCTTAAGGCATCCCACGCAGTAGAGATGTGTCTCGTGGGTCTTGTCATATTTCTCATAAGGGAAATGAAGCTGCGGGTGGTACATGAACCGGTCGCCAATTTCGAGGTAGCTCCAGGCGGAATGGAACATTGTCGTATGCTCGGTGATCTTTTTTACCTGTCCTGACGAAGTCCGCACATAGGTCACATAGGATTCCCTGCTGTTGTCGTTATCATCAATCCCGGCTCTTCTTCTCTGCAAGTAGGTCATCCTTCTGGTGCGCTGATTGAGAATCTTTTTATCAATGACAACGCCCTCATAGGAATTCTGCGCGCGCTGTTTCAGGGAGCTGATAACCGCACAAACAAGAAAGACAGCCGATACGAAAAGACCGTTTTTTGCGGCATCGGCAATCTCCATGTCGCCTGTCACCGATGCGTAAATGACAAAGCCGATCAGCGGCAGGGGGATGATGAAAATGCCAAGGAAAGCAGATGCTCTCTTTGATTTCTTCATGGCTTTCATTATTTCAGGATCATTTATGCGCTTGGAGTACCCCGGCGCCGGGATGCCCATCCGGGCATATGTTGTATCCCGCGCGTCATCCCTTTCCCACTCATCAGCCTGTTCCCGCACGTTGCTTTGTGCGCCGCGCCGGTCTGTCGCCGGGGCAGCGCCCGAAAGCCTTATGCCGCAGCTTCTGCAGAACACATCGCCGGCATTTACCGGCTGACCGCAGTTTGGACAAAAGTTTGCCATTTCATCTACCTCCCCCATCATGGCACAATTGTGATGTCAAATGCTTCCGTTGAAGAGCCGTTCTCTCCCTTGTTCGCGGTCATGGTCAGGTTGATCTTTACCGCGTTTTCCGGCGGTGTCAGTGTCCACTCGATATAGCCGGTGCGGCCGCCGGGGGCTGGCCTTTCTTCATTGTCCTGGCCGGGGATCTTCAGGCAGATCAGTTTCATGGTGCCGGACGTATTGCCCAGCTGATGTCTGCCCATCATTGCCTGATTCACGCCGTCAAAATAATTAGCGAAGACGATCAGTTCACCCTGCTCCAGAGATTCCGCGCGGATCGTATAGCTTTGTCCCTTGCGAAGAGTAGCCTGTACGATCCTGGTTACCTGATTGTCCTCGGACGCCGATGAAGTCTTTCCGTACTGAAGATCTCCGGGCTGCGTGATGGTCAGACCGCTCACCGAGAGTTTAAGGCGCGTATCCGCGATGGCGAGTTCATCCGAAAAGCCGGTGCTAAGGGATGCTTCCAGCGCGGGCCCCAGGCACGGTTCCTGATCCCTGGCGCCATAGGTCCCCGCAACGCTCTCCTGCAGTACCAGCGTAAGTTCTCCGATCCGGTCCTCCGTCAGGGGCTCCTTATCGATTGTGAGTTTCGACAGATCACAGGTCCAGGGCTTCTCCCAGTCTTTGTACGGCACATGCTCTTCGTACAGAACTGTTTTGCCGTGCCTTAAGGTGAAGACGATTCCGTCCACAACCTCTTCGATCTCTTTGTTTTTCGGCTTCATCGGCTCTATCCTGAGCGTTGTCCCGGTGACTTCGGCCTTGGGATTCTCCGGCACTGTCAGTGTATACAGATCGTACCCTACGGCCGTATCGGTAAACCATCCTTCCGTCTTTTCAGCCGTCCCGCCGTCCGCTTCAACGAACATACAGGCCAGCATTTCAGGGCTTACCCGGAAGTGGTGTTTCGCTTCCACAAAGATCCCGCCGGACCATTCCTTCCAGTCCTTATCCTTCTGAAGACCTACGGGAATGATCCTGAAATCCGACATCACATCATCGAATCCTTCCCGCTTCTTCAAAACAATGGCGAACTTATTCTCCTCATCCCAGGCCCGGAAACGAAGGGGCCGTGTGCGGATCACATAATCCCGGTTGACAAGGTCCACTCCTGTTTTTCCGCCAGGGACAAGCATCGTGACCGGCACTGCTCCGGGGTTATCACGCCCCTGGGAATAGGCACGCATAAAAAACTTGTTCTGGGCATAATTGGCAAAATCAAGATAACGCTCTGTCAGCATCTGATCCGTGAGCATAAAGCCTGACTTCAGGATCGTGGACACAGACGGTCTTACACCCTGCAGGCCATAGAGCCGGAGAATTTCCCCCCAGGTGGCAGAAGACCTCTCCTTTCTCATGTAATAAAGGAATTCCGCAAATGGATAAGAAATGTCGGCGGACTTGGCATCGCCTACATTGACCGCCCCCTCCGGATAGGAACCAGTGCTGAGCTTATCCATCGGAATCGCGAAGAAGTCGATGGCCGCAAGGTTCTCCAGAAGTGCCGCTTTGTCTGTCGTGATTATTCCCTTCTCATGGAAATAGTCGTAGGCCTCTGACTCGACCGTCTGCGCCGAGGCTTCATCAAACTTAAAGTTTGCCGTATAAGGCGATTTGTATTCCCTCTGAATGATATGGAAAAGCTCGTGCACCAGCGTCAACAGGAGCTGTTCCTTTGACTGTGTGCTGCCATTCTCAAATTTTTTCAGGTACAGGACCATATAGTGGTTCCTGGTAAAGGTATAGCTGTTGACCGTAACGCCATAGGCAGGTCTGTCGGCATCCGAGATCTCAAGGCGGATGATATAGCTCGGAAGCTTTGTTCCGGTATTGTCACGAAGATACCGGTAGGCTTCACGGGACTGCTCGATCACCATGTTTACCGGGCTGAGGGCTTTCAGCATTATCTCATTGTTCTTCAGCGCTTCGAGCTCGTTCCTGTATTTTGCCGGAATGTCGTTCTTCTGCAGTTCTTCTTTCAGGCAGGCGATGTAGATCCGGTAAAACTGTTTTCCCGTATAGTCCAGGGAATCCGCAAGATCCTCCGACCAGTCCAGCGCTTTGCGGTACCGGCGTTTTGCCTCTTCCCTGGCTTTTTTCCTGGCTTCCTCCAGCTGTTTCTCCGAGGCCTCCTCCATCCGGGCCGTCAGGTCGCCCTCCTCCACGAGAATCTGGAACGTCCGCTTTCCGTCAACCTCCACATAGAAGGATTTGGCCCGCGGGTCATAGACCGCTCCGGACGAGATCCCCTGGAACGTGGTACCGATATCCGGAAGAAACGGGAGCAGGATAAGGGAGGCAATGACAAGGGTACTGTTCTGGCTGCTCTGTATCTTCAAAACGCTCCCGTCCAGTTCCCCCGCGTAGGGATACCAGTTCCCGGCGTCATCCACCCGGTACGCACAGATGGAATCATACAGGTCCTGATCGATATCCAGCTTCGAAAGGTCGAAAGACATGGTAAAAAAGCCCGGCAGGAGCTCATCATCCGCAAGACCCGCGTCCAGCTCCCAGGCATTCAGGACAGCCCCCATGGGATCGATCTGTTCCAGGCCTGCCATGAGGTTTTCGAACTCCTCGTCCTCCACCTCGGTCATGGTAAAATCCCGCTCATGGTCCAGGGCGTTCTCCTCCCCGGAGATAGTGACGCCCTCTGTGGGATTCACGGAAAATGCCGGGCTTTTCGCCTCCTGTTTTCCGCTCTCTGCACTTTCCGCAGTATCTTCTCCCGTTCCGGTCTCTTCCGGATCCATCCAGCCCTCCGGATCTCCGAAGAGCCAGTCATAGTTGTCCCAGGCAGGGAGGTCTGCCGGCGCCCACTGCACCGTTGTTTCCGGCTCCGGCATCTCAGAAAGCCGCGCGTACTCTTCCATCTGCTCTTCGGTCAGCTGCCAGACGCCCTCGGGATCCTTCCCGGCGTTTTCCGCATTACTGCTGCCGGACTCCGGGTTCCCGAAGACGCCGGCAAGAGGGCCCTCGCCCTGACCGGAAAGTCCCGGCCTGTCCTTTCCCGGCCGGAAAATGACAAGCAGCGCGACAGCAGCAAGGGCCAGGACAGCAGCCAGAAGAAGGACCGGCAGAGTTCTTCTCCCGGAGTTCTTCCTATTACTCTGCGGCCGCGTGCCGGGCTGTGCAGGCTGTGACGCCGGATGCGTGTTCTGCGCAGTTTTCTGTGCAGCGGTCCGTACAGGCCTTCCCGCAATTTTCTGTGCAGGCCTTCCTGTGCCGGCAGGAGCCCCTTTCAGCGATCGACCGCAATAACGGCAGAAAACGGCGCCGGCGGAATTTTCCCTGCCGCATCCGGGGCAGAACGAGACGCCGGAGAGCCGGCTGTCCGAGGTCTCCTGCACCGGCACGGAAAACTCATTCCCGCATTTCGGACAGAAGCGGGAATCTGCGGGGACTTTTGTCCCGCATTTCCGGCAAAACTTGACCTCTCCGCTCATGATGTTCTCCTCTTACTCGCTGTACATGGCAAAATCGCCGATCCTGACGGTGTCGTTGTAAACGCCTCCTGCCGCATAGCGGATCCCGTCAAGCTCCGTAAATTCACTGATCTTAAGGGCAAGTGTGCTGTTATGGCTCCGGACACTGATCTCGCCCGTACTCTCATTCCATTCGCCGCTGAAGGTCAAGACGATTCCCTCGCCGGTCTCCAGGGCTTCCATGCTGTCCTTATCCTCTGTCGGGTACTCGAAGCGCTTCCTGACCTCGATCTCCACCGACGCACTGTTTCCGTCAAAGCGGATGTGCGTGATGCCCAGCATGATTCTGGTCTGGCTTACGCCGTCCACATCAGTCATCGTAGTGAGGACATTCTTCCAGCTTCCGGCTATCTCTCCGGTTTTCGAAAGCTCTGTCCCGCCGGAGGGAACGCCCCCTCCGATATTCCATTCAAACGACTCCAGGACAGGTATTTCCCGCATCATCATGACCCGGTCCTTTTCCCCGGAGATCCAGGTATAGGTCCCGAGCGCATATTCCGTCAGACCGTCCTTTGTGATATAGAACTCATCCAGATCGAGTCTCGCATCATTGCTGAAAGCCTGTGCGCTGCCACTCTGAGCATCAAAGCTTCCTTCAAAGTCAAATACCGCGCCGTCCCTGATGATCTCATCTGTTCCCAGGAAGAACCACCGGTCGCGCACCATATGGACCCGGATGTTCTCCCCCTGTGCCGTAATCTGTGCATTCAGGTACTGATCCATATCCGAGCCGTACTCCCCGTCTGCAGTGGAGATATAGACCTTCCATCCGCCGTTAATAAGAGGCGTCCTGTCGCCGGTAATGCGGATGACTTTGTCGGAATCCAGCACCTCCGGCACCGTCACGGCACCGCTCAGGATAAAGTCTTTCGCCCACAGGAATTCTCCCGTAACGGGGTACTGCTCCGTAGAGAGCTGTGCTGCCAGCTCATCCATTTCAGCCATGCTCAGTTCTTCAGGGGATTTGGGTTCTGATCCTTTCTCCGGTCCGGCGGTTCCCGACTCCGCTTCGTCCGCTTCCGAGCCTGCAGGCACCTTCTCCTCGGTGTCTGATTCATCGCTCCTGTTATCCGACTGCTGAGTATCTTCCGGTCCGGCTGAATTCTCTGCTTCTGCGGGCTCTTCTTCTCCGAAAATGACCCCTGTCGTTTCGGCCTGTGCCGAAGTCTGTGAAGTCTGTGCGGCCTCTTCTGCCTTGCCGTCATCCTTTTTCCCGCGCACAAAAAGCATTGCCGCCAGCGCGATGACCACGACGAGGGCTGCAGCGCCGATCGCGATAAATTTTATATACGAGGGCTTTGCGGGTTCCTGCTCCCAGGCCGGTGCAGAGCTGTTTTCCCAATTCTGTGCAGGGGCGTTTCCCCAATTCTGCGCAGGTTCCTCCTCCCACGCCTGCTGCTCCGGTCCGCTGCCCTGAACGGATGTCTCAGTATCGATGCCGTCTATCCTGTGTCCGCACTTTTCACAGAATATGCTGTCATCCGGAATCTGTGTCCCGCAATTCGGACAAAACATATCAAAGCTCCTTTCTGCCTGATGAAACCGGGACGGTTCACCGGCACCGGCATCTCACCGGCATATGTTCTCAGACTAATTGTACCTTCAACAGCGTCTTTTCAGGAGTGTGACAAAGTATTGTGCAATGCACATTTTACTTGTCACACTAATGTGGTACGCTTAACCGTAGGAGGTGCCATGTATGTTTACCGAAAGGATCAATGAACTGTTCGAGTTCCTGGATGCGAAAAACGGACAGGTGGCAAAGCTTGCGGGATTTGACCGCACCAATATCAGCCGCCTCAGAAGCTCCGCGCGGGTACCGTGGAAAAACAGCCCGACGATCAGCAGACTCGTCACAGGGCTGTATCTCTACGCCGACAACAGGAACGAACTGGGGAAAATCTGCGGATATATCAGCGCAGATCCGGCAGGATCCGCGGAAGATATCATGTCCGGGATCAGGGACTGGCTCTATGAGGGAGAGCCGGAAGAAGGGAGAAAGGAAGCTGCGCAGAAAGCGCCGTCCCGGGACGTCCGGAAACCGAAACCTGTCTATCGTTTCTTCGGGGAGCGCCTGGATGCGGTGATGAAGCTGACGGATCTGTCCAATACCCGTTTCAGTCACGCGATCCATATGGACGCATCCATGATCAGCCGCTTCAGGACCGGCGTCCGCACACCCGTCCCGGAAAGCGCTGTCACGGTAAGAATTTCTTCCGTCCTGTATGAGAGGGCGAAGGCCGGCGGGAAACTCGCAGGGCTTGCGAGGCTCATGGGCATCCCCGCAGGCCTGATTGATGAAGACGCCCTCCATTCGTGGCTCTTTGATGACGGTAAAATCCCGGACCGGGAGGCTGGCATTGCGGAGAGCCTGCTGGAGAGCTTTGATTCATTTTCCGCAGGGACGCACCTTTTACTTCCTCCGCCGGAGGATGCCGTACCGCAGGAAACCGCGCAGTCAGAGCAGACGGAATATTTCGGAAGAGAGGGAATTCGGGAGGCCGTTCTGCGGTTTCTTTTCAATGCATGGAAAGAGAAGGTTGGGCTCCTTTTACTTTACTCGGATGAGGATCAGACATGGCTGACCGGTGACAGGGGATTTCTTATGCGCTGGGCCGCTCTTATGAGTGCCTGCGTCAAAAACGGGACAAGGATACGGATCATCCACAACGTGGACCGGAATCTGTCGGAGATGACAGACGCGATCAGAAGCTGGCTGCCGCTCTATATGTCCGGTATGGTGGAATCCTGGTACAGCACACGCAAACACAACTCTCGCTTTTCCCACACCATATTCCTCTGCCCGGAAAGGGCCTGCATCGAAGCCTTCCATCCCATCGGAACGGAGGCCTCCGGAGTTTATCATTACTATACGGACCGGCAGGTACTGGAGGTATGCCGGTCAGAATTTGAAAGCATGCTGGAGAGCGCAGGACCGCTGATGAAGGTCCCTGCTGCCTTTTACGAGGGCGACTCGGATATCACGATCATCCAGGACGGTCTTTCCATGGCAACGATGCCGGAAGAGCTGGTTCTTTCTTTTCATGAGCCCGCTTTATATGAAAAATGGAAAATACTTTCGGATGCACTGCTGTTCCGGCTTGAAAAGGCAGGAGTCAACGAGTGTGTCACCCTTGCAAGTGATGAAGATCTGTTTGACGGGAAAGTCCGGATCGAGCAGCAGACCGGAATCAGGGAACTCTTTTATACGCCCGAGCAGTATTCCATGCATCTTCGGAACATCATCCGGCTGTCAGAGGCATATCCGGGCTATCGGTTATATGCGCTTCCGGAGACGCCCTTCCCCAACATGAAGCTGATGATTGCAGCTGATATGGCAGGCATCATCCATGCAAAAAGGCCGGAGCTGTCCTTCGGCGTCAACCATCCCCTCATGTGCCGGGCCTTCCGCGCTTACACGCAGTCCCTGATGGATCAGCACAGAATGGACCGGAATACCCTCCGGAAGATGCTGGAAGCAAAATGCATTTAAGGTTTGACAAAACCATTTAAGACTGCAATATTATATCTTTGCAGCCGTCTGAAACCGCCGGGCGCTGACATAGTTATATCCGGGCGGTCCTGAAAGGAATTCACTCAGTACCATGCAGCAGTCTTCACCCAAAGCAAACCCCGCGGCACTCCTGCCGATCCTTCTGTTCCTTATTCTGTATTTAGGCAACGGAATATATTTTGAATACATCCGCCCCGTCGAGGGGCAGATGGGCTTCTATGTAGTTTCCGTCGTTCTCGCTTTTTCCATCGCCCTGATTGCGGCGTTCCTGCAGAACAGGAGCCGCAGCTTTGATGAGAAAATCCGCACCTGCGCGCGCGGTATCGGGGATGAAAATATCGTGATCATGCTCTTCATCTTCCTGATGGCGGGCGCATTCAGCGGCATCGCATCTTCTGCGGGAGGCGCTTCGTCAACTGCGAACCTGATGCTGAATATCATTCCCGGGAAGGGCGTGGTCCCCGGCCTGTTCCTGACGGCCTGCCTGATTTCCATGGCGATGGGCACCAGCGTCGGGACGATTTCCGTGCTCTGCCCCATTGCCTGCGCTGTCGCCGAGGCCGGCGGCCTCTCGCGTAATCTTCTGGTGGGCATAATCATAGGCGGCGCCATGTTCGGAGACAATCTCTCCTTTATTTCAGACACAACGATTGCCGCCACCAAGACGCAGGGCGTGGAAATGAAGGATAAATTCAGGGTCAATTTCCGTATCGCCATGCCGGCCGCCCTGGTCACACTGGCGATCCTTACCATTTATGCGGCGGTCAGTCCCGCCTCCGAGATCGGCCCCTTTGACTATCGGCTCCTGCTGGCACTTCCGTATTTTATCGTACTGGTACTCTCGCTTCTCGGACTGAATGTTTTCCCTGTCCTGCTGATCGGAATCCTCCTGTTCCTGGTTTTCGGAATGTATGCGGGAACACTCACCTACGCCGGCGCACTCTCCTCCATTGGAAGCGGTATCTCCGGCATGTTCGAGACGATGATTGTCACGATCCTCGTCGCCTCCATAGCTTCACTGATGCGTGAAAACGGCGGATTCGAAGCGATTCTTTCCCTGATCCGGAAAAAGGCCGGCTCCCGGCGCGGCGGCATGTCCGGCATTGCTTTCCTGACTGCCTTCATGGATGTGGCGACGGCCAACAACACGGTCGCCATTGTCATCGCCGCCCCCATTGCAAAATCAATCAGCGAAGAATACGGCATCGATTCCAGAAAGACCGCCTCACTTCTGGATACGTGCTCCTGCATCGCACAGGGCATCATTCCCTACGGCGCGCAGCTTCTTATCGCGGCGGGGATCGCGGGCGTCACCAGCGTTTCGCTCATCCCCTTCCTGATCTATCCTTTTGTGCTCGCTGTCTTTGTTGTTCTTTCGATCATTAAGGAAAAGTAATCCGCCTCACATGACGCGGACGTGACGATGCGTCAATAATCAGGGCCTCATGCCTCCAGCCGCTTATATCCGGCTCTCACTATGATCATGAACAGAATTGTCGCTGCCGCGTACAGGACGGCCGCACTTTGAATTGATGTCAGTCGCAGGCCGAAAATGTGGAGGAGTCTTGGATCAGCCATGCCGGAGTTGAGCAATACCTGTCCGGGCGTCAGATAGCGCAGCTGAGCGAGAAGTCCCAGTTGCGGCGGCAGTGCCGCGAAGAGATCAAGCATCACTGCCACGCAGATCACGCCGGCCGAAGCCACTGCATTCCCGATCAGGACCGATAAAAGCATGGCAGCGGCACCTGTCAGGAGGCACCCCAGATAGTAGTCCAGGATCAGCAAAGCCAGCATATGGCCGGCAGTGTACGGATAGGAGGAAAACGGCACCAGCAGCTGCCATGCGGCGTCTGTCCCGTGCAGTCCGTTGAAGATCACATGCGGAAGCTGAACCGCGGCGAGCAGTAAGGTGCCTGCGGTCAGGGAAAAAATCTCCCCCGCCGCGAACTTAATCAGCCAGAGCGTCTTTTTTCCTTCCTTTGTACACAGCACGAGAGAATCTGTTCTCTGGCTCTTTTCCCCGGCAAAAACGCCTGCCAGACTGACGCCGGCTATGATACAGAACAGATCCATGGCGGCGCCGAAATTCGATTTCATGGAGTAAACGCCGAAATTGGTATGCCAGACAAAAGGCTTCGAAATCCTGTTTTCCTTCTCTTTCCACCACTCTTTATCGCTGTCACTGAGCCTGAAATAATCGTAAATATACTCCAGCAGATCCTCCCTGAGCGCATAGAGGGAATCTGCTGTCAATCCCTGCGTTCCGGATGAGGATGCCGCAGCTTTGCCGGCAGCTTTCAGCGTTTCCGCGGATGCACCGCCAATCGTCAGATACGTTCCCTGCAGACGATTCAGATATCCTGCCGCATGATAATACCTGCTTTCCGCACCTATTTTTGATAGACCGCCGGCCTTTTCGGCTTCGGCAGCCACTTCCTCAAGGAATGCGTCATCCAGCGGGCGGCCTTCCAGACTGATCTCACGCTCATAGACATTTACGTCCTGCGGACGGATTATCAGGTAATTGATCATCGTTACTGCAAGCAGCATCCCTGCGCCCAGAATCACGGCGATAACTGCGATTCTGCCCGTCATGATCTTCTTCAGTTCATATTTGAGAATTACAGCTCTGTCTGCTGTCATTCCGGCCTCCTTATCTGTCCATTCCGAACTCCTTCAGGTAAAACTCCTCGAGGCTGCCGTCGGACTCTGTCCAGCTTCCCTGCCAGATCAGCTGCCCGGATCTCATCATCATGACATTCTCAGCGATATGCTCGATGTCTGAAACTATATGGGTCGAGAGCAGGACGATACTGTTTTTCCCGATGTCGGCTATCAGTTCGCGGAACCGGACTCTTTCCATCGGATCAAGGCCTGCTGTGGGCTCATCCAGGATCAGGACCTCCGGGTCGTTCAAAAGAGCCTGCGCGATCCCGAGTCTTTGCTTCATTCCTCCCGAATAGGTCCGTACCTTCTTTTTCTGCACGTCAGTCAGTCCCACGGTTTCCATCAGGACATCCGCTTTTTCTGCGGCTTCCTTCCCGGGCAGTCCTTTGAGAGCCGCAAAGTACAGGAGGAAATCCCTTCCCGTAAATTCCGGGTAGTATCCGAATTCCTGCGGCAAATACCCCAGAATGCTGCGATAATCCTCTTCTGCTGCGGGTATCCCGTTATAGGTAATCACACCGCTCGTCGGCGAGAGTATCCCGCAGATCATGCGCATCAATGTCGTTTTCCCTGCTCCGTTTGCACCGAGAAGGCCTGTCACGCCGGTGTGAAGGACTGCGCTGACTCTGTCCACTGCGATCTTGTTCTTATACTGTTTTGTAACCCTGTCAAGGATCAGTTCCATAAGATCTCCGCCTCCTGCATCTTCACATTACCGCCAAACAGCGTGATCACACAGACAGTCAGAAAAACTGCGGATGCCTCCCACAGGGATCCGTATTGTACCTGCATGATCACCGGAACAAAATACCGTGCAAGAAATACACCTGCTGCCGTCAGCCCGGCTGCAGCAAAAGAAGAGTACGGGGCTGACCTTCCGTATGCTGTTCTTTCCAGGAGCAGCGCTCCTGTCATGGTCACAAGATAAGGAACCAGAAGTCCCGAAAACACGATCAGGGTCCTTATCTGTACGAATCGATGAATGATGACAGAAAGGATCAGCATTATGGCAAAATACAGAACTCCAACGAGCAAAAACCGCGCGTATGCAATGCTTCTTAGCGAGAACCTGGTCGTACATTCGATCTCAGCCATGCCGTACCGGTAAGACCGCCTGACCTCAAGATCTGCAGCGACCGCCAGGAAAGGAGTGCACGCTGCCAGTGCCCATAATGAATCATTATTAAGATTCGGAATTGCCATCAGCGCAATTGCCAGAAACAGGATTGCTGCGATCCGGGAAACCGGCCGGATATATCGGATCTGCCGGACCACCATCCCGGGAAGGCTGATCTTAGCGGCCCGTCCCGCAGGAAGTCCCTTTATTAATTCCGCTTTTCTTTTTTCATCCGGCGGTTCATTTGCGGTAAATCCAAGCCTCAGCAGATCTGTCATCTGCTCATCACAAGACCCGATCCGGTCTGTTATGCCCGTACTCTTCATTCTGCGCCTTCCCTCCTTTCCGCTATCCTTCCGGCAGACCTGTCTTCCAGTCCTTCACTTCTGAGTCCCTCCCTGAGGTGCTTCTTTCCTTCCCGGAGGCGCCTGTATACGGCAAATCTGGAGATTCCGAGGATTTTTCCGGTATCCCGGACAGAAAATCCATCCGTGATCACAAGCAGCAGCACCTCTGCCTCCTCGTCCGGCAATCCGGATAAAGCCCGCTGCACTGCCAGTCTGGTGATCAGCTCGTCTGTCCGGTTTTCACCTGTCTGCAAATCTTCCGGGCTTGCCGGCGAATCTTCCGGAAAAGGAGAACCAAATCCTGTCTGCTCCCGGTATCTGCGAAAATGATCAATGCAAAGATTCCTTGCGATCGTGTACAAAACCGGCACTGACTTTTCGTCCAATTTCCCGTACCTGTCTATGTAACGTGTAAAGGACTCCTGAACGATGTCCTGCGCCTGTTCCCTCTTCCGAAGCCGGAAATAGCAGAATCGATAGAGCCGGTCATATAATTCACTTAAATCTAAGCTCATCTCTAACCTCCTCTACTATGTATAACGAATAAACGGCCGGAAATGTGCGGGAAGACAGTAAATTTTCCCTGCCCCGGGCTTGCTTCTGACGCCGTGCCGGGGCAGGGAAAAATCCAAAAGACAGCAACATCGCTTTCATAATCGTGATCAGGATCGTCGGGTTTTTCAGCATCTGGTATTTCTTACTACCAATTCTTTTGATCTAACTGTTCCACCGCATAAATCTGCCACCGGTCTGCAGATGCAGCTTTCGTTTGTCACGCTGAATGCCCTAACCTGTTACAATTACATCTGAAGCCACTTTTTCCTGAAATCTGATATCGTGTTCGACCAGCAGCATCGTTGGCTTATATTGCATAATCAGGTTTTCGATCTGCATACGTGAGAATACATCGATATAATTCAGCGGTTCGTCCCAGATATACAAATGAGCCGGCGTGATCAGGCTTGCTGCAATCAGGACTTTCTTCTTCTGACCTTCAGAAAAATCTTCCATGTTCTTCGCAAACTGCTCCCGCCCGAGGTCAAGCTGCCTGAGCACCGCGAGAAAAAGGGTTTCATTAAGACCTTTCTCTTCGCAATATTTCCTGAGTGATCCCGACAAAAAAGAAGTGTCCTGGTTTACATACGATATTGTCATGCCGGATGCGACTTCCAGATCTCCGGATATTAATAATCCCGGGTTCGCCTCCTGATTCCGGTAATCTGCCTTCTGCAGGATCGCCTTAAGAATGCTGGATTTTCCACATCCGTTTTTCCCGGAAAGTATTACCCTTTCGCCGCGTTTAACCTGAAACCTGAGTCCTGAGAACAGTTCTCTTTCTGCACCGTCATATCTTAATGACAGATTATTTGCGCTCACCAGAACTTCCTTATGGAAAGTGAGCGGTTCTATTTTCAGGTCGGATACTCTCTCAATATCCTTAAGCAGTCCTTCTTTTTCTTCGATCTCCCGCCCAATACGCTGCTCGAAAGATTTGACACGGGCCTGCATCTTTTTGGTTTTTGCTCCGATATACGACCGGGTAGCTATGCTCCTGTCATGTTCTTTAACGGGGTCAAATCCTATTTTTGTACTTTCATTCTTGTCAGCCCATCTGCTGCTTCTGTCCGCAGCCACTTTTAGTTTTCCGATTTCCTTGAGGTGCTTCTCATTCTCAGCCTGCTGAAATGCATCTTTCTTTTCCTTATTTTCCCACCAGGTCGAAAAGTTTCCGGTCTGCACCTCTATCGTAGATCTGTTTAACACAAGTACATGATCACAAACTGTATCCAGCAGGTCTCTGTCATGAGAAACAAGGATGAATCCTTTTTTGGAAGCCAGGAATTCTTTTACAATTTCGCGTGCTTTCGTATCAAGATGGTTCGTCGGCTCATCTATCAGAAGAAACTCATTCTCCGCCGCGAACAGAACTGCCAGCATCACCCTGGTGCGCTCTCCAAC
>CADBPC010000027.1 GCA_902796425.1 uncultured Lachnospiraceae bacterium
AGAGCTTTAAAGGCCAGTTCATGATAAAGCCCGCGCCCGCAGTCAGAAGGACTGCCGGCGTCAGCACCGCCTGCAGGAGTCTTCGCACTGTGATCGTGCTGCCAAGGCGCCCCGAAGATTTTCCAGTTTTCTCTATCAGAAGAACAATGCCTGAGAGAATAAGGCCCGCCGCGGCAAGCGCCGCGATGACGCCCGCGGATTTCCCCTTTCCGAGGGGCACGCGGTATGTAAGACGCGTAAGTGTGGTGAGGCCGCTCAGCGACGTGTCGTTATAGAAGCCGACCTGATAGGGGACGGCATTCGGCTGTGAGAGCGCATATTCCATTCCCTCAAGGCCGACCCGGAATACGCTGTCCGGCTGCGCCTGCCAGCGCCCGTCCTTAAAGATCTCCTCTCCTCCCTGCGGGGAGCGGAGCGTGTAGACATAGGTCCTTCCGGGAATCATGTCCGCGTCCACGGGGATGCTGACAAATCCGGGAAGCGTATCCGGAAACTCCGTCAGCTCCTCGGCGACAAGGCTCATGACATTGTTATCACCCTGCAAAAAGAGCTGGAATTTAAGAGAATTTCCGGTATCAACGGAGTCCACCCACACATCCAGTGTCTGAAGGTGTCCGTACTGCGCGGTAAAATACGCCCCTGCGTCGTGCGCGCCGTCCACCGGGCCCACCGTGCTCTGCGGGCTGTCCGAAGATGAAAAAGACAGATCCTCCTGCCAGAGCCTTGCGGGAAAGACAGACAGGATCCCTAGTATTACGAGCAGCCAGATGACAAGAAGGACTGCATGGCTTGTACGTAGCTTTTTGTTCATCAGCATACCGTTCTGGTTTTTACAATCACAGCGCCGCCCGGAAGGTCATCCTGCGCATCCGGCTGCTGCGCTTCGCTGCGGCCTGTCTGCTGCCGGATCACGTACTGGGGAGCGCGGTTTTCACCGATGTAGGTCCTTCCGACATATTCTCCCACCATTCCCAGCATCGCCATCAGCATGCCGCCGATGACGAGGATTGCCGTCATCAGCGCGGAAAAGCCGACGGGCACCGCGGGGTTGATGATCTTTTTGATCACCGTATAAACCGCATAGATAAAGCCGAGGCCCGCAAAAACGCCGCCCATCGCCGTCGCGATCCGCAGGGGCTTTATGGAAAACGCGGTAAAGCCGTTCAGCCAGAGTCCGAGGAGCTTTGAGAAGGTGTAGCCGCTCCTTCCGGCCTCCCGCTTTCTGTGCGTCACCGGGACATTGACGATATTTCTGGTTGTCCTGAGAACCAGTCCCACAAGATAGGGATAGGAATTCTCGTAGCGGATCACCTCGTCCGCGATAAACCGGCGCATGGCAAAATAGCTGGTAACCTTCAGATCCTTCGGCTTATCCAGCATAATCCTGCACATCTCTTCATTCATGCGGGTTCCGAAATTGCGAAAGCCCGAATGCTGCTTTCTGTCATAGGAGGCATAGACGACGTCTGCGCCGGCTTTGATAGCGTCCAGAAGCTTTGTCGCCTCATCCGCAGGCGTCTGCCCGTCGTCGTCGAGACACACGATCACTTCGCCCTGCGCCTTCCGGATTCCCGCCATGAGCGCTGCGTGCTGGCCGAAATTCCTGGAAAAACAGATTCCTTCCCTGCCCGCTTTTTCTTCGCACAGTCTTTGAATCTCGTCCCAGGTTCCGTCGGCCGATCCGTCGTTGACCATGACAATCTCCCACGAATACCTTCCGCAGGAGCTCATGGTGTCATCGATCTCCTTTACGACCGCCGCCAGCGTCTTTTCAGAGTGGTAGCAGGGGATCACAAAGGAGACCTTCTGAAAATTAAAAGTGTTGTTGTTCATGAAATGTATCTTTTTCTGCCCGCAGGAGGTACATGTCCTTGACCGTACCGTCACTGCAGCGCACGTCCTTTAACGTTTCCGCAACCGCAAAGCCGCCTCTTTCACATCCGCGGACAGAAGCGGTATTGTCCGTAAATATCCTGCAGACAATCTCATCAAGGCCCAGGGTGTCAAACCCGTACCCGAGCGTCAGCCTTACCATCTCGCTGCTGTAGCCCCTGCCTGCGGCGTCCTTTTCCCCGAGGAACATACCGTATTCCCCGTGACCTCCGTGAAAGTCGTTCAGGACCGTACAGCCGACAGGCCTTAAACAAGGCTCCTTTTCACAGGCGATCAGCTGTACGACCTCCCCCGTTTCAACGCGGCTTCTGAAGTACTGCATCTGCCCTTCGAGGGTAAACAACTCGCGGTATATATAATTTTGTCTGACCCAGTCCTGATTCCGCCACCGGACGATCATCTCCGAGTCATCTATCGTCATTTTCCGAAGAACGAGCCTTGGCCCTTCGGCAATGAAAACTCTCGCCTGTTCCATCACAAAACCGTCATTCCCGCGGCGCAACGCCTGACCCTGTGTCCGAGGGATCCACGCGGTAGACTGTAAAATACCCGTCTCCCGGCGTGTCCTTTGCGCTGATCGTGACGTCCTTTCCGATGCTCTTATAATATGCGGCAAGCCACTGCGTGTCATAGTCGCTTCTTGCTGCAAAAACGCAGCTTCCGCTCCCGTCCGCCAGGGCGCTGCACATGGAATCAATGCCGTACAGGGCAAGCTTTTCCCGCTCAAGAGGGCTCTTGGAAACCCAGCCGCCAAGAAAGTTCCAGTTGACCGCTTTCAGCCTGTCCTGTCGTCTATTATCGAATATTTTCTCTGAAAAATCCACCGTGGACATCACGTCCACCAGAACGAACGTATCTTCATGCTCAAGGCAGTATCCGATCAGCTCATCGAACGGCCTGTTGATCGACTCGCGCCTTTTAAGCTCATTGTCCGTCCAGGTTTTCTGGGATACGCAGGCGGCAAGAAGGACCGCTGTCATGACGGCGGCGGAAACCATTCCCGGGACCTTCCTGACCCTCCCGGCTTCACCGCCTTCACCGACTTCACTGGCTTCACCGCTTCCGGCCTTATCCTTCCCCGCAAGGCGCCCTCCGGCGAGGATGGCGGCAAGGACGATCGCCTCCTGAAGATAAAGGCAGTGCGTAAGCCTTGTCACCGGCCGGTTGTTATAAAGAAGATACATCCACAGCCCCGTCCGGAACAAAAACACCATGAAAAGCTCAGCCGGTATCAGCGCCGCGCGCGCTGCCGGAGAACCTGAGCGTTCTGCCTGATCCGCGCCGCTCTCTTCTTCCTTCGCCCGGCGTCCCGAAAGGACGAGCGATATCGCCTTCAGGAGGCAGAGTAGGTATAAAGTGACGACAATCAGGTTGTAGGGGTACTCCGATGAGGAAACAAATGTATGCCTGTAATCCCAGAGTGCCTTCCTTATGCGCACGGAAAACATCCTCTGTCCGGACGACTGCTCCTTCGCGTAGTCCGCGACCTTCTGCATGACGGCCGCGTCTATTTTCTCATCGATCCCGAAATTGTAGTTTTCAAAAAGGATGACCTCTTCCGGGGCAAGGCCGATGCTGTCATAGAACGCTTCGTTTCCCTCGTAGGCTGGCCTTGCTTCGTAGTCATAAAGCTGCGTCCTTGCATCAAACAGGCTCCGGAATTCCTTCCACTGCGGGTCCGAATAGGCGGCACTGTCCGCCGCCGAAAGGATCCCCGCGCCGGCAAGGATTATGCCGCCGGTCAGGATGCACGGGTAAATAACCGTCTTTACAAAAAGGCTCTTCTTCCGGACGGTCTTTGCCGCATCCCTGTCCTCATTGTAAAGGCCGATCCTGCCGTACAGGAACGAGAGCCCCGTGACAGGGAGCATGAACAGCAGCATCTCCGACCGAAGAAGGAAGCCAAGCCAGAGGAGGATAACCGGCAGCGCAAGGCGCCGCGCCATATCCCGGTAAGGATGGTCTCCTTTTTCCTTCTCCTGCGTGAGGAAGAAGACCTGGGCAGTCGCGGCCATGATTCCTACGGTCACCGAATACTGATAGAAAACATAATGACGGCAAAGAAGCCCCCCGGCAAATAAAAGCGCCGCGGCCGCTCCGCCCGCCGCTGCCTGCAGGGATCTTTTCTTCAGCAGCCTGTAAAGCCGGAGAATCACAAGCAGCAGACAGCCAAACTGGCACGCCATCAGAAAAATGCCGTGCCAGTTTATTTCCGCGTTCAGTTTATACAGACTTCCGATGACCGCTGTCAGCGGGTACAGGCTCTGGATATTCCGTGTCTGCGGCATGCCCGTGTACGCGCCGGACAGGAGGTTCTCCATCACGAAGTCGTCATTGAGATCCAGATAAAAGTCAGGCATATGGTTTCTCAGACATTGTAGAATTCCCGGATTACCTTCACCACATCCCAGACATCCTGCTCAGTCAGTGAATAGTACATCGGGAGCCTCAAAAGCCTCTCACTCTCTTTTGTCGTATATCTGTCCTCTCCGTTAAAGCGGCCGAAACGCTTTCCGGCCTCCGAGGAGTGCAGGGGAATGTAATGGAAGACCGCCTTGATGCTGTTCTTCTCAAAAGCAGCAATCAGCGCCTGTCTCTCGTTGATGTCCGCAGTCTTGATATAGTACATGTGGGCGTTGTGCACGCACTCGGACGGAATGTACGGAAGCTCTATTTTGCCCGTCTTCTCAAGGGGCTTCAAGAGTGTGTTGTACTGCTCCCACCTTGCCAGTCTCTCATTGTTGATCTTATCCGCAATATCCAGCTGTGCCTTCAGGTATGCGGCGTTCAGCTCACTCGGAAGGTAGGATGAGCCGTAGCCCACCCAGGAATACTTATCGATTTCGCCGCGGTAGAACTTGCTGCGGTTCGTACCCTTTTCCCTGAGGATCTCCGCCTCTTCCCGCTGGTCCGGGTCCCTCAAAAGAATCGCGCCTCCCTCTCCCATGCTGTAGTTCTTCGTCTCATGGAAGCTGTAGCACCCATAATCGCCGATGACACCGAGAGCTTTCCCTTTATAGGTGCTCATGACGCCCTGGGCTGCGTCCTCGATTACCTTGAGGCCGTATTTCCGGGCGATTTCCATAACGGCGTCCATCTCACACCCGACGCCGGCATAATGCACCACCGCGATGGCGCGCGTTTTGTCGGTGATGGCCTGCTCAATCAGAGACTCGTCGATATTCATCGTATCCGGACGGATATCGACAAACACCGGGACTGCGCCGCGAAGGACAAAAGCGTCCGCCGTGGATACGAAGGTATACGACGGCATGATGACCTCTTCGCCCTGCCCGATTCCGGACAGGTGGGATGCCATCTCAAGCGCGTCCGTCCCGGAGGTCGTAAGAAGGCACTCGGCCGCGCCGGTCCTGTCTTCAATCCACTTTTTGCACTCTTTTGTAAACGGCCCGTCGCCGCAGATCTTATGATTAACCTCACAGGCAATCCTGAGATTCTCCATCTCTCCGCCTGTGTAAGGAGGAATATTAAAAGGAATTCTGTATGCCACTTGCCCCTGTCTCCTTTTCACTGCTTTCCGGAAAATGCCGTGTACACCCGGAATGCTTCGTTCTCATAGCTTATGCTGTATCCGTTATCCTCAATAAAGCGCTCAAGGAGCACCGCCTTTTTCCCGGAAGGAGGAATGCTCCCTGCCGGATCCCCGCCGCCTTCGGATTCGCCCTGTGTCTTTTCGGGAAGCCGGCCCATCAGTCTGTCGAGATCGTCCGTCCCGTCCGCATGCAGGATGATAACGGGAAGAGCCTCTTTGCCGGCTCCTTCGCCTGCTGCCGAAAGCGCGCGCTCAAAGTCCTCATAAGAATAGCTGTTCAGATCCGGCCACGCAGTCGGCAGTGCCGGCTCCATCAGCAGCAGATAGGAAAGCCCCGGCGCGGTGCCGTACGATATCAGCTTCCGGGAGCTTTCGGAATCATCCGCCTGCAACAGTATATCACGAATTGCTCCGTCTCTCGCTTCACACAGGCCGGAATCCTCCATGTACCGGATCAGGTCTCCGAGGACTGCCGCATTGGCAGGCGTCGTCTTGACGCCCTCCGTAAGGGATGAAATGCCGCCCTCTGCCTGCACGGCATGTTCGATATAAGCTGTTCTCTTTGTCCCGTCCGTACCGTCGCGGAACGCATACTGAACGTGGAATACCGTTCCCTGTACAAGGAGCATCAGCATGACCGCAGCGGCCATGCATGTCATGGGCAAAAGCTCTCTTTTCCCGGCTTTCGCAGCCGCGCTCAGTCCCCACAGCGTATAGGGGAGGATCACCGCAAACGCCAGCAGCACCGGGAAAGTGTAATTGTTCGAGCCAAGCGGCAGTATCAGGATCAATATGAGCACAAGTGCCGCATAGGTCCTTGCAGATACGCTCTCTTCCTTATCCCTGGGAAGGACACCCAGAAGATCGAGGACCGAAAGGAGAATCGTCAGAATGATGCCCAGCATCGCCCACTGGAACATGCACCAGTAGTCGCGGTAATTGACGGTAAACATTCCCCTGCCGTAGAAAAAGCGGATAAGGACGAGGATTCCCGCAGCATAGAAGATGCCGAAGGCGGTCTTCAGCAGCCTCTTATCCCAGAGCTTTTTCCTCAGTCCGAAGGCATAGACAAGGCTTCCCGCAGCGGCAGGAACCGCCATCAGTGCAAACCACTTCAGGCTTGTCCTGTAGGCGGAAAGGGTCGCATCCAGCATTCCGCCCGCGGAATAATCCTCCGCGCTTTCCGTTATGCCGAAAAGCGAGAACACGGCTGCCGGCCATGCACCTGCGCCGTGCCGGACGCAGATATAAAGAAAGCAGGCGCCCGCTCCCGCGGCAAACCCTCCAACACAGGCCGCGATCCTGTTCCGGACGGCGCGCGCGTTTTCCTTTTCCAGATAAGCGTTCCAGACAACCGCAGCGATCAGCGCCGCCTGCGTGATGTTGGATACGCGGACAAACACATTCAGCCCCAGAAGGACACCTGCCGCAAAATAAAGCGAAAGCTCCCTTTTTCCCGTTCCCGTACCCTCCATGGCTTTCAGAAGAAGAATGCAGGAAAAGGTCAGCAGTGCGTAGGAAAGTGTGTTGTACAGCGAGACATACGGAGACCAGAATACGGAGACCGCGGTCCACTCGGCGGCAAAAAGCAGGGGCGCCGGTATCCTCCGTTTTAAGGCCAGATAAACGCCCGCCGCCATAAGGCTGACCAGAAGTCCCGACTTGATATTCATCGCGAGGATTCCCGCACCGCCGGGCAGCTGCATCATAAGAGTGCCGGCGCGTCCTGCAAGAAACGTAGCAAAATACCACATATAATCCGGCTTCAGGAAAAGATCGTTTGCCAGACTGTATGTGCTGTCACTGATTTCAATGCCGCCCGCGCAGTTTACAAGCGGCCACAGGAACAATATGATCGGAAAAATCCAGTTTTCAGCTGCCTTTTTCAAATCAGCACTTACCTTTTTACCTGTTGAACAGGTAGTCGACGCCGCTTGCTGTCCCGAAGGCAGCGCCGAGGAATATAAGAATAACAGCGAAAACAATCAGCACGCAGAAATACGATCTCGCAAAGTTCTTTACATTCTGATTCTTCGCCGAGGCGGCAAAATACACCAGAAAGACAAGGCCTAAAAACGGCACGCTGAACAGAAGCTCATAGCCGAAATACCCCCACATGGTGATCGGGGTATAGTCAACCTCCCTGCCGTTTTCTATTCTTGTAAACCCTCCGGGCACATTCCCGTTATCCATTTTTATATCCTTTCCGGCACCTTCTGTTTTCACACTGTGCCGCCTGATTCATTTATTATTTGTTGTTCGCGCGGAAGACATCCGCCACTTCCGTAAGTGAAATGTACGCGGCTTCGTCCACGTCATGGACGAGATTCTTCATTTTCGTAACCTGGAAGCGGTTTACGACGAAGTAGACAATGGCCTTTTTCTGTCCCGAAAAGCCGCCGATCGCATCAACGATTGTAGTGCCCTGCCCGAAGTTCTCGGAGAGGATATCCGTTACCTCTTTTGGCCTCACCGTGACGATCATCGCACATTTCGCCCTGTCGATACCGTCGACAATAAAGTCCACCGTCTTAAGGGCTGCCATATAGGTCACAATGGAATACAGTGGCAGGATCCAGCTTCGAATCACGATGCCGCAGATGACGTACAGGATCACATTGTAGATCATGACAAAGCTGCCGACCGAAAGGCCGAAGCCCTTGGCGAACATCGCAGCAACAATGTCAATACCGTCCATCGCGCCTCCGTACCGAAGCGCAAGACCGCTTCCCGCACCGGAGATCATACCGCCAAAGAGCGCGCACAGGAGAAGATCCCTGCCCGCAAGGGGGGATGCGAACTGGGTATCGACCGGCAGGACGTACATCGTCAGGTGCGCGCAGATGGAATATACCGCAACGCTGTATACAGCATAGACCGTGAACAAAACGCCCTGCTTTTTCGTTCCCCAGAGGAACAGGGGCACGTTCAGAAGGATCAGGAAATTCGAGAGCGACATCCACTCCGGCGTTATCTGTGACAGCAGCATGGACGTTCCGGATATGCCGCTGTCATATAACTGAACAGGCTGCAGGAAGATGGTTACGCCGCAGGAATTGATCATTCCCGCAATTGTCAGCATCAGCACATTAAATGCGCTGATCTTTTTCAGGTCCTTCCATGCTGCCGATAGTTTCATTCCGATCCCTCCCTGAATCTCCTTTTCTGTATCCTGTACTATAGCAGAAATACCGCTTAAATTGAAGCTTTACAGCGCGCTTATTACTCTGTGGTCCTTTATCACAAACTGCAGGGATGACCTCCCGTTCCAGGTGTTAATATCCGGATAATAAACAAGACTGCACAGTGCGCCGCCTCCTCCCGTCAGATCCGTTATCTCCTCTTCCTTCCGGAAATAGATGAAGTTGAACCTCCGCCCTGTTTCATCGGTGCCCGTAAAGCGCGCCACATTCCGGTTCTTTCCCAGGATCCCCGTCAGCGTGAGGCGGATATTCCTTGTTACGAATACGGGCTTTGCGTTGGCAGTGCCGCAGGGCTCAAGCTTTGCCATCTCCTCTGTCAGTTCCATTGAAACAAAGCGGGGAGGAAGCTCCATGTCGATATGAATGACATCCTCCATCTGCTCTGCCTTCAGCGGGCAGTTCTCATTCAGCCTCTGTTCGAGCCGCTCCATGTTTTCCCCCGGAATAAGGAACCCCGCCGCCATCTTGTGCCCGCCGAATTTAAGGAAGAGGTCGGCGCACCGGTTCATCTCGGCGTACATGTCGTACCCCTCGACCGATCTTCCGGAGCCCTTCAGATCTCCCTCCTCCGTCCGGGTCATCACAAACGTGGGACGCTGATATTTTTCCCGGATCCTTCCCGCGATAATCCCTGCAAGCGATTCATGGCAGTCCTCCAACGCGATGACAAGCACCAGGGGGAGCATTCCGCCGGCAGCTCTTATTTTCTCCTCCACTGCCTCCTGTGCCCTCTGCGTCCCCTGCTCCGTCATGGATTTGCGGGAATCGTTCAGGTCCTTTAACTCATGTGCGATACGGACAGCCTTGTCCGGATCCTTCTCCATAAAGAGTTCGAGTGCCTTCCCTGCGCTCTCAAGACGCCCGGATGCGTTGAGACAGGGACCTATGATAAATCCGGCATGGTATACAGACAGAGGCACCCCCGACAAAGAGCACACGCGGATCAGTGCGCCAAGCCCGGTATTTTCTGTATTGGCGGCTTCCTTAAGCCCCTCCCGCACAAAGATCCGGTTCTCGTCCTTGAGCGGCATGACATCGCAGACCGTCGCAAGAGCGGCAAAGCCAAGGAGCTCACGCATTACCCGCTCCTTTTCGATCATTTCGGAAGTGGGTTTATCCTGAAATGCCCTGTCCAGCATGACCTGCGAAAGCTTATAGGTCACCTGCGCCCCGCAGATATCCGGGAACGGATAGCGGATGCACCCGGTTTCCGGGTCTGTCAGCTTCGGCTCCACAATCGCGTCCGCCGGCGGCAGGATATAGGTTTTATCCCCGCTCCCGTCCTCTGCTTCCTCAAAAGGAATTTCGTGATGGTCCGTCACGATCACGCTCATCCCGGCATCCACGGCCGTCTGCAGCACGACTCCCGCCGCAATACCGTTGTCACAGGTCAGGATCGTATCGACCGAATCGCTCTTTGCCTCTTCCACCAAGCGGATGTTAATCCCGTATCCGTCGACAATCCGGTCCGGAAGACGGACATCCGCATCCGCGCCAAGGAAGGTCAGCATGCGCCAGAGTATGTAGGACGAGCAGATACCGTCCACATCGTAATCTCCGATGATGCGGATTTTTCTGCCGGCTCTTATTTTATCCAGAAGAATCGCCGCCGCTTTCTCCATATCCGGCAAAAGCAGCGGATCATGCAGGTCATTCAGTGTCCCGTTTAAATACCTCGCCGTCTCTTCCTCTCCCACAACATCCCTGTTGCGGATGAGCCTTGCGAGTATCGGCGAAATGCCGCACGCTCCCGCGATCGCTTCAAAATCCGCCTTTTTGGCGGCCACCATCCATTTTGCCATCCGGCTGCACCTTTCCCTTGGACTGAACAAGCGGCCCGGAATTGCTTCCGGGCCGCCGAAGTTCTTAACGATAATCATTCAAAGACACATCAGACAACCGTCTTTCTGCGCTTCTTTTCTTCATACTGAGCCATTCTCTCTTCTTCGTCCTTGGCCTTCTTCTGCTCGTGATACAGGCCGGAGTCGTCATGTGTGGGCTTGAACTTCTGTCTCAGGACATACCAGAGTGCGCCGGTGATGCAGACGGATGAGTATGTACCGCAGATAATACCTGCCATGATCGGAAGCGCAAATTCACGGATCGAAGCTACGCCGAAGATAAACAGCGAAAAGACCATGAAGAACGTTGTCAGTGAAGTAAAGATACTTCTGGAGAGTGTCGCGGAGATACTCTCGTTGACCATCTGCTCGAGATCGGTATCCCTGCTGCCTGTGCGCAGATTCTCGCGGATACGGTCGAAAATAACGATGGTCGCGTTGATGGAATAACCGACGATGGTCAGCATGCAGGCGATGAATGTACCGCCGACGGAAATTCTGACCAGTGCGTATACCGTCAGGACAACCAGCACGTCATGTGCCAGTGCGATTACAGCGGACGCACCGAAGCGCATATCGCGGAACCGGAACCAGATATAGACCAGCATCAGGATAAGTGCGAGGATAACCGCAACCAGGGCGTCTCTCTGCATCTCGGAGCTGATGGTGGAGCTGATGGTTTCCGCAGTGATATTGTCCTCGCTGACGCCGAACTTCTCCTCAATGGCACTGTTCAGTGTTTCTCTCTCTTCGACGTTCAAGGTCCTGGTCTTAAAGATAACCTGGTTGGAGCCGGCCACCTTCTGGACCTGTACGTTGGCATCCTTAGTGACGTCCGAGAACACCGGAACGACCGTGCTCTCAATATCGGCAAGGCTGAGATCCTCTTCGAAGGTAACGCTCGTGGACGTACCGCCTACGAAGTCAAGGCTGTAATTGAGGGCGCCTGTGCCTCTTGCCGCGTTGATTCCCATTGTGGCAAAGCCGATCAGGATCACCGCGATGGAGACTGCAAAGAAAAGCTTTCTCTTTGAAAGGAAGCTGATGACCTTCTGCTGCTTTCCGATTCCGTAATATTTGACATCCTGGGCACCAAGTGCATACGCGCAGTTCATGAACCACTTTGTCACGAACAGTGCAGTAAACATCGAAAGGATAATACCGATGGCCAGTGTCTGTGCAAAGCCGCGGATGCTGCCGCTGCCGCGAAGCCACAGAACTGCTGCCGCAATCAGTGTTGTTACGTTGCCGTCGATGATGGCGGACAGAGCCTTCTGATAGCCTGCGTCAATCGCCGCGCGGACAGATCTTCCGGCCGCCAGTTCCTCACGGATACGCGCGAAGATGATGACGTTGGCGTCGACCGCCATACCGATGGAAAGAAGGATACCCGCGATGCCGGGCAGTGTCAGCGTAACTTCAAAGCCGACCAGTACAAGGGAGATCAGTCCGATGTAGATCAGAAGAGCAAGGCTGGCAAGGAAACCGGGCAGCAGATAAACTGCTGTCATGAATACGATGACAAGCGCAAGACCGATCGCACCGGCCTTCAGGCTCGTCTGGATCGCGTCCTGTCCGAGCTGGGCGCCGACAACGTTGGAACGGAGCTCTTCCAGCTCAACCTTCAGTCCGCCGATACGGATCGTGGAGGCAAGTGTCTCCGCTTCTTCAATCGTGCTCTCGCCGGTGATGACGGCCTGGCCGTTTGTGATGGCCGCCTGGACTCTGGGTACGCTGATGAAAGCGCCGTCGTAGTAGATACCGATTGTCTCGCCCTGGGCATAGGCCCTGGTTGTCGCATCCGCAAATTTCTGTCTGCCGGCGTCCGTAAAGGTCAGCTCGACGACAATCTGCTGGTTCTGCATGCTGTCTCTCTGATAGCCTGCCCTTGCGTTCGCAACGTCTGTACCCTCGAGAACGACATCCCCGCTCTTGATCATGTCATCCAGGCTCTTGGTCAGTTCGTAATTATAGGAGGCGGAGCTCATCTGATAGTTTGCGGATCCGTCCTCTGCCGTCTGGCGGATGAAATACAGAGATCCGGGACGTCCGAGCTCCTCCAGGATCCGGTTCGCGTCGGAAACACCGGGGATCTCGATATTGATACGGTTCTCGCCCTCACGGTATACCTGTGCCTCTGTGCTGTAGCCCTCAACTCTGCGCTGCAGCTTGTACACGGTATCGTTCATATCCTCATCGGTGGGCTGCTGCTCCCCGACTGCCTGATAGGTGATACTGACACCGCCGGCAAGGTCAAGGCCGAGCTTAATGTTGGACGCAGCTCCGGCTCCGTCGGCCCCAAAGCCGAACACAGCTACATACAGCAGACCTACAAGCATTGCCAGCAGCAGGACAAGACCCACTGCCGCTCTTGATTTTTTCATGACTTTTCTCCTTAGAACGTCTTGATACTGAAACGGGACCAGATACTTCCCGCAACTTTAAAAGTATAGCACAAGTGAGATTCTTGTAAAACCTCTTTGTTGAAGTTACAATACTTGAGAAAGCATACCGTCAAAGAACCTGAAGGGAACAAAGTTTCATGAGTCTTACCTCTGTTATCCAGATTCTTGTCATTCTGATTCTTCTGTTTTTATCCGCATATTTTTCATCCGCCGAGACGGCATATTCCTCCGTCAGCAAGGTGCGCCTGATGGCACTGTCTTCAGAGGGGAACCGCCGGGCGGACCAGACGTTGGAAATTCTGGACAATTACACCCGGATGCTCTCGACGATCCTGATCTGCAACAATATCGTCAATCTTTCCGCCTCCGCCCTTATGACTGCCTTCCTGATAGGACAGTTCGGCGGCGGGGCAGTGACCATAGGCACGGCGGTTCTTACTGTGCTGGTCATCCTGTTCGGGGAAATAACGCCTAAAAATCTCTCGAAAATCAGGGCGGAACAGGTTGCCCTTTCCGATGCGCCGGTCATCTCCTTCCTCATGAAGACGCTGACCCCCTTAATCGCTGTTATCGATATTCTCTCGGACAATATCCTCCGGCTTCTCGGCGTCAGCCGCAGCGAACACACGCCCCTGACGGAGACGGAGCTTAAAACCTATGTCGATGCCGGCCGCGAAGACGGCGTCATCGAGGGCCGCGAGCAGAAGATTATCTACAACGTGTTCGATTTCGGCGACGCCGTAGCCAAGGACATCATGATCCCGCGCATCGACATGACCTGCGTTCCCGTGGACGCCTCCTACGATGAGATCATGGCTGTCTTCCGCAGGGAAATGTTTACGAGGCTTCCCGTCTATAAAAATGATCCCGGCAATATCATCGGGCACCTGAACCTGAAAGACTTTATCCTCCTGGATTCCCCCGAGAGCTTCCGCATGAGCAAGCTCATCCACGAATCCTATTTCACCTACGAGTACAAGCGCACGGCGGATCTTCTGAAGGAAATGCAGCAGCATTCCTACGGCATCGCCTTTGTTCTCGACGAATACGGCACGACCGTCGGCATGATCACACTGGAAGATCTTGTAGAGGAAATCGTCGGCGATATCCGCGATGAGTACGATAAAGATGAGGAAAAACAGCTGCGCAAGTATGATGACCTGACTTATCTGGTGGACGGCTCCCTTAAGCTGGACGATATCAACGATATGATCGGCAGCAGCTTTGAATCCGAGGACTTCGATTCCGTGGGCGGACTGATCATCGAAAAGCTGGAGCGCCTTCCGATTCCCGGAGAAACCGTGACACTGGATGACGGGACAACGCTGCAGGCAAAGGGCGTAAAGAGAAACCGGATCGTCAAGGTTCTCATACGCTTCGTCACAAAGCCTGTCACCGACGCGGAAAAACAGGAAATAAAGGACAGGGAGAAGGAAGCTGTTCCGGGAAATGACTGAAAAGGCGGATACCGGCTGTGCCGGCGTCCGCCTTTATTTTACTGTTCTTCTTCTTTTTCGGTAACCTTTATATGAAGCTCATCCAGCTGCTTCTGCGTGACCTCTGAAGGTGCGCCCATCATGATGTCCTGCGCGTTCTTGTTCATCGGGAACGGGATGATCTCCCTGATCGAGTCCTCTCCGGCCAGCAGCATGACCATACGGTCGACGCCGGGAGCGATGCCTGCGTGCGGCGGTGCGCCGTAGCAGAAGGCGTTGTACATGGCAGGGAATTTGGATTTCACATCCTCCTCGCCGAGCCTTACCATCTCAAAGGCCTTGATCATGATCTCCGGATCGTGGTTTCTGACCGCACCGGAGGAAAGCTCAACTCCGTTGCAGACAAGGTCATACTGATCCGCTGTGATGGAAAGAGGATCGATCTCTCCTCTCTCCGCCTTAAGGAGTGTCTCCAGTCCGCCGCTCGGCATGGAGAAGGGATTGTGGCAGAACTCAAGCTCGCCGGATTCCTCCCCGATCTCATACATGGGGAAGTCGACAATCCAGCAGAAGGCATACTGCTCTTTGTCCATATGTCCCGGAACCGCTGCGCCGAGTGTCTTGACCAGGACGCCCGCGGTCTTCTGCGCAGCCGAGAGCTTGCCTGCGCCCAGGGCGACAAAATCACCGCTCTTAAGACCGAGTCCTTCGATCACCCTGTCCTTTACGGGCGCGACGAACTTTGCGATACCGCCGACAGGATCGCCGTTCTCGTCAATCCTGAACCAGTACGGCTTGCTGCCTGCCTGGACCTCGACATCCGCGAGTGTCTTGTCGATGAACTTTCTTGTGCCCTCAAAGCCGGAGACAACTACCGCCTTGATGACATTGTTCTCAAAAGGACCGAATCCGGTATCCGCCAGGAGAGCTGTCGCATCCTGCACCGTCAGGTCAATCCTGAGGTCCGGCTTATCCGTTCCGTACTTTTCCATCGCTTCCAGATAAGGAATGCGCATAAACGGCGCACCGCTTGCGCGGTTGTATTTTCCGTATTTTGCAAAGATCGGGGGAAGCACATCCTCGAGGATCGCAAATACATCCTCCTGTCCCGCGAAAGCCATCTCCATATCGAGCTGGTAGAATTCACCCGGGGAGCGGTCTCCTCTTGCATCCTCATCCCTGAAGCAGGGTGCGATCTGGAAATAGCGGTCAAATCCCGCAGTCATCAGAAGCTGCTTGAACTGCTGGGGCGCCTGAGGAAGGGCGTAGAACTTTCCGGGATGCTTTCTTGCAGGGACAAGATAGTCTCTTGCGCCCTCCGGAGACGATGCCGTCAGGATCGGGGTCGTGATCTCAAGGAAGCCGTGCTCCGTCATGGACTGGCGAAGGGCCGCGACCACATTGCAGCGAAGGATAATATTATTCTTTACCTCAGGGTTGCGAAGATCCAGATAGCGGTATCTGAGCCTTGCCGTCTCATCCGCCTCGCGGCTGTGGTTAATCTCAAACGGGAGCTCGTTATATCTGCATCTTCCAAGGACCGTTACCTTCTCCGGGACAATCTCAATGTCACCGGTTGCCTGCTTCGGGTTCTTGCTGCTGCGCTCCCTGACTTCTCCTGTGACCTGGATAGTGGATTCCTTGTTGATGTCACGGAACGCCGCGACCATCTCCTCTGTCTCAGCGACGACCTGTGTCGTTCCGTAAAAATCGCGGACGACAACAAAGCCGAGCTGCGCGGAGACAAGGCGCAGATTCTCCATCCAGCCGACAATTGTTACTTTCTTTCCGACATCGGCGATCCTGAGCTCGCCGCAGGTATGTGTACGGGACTGCATAATTCCTCCAAAAAATGTTAATCAGCTTATTATTCCGCAGGTCTTGCGTAAAACTCCTCGAAGGAGGTATAGCCCTGCTGCTCCAGGTTCTGCTTCTGGAACTTTTTGTTCTTGTTCATCCTGACGACAAGGACATCCTGCCCTTCTTCCCTTGCCTTCTGCGCCTTCATAATCGCTTCCATAAGGCGCTGCGTGGGAAGGTTCTTCTCAAGAAGGTACGCCGTCTTTTTGCTCTTTCCGGGAATCTCAAAACCGTTCTCAAGCATGATCAGGATAATTCGCTCAAAGCCGATCGAAAATCCGCATGCGGGAACGTCCTTTCCGGTGAACTTTCCGACCATGCCGTCGTAGCGTCCGCCGCCTCCGCAGGAGATTCCGAGCTCGGGCATCGCGATTTCGAAGATCGTACCCGTATAATAGGACATGCCCCTGACGATCGTGGGGTCGAAAACCATCTCAAAATCTGCGGATTTTGTGGCCTCGACGGTCTCAATGGTCTCTCTGAGCGCTGGAATAACATCGTCTTCGATCACGCCGGAGAGCTCCGCCTCAAGAAACGCCAGCTTATCCTGAGCAGCGTTCATCTTCTCAAACAGGTCGGTATATCTGGCGACTCCCTCGGGAGAAAAGCCGTTTTCGACCAGTTCGCTCCTTACGCCGTCGACTCCGATCTTATCCATCTTGTCGAGCGTGATAAAGACCTCGTCGAAACGTGCCTCGTCAAAGCCCGCGTATCTGGCCATGGCCTTCAGTATCCGTCTTTCGTTGATCCGAATCTGGAAGCCCTTAAAGCCAAGCCTTCCGAGTGTTGTCGTCGTTGCGAGGATCAGTTCGATCTCCGCGAGGTTCGTAGGCTCGCCGATGATGTCGATATCGCACTGCATGAACTGGCGGTAGCGTCCCTTCTGCGGCCTGTCGGCTCTCCAGACGTTACCCATCTGCAGCGCCTTGAACGGCATCGGGAGATCATTTTCATGGTTGGAAAAATACCGGACCAGCGGGACCGTGAGGTCATACCTCAGTCCTCCGTCGACAAGATCAGCTTCCGTTTTTGCCTCGTCGATACGGAGCTTTTCTCCGCGCTTCAGGATTTTGAAAATCAGCTTTTCATTATCCCCTCCGCTTTTGCTGGTCAGGTTCTCGATATTCTCGACACAGGGGGTCTCGATTCCCTGGAAGCCGAATTCCGCGTAGGTTTTCTTGATCACGGAAATGCAGTAATCCCTGATTTCCATTTCATTCGGCATGATATCCTTCATGCCGGTAACCGGTTTCTTTGTAAGCGCCATATATCCTCCCCTTTCGTCAGGGACTAAAAATCAGCAGCGCATCTGCCGTCAGAACGTTAACCCGTCAATTTTACAATTAATTCAGCCAAAAGTCTATAATCAGCAGATCCTGGGCAGTCCTTCCCCGAAGAGGGGCCCGAGAACCCGCATTCCGCCGATCGGCGTCTCAAGAAGCAGCATTCCGGATTCATTTTCCGGCGCTTTCCGGACATATCCTGCGGCCACGGCGTTCTCTCCGTACCGGGAAGAGCGGATCAGCCTGAGTGCCTCGTCCGCGTCCTCTCCCTTTACGATTGCGACAAGCTTTCCCTCATTGCCCATATAGAGAGGGTCGAGTCCCAGAATCCCGCAGAAGCTCCTTACCTTCTCACTCACCGGAATGTCCTCCTCGCGAAGGACAATCTGCATGCCGCAGGCCTGTGAGAACTCGTGCAGGACCGTCGCAAGGCCGCCGCGCGTCACATCGCGCATCTCATGGACCCGGATTCCTCCGTCTTTGAGGGCGCGTACCATTTCGCCAAGGGGCGCGTTGTCGCTGACAATCGTATTCTCGATTCCCATGCGGGATGCGAGAATCGCCGCATGATGGTCTCCGAGGTCTCCCGATACAATCACAGCGTCCCCGGGCTCTATCAGCGAAGGCGAATAAGCGGCCTGATCGTCAGGAATAAATCCGACGCCCGCCGTATTGATCATCAGTCCCCCGCCCTGTCCCGAGCGGTTTTCAATGACCTTTGTATCCCCGGCGGCAATAACGACGCCCGCTTCCTTCGCGGTGGCAGCCATGGAGGCCGCAGCCTCCTCGAGCCTGTCCAGGGGGAGTCCTTCCTCAAGGATAAACCCGCAGGTCAGGTACTTCGGCACGGCGCCGCTCATAAGAAGGTCATTTACCGTGCCGCAGACAGCCAGCCTTCCGATGTCGCCGCCCGGATAAATATACGGCGTTACGACAAAGCTGTCCGTTGTCATGGCTATGCGGGAGGACCCCTGCATGACGGGCACTACCGTCGAATCCTCCATCTGCGCGAGATATTCGTTCTGAAAGTGCTTTGCAAATACATTCGAAATCAGCTCCCCGGTCGCTTCTCCGCCGCTTCCGTGAGCCATGATAATATGTTCCATATCCTGCCCTTTACGTATGTGAACAGAACCCTCCGGATTCTGATCAGTTATTCTGCTTCGTCAATGATGACGATAATTGTATGAGTTAAAGCAGCTCCCCTCCTGCGAAACCATGCATGCCCCGTGAGGGTCAGAGGGTGTGCAGACCTTGCCGAAAAGCGGGCACTGCGAAGGAGAAATTCTCCCGGTAAGGACGTCAGCGCACCGGCAGCCTCCGGAGAGCCTGTCTTCCAGAAGGTCCTCACTTCCCGCATCAAACGCCGCAAATTCCGGCCGCAGCACCAGTCCGGAGCCCGGGATGACGCCCATTCCTCTCCAGGCCGCGTCGCACGGCGCAAAGAACCTGTCCACAGCCTTTTCGGCGTCGGTATTGCCATCCCTTGTTACCACGGAGGGGTAGAAATTGCGGACGATCCCTTTTCCCTGGTCCTTAACAAGCCCGTAGATTGTAAGAAGGAGCTCTTCGCCGGAAAATCCGGAGACAATAAACGGAAGGCCGTACTCCTTTGCCAGGTCCTCGAAGATACCGCTTCCCGTGACCGCGCAGACATGCCCCGGCGCGATAAAGCCGGTTACGGGCTGGTATGCGCCGCCCTCTTCGCCCGGAGTCTTTCCCTGCTCCTTAAGGCTTCTCATCGTCCGGAGATCCTCCTCACAGAGCCACCGGATCACCTCCGGCATGGTCTTAAGAGAGGTCAGGAGCCTCACATTCGTAAGCTTTTTTTCGATTGCCTCTTCCAGCATCACCGCATACACCGGCGTCGTAGTCTCAAAACCGACCGCAGCGAATACATGCGTGCGGGAACCATCCTCCTGCGCCGCCTGAATCATTTCCATCGGCGAATATACCATCTTCACACGGGCGCCCTGCGCCTTTGCGTCCGAAAGGCTGTATCTGCTGCCGCGCACACGAAGGAGATCCCCGAACGCATACACGATCGTATCCTCTTTGAACGCAAGCTCGACAAGCCTGTCGATATACGCGGTCACCGTCACGCAGACAGGACATCCCGGTCCGGAAATCAGACGGATCCTGTCCGAGAGCATGGACGGAATTCCGTTTCGCACGATCTGCGCCGTATGTGTGCCGCAGACCTCCATCAGCTTTACGGGAGGTCCGTCATAGCCCGAAAGAAACTGTTTAATAATATCCAGCTGTTCTTTTTTCATCTCTCTACCATGGCAGGATCCGCTCAAATCGAAGCCTGTGCCTCCATAAGCTCACGGAAAATTTCATACAGTTCATTTGCTTCATCCTCGGGGAGGACCTTCAAAACACACCCCGCATGGACAAGAACCCTGTCCCCCTCCTTTACCGGTCTGAAGCCGGTCATCGCATCCATAACGGTTCCTGCAAAATCAACCTTTGCCCGTTTCCCGTTCTCGCCGACACTGATCACTGTGCCCGGAAATGCTACACACATAAAAAACCTCCGATATATGCCTGTCCGAGACTGATGCCGCCGTCATTGCACGGCACCTGCTCGTTTCTGTAAACCGAAAAGCCCTGTTCCTTTAAAAGCGCGGTGCACTGCAGCGTAAGGATCCGGTTGGCAAAGCACCCGCCGGAAAGTGCCGCGCTGTTCTCTCCTGTCTTCTCACGGATGGCAAGACAGATCTTCATCGCGCCAAAAGATATCATATCATGGAACGCAAGAGCCGCGCGATCCGCGCCATGCCCGTCCCCTGTCATTGCGAGGATTCCCCTGATAAGGCTCTCCTGGCTTAAGCGGGAGCCGTCCTCACCCAAGGTAACAAGCTCCTCGAAATAAGGCAGTTCTTCCTCAATGCGCTCCGCAAGGCCTGCCTGTGCCTTCAAAAGCTCTCTTGCCGCCGCGTTCTCTAAAAGGATGGCGCATTCTCCCTCATAGGAGTTCCTGCTGCACAGTCCCAGGAAAGCCGAAGCAGCGTCGAAAAGCCTTCCCATGCTGGAGCTTAAGATCACCGCACTCTTCAGCTTCAGCGCCGCCTGCGTCAGCGGGTTTTGGGTTTTCATCCCGAGTGCCGCCCTGTAGCAGTCGGCAGCAAGAAGCGCGTCCGAACTGACATTGTCGCCTCCCGTCATGGGGACGGGTGTAAGGGAGCCTTCCCTTGTAAAGGTCCCTTCCCTGCAAAGAAGGAATTCTCCTCCCCAGAGCTGACCGTCCGTGCCATAGCCTGTTCCGTCAAAGGCAATTCCGATGCAGGATGTGAGCGCATGCTCTGCCATCACCGACGCTATATGGGCGTGATGGTGCTGGACCTCATACAGCGGGATATTCTCTGAAGCCGCAAGGCGCCTTGCATTCTGCGATGAATAGTATCCCGGGTGCATATCACAGATGACCGCCTTCGGCCTTATATGGAAGATCTCCTCCATCTGCGCGGCGGCGCGTGAATATCCCTGCATCACCGAATAGTTCTCAAGGTCGCCGAAATACTGGGACAGGATAACCCTGTCTCCCTTTCTGAGCGCAAAGGCAGCCTTCAGGTCCCCTCCTGCAGCAAAAAGCCCGGGAACATTCTCTGCCTCCCCTGCCGCGGATTCGCATAAGTCCCTGCCCGGATCAAGAAAAACCGGGAGCGGGACATAGCCTCTGCTCCTTCTGATCAGCATGACGGCGCCGCCCACCACCGCGGCAACGGAATCATCCAGCGGTCTTCTGACCTTCCTGTCATGCCAGTAAACGGCATCCGGCGTCATTTCACCGGACTTTCCGCCAAACTGTGCCTTAAGGCCTGCAAGGTCTGCAGGGATCATGTTCCCTGATTTATTCGCGCTGGTCGCGATCAGAGGCCCGCAGGCGTCGCACAGCATCCACTGAATGCCGGAGGCGGGAAGAAACGCTCCGAGGTACCTGCTCTTTTTTCCGACCTCCTCCGAAATCACGGGAAGCCGTCCTACGCCCTGTTCTGTATCCGGGGCGCAGTCGCCTCGCTTTTCGAGCAGGACAATCGGCCTTGCGGGAGAGTTTAACAGTTCCTCCTCCTTACTTGAAACGGCGCAGTACTTCTTTACCTCCTCCAAAGAGGCGAACATGACGGCGAAGGGCTTTTCCTCCCTTCCCTTCATGAGCCTCAGCCTGGATACGGTCTCTTCTTCAAACGGGCTTGCAAGGAGCTGGTATCCCGCGACTCCGAGAAGGGCAAGGATGCCCCCGTTCCTTAACAGCCTGACCGCCCTGTCAAAGGCCTCTTCTCCTTCAGGGAACCGGTCCGGAAGGTTCTCCGAAAATGTCTCATAGGACGCGAATCTCATCTGCGGCCCGCAGTCATGGCAGGAGATCGTCTGCGCATGTCTTCTTCGCGCCCTTACTCTGCCCGGAGCCGGATCTTTGCCGGTCGAAGGCACCTGTGTATATTCCTGCCGGCAAATGCCGCACATGGAAAATTCCTTCATCGAGATGGTATCCCTGTCATAGGGAAAGCTGTCCAGGATACTCCATCTGGGTCCGCAGGAAACGCAGCTGATGAGGGGATACCGGTATCTTCTGTCCGAGGGATCCCGCATCTCGCGAAGGCAGTCCGGGCAGATACCGAGATCCGGCACAAAGACGGGAAGAGCTCCGAAATCCTCCTGCGTGCTGGTAATGATCCGAAAGCTCTCCGGCACGGGTTCGGAGGTATTCTCCTTACGGACATCGACAGAAAGGATGACAGCGCCGTACGGCGCGTTGCTCTTCAGCCTCCGGGCGAATTCCCGGATCACCGGATCCTCAGCCCATGCCCTGATCCTGACAATGCCTCCCGCGTTCCTGACATCACCCGCTATATGCAGTTCTTCGGCAAGTCCTGCCACAAAGGGACGAAACCCGATTCCCTGGACCGCCCCGGTAACCTTAATTCTGTACATTTTTCAAGGCAGCTTTACTGCCGGTTCTGACAAACGAATCGGATGGGCAGGCTCCGGCGCCCATCCTGCGCGATGCACACATCTTTCGGCAAAGCCGCTTCATAATAATATCACATTGGAGAAAGGCGGTGCTTTGCGATATAAAAGCCCGCATCCGCCTGCCCGGCGTGACCGCTGACACAAAGGAGTGTAAGCTGCGAGAGGAGCTCCTGGGGCTTTAAATCATATCCCGTCTCCTCCTTAATATCAGTCATCAGCTCTTCCAGGTCCTTTGGCGTTGAAGTATCCAGGCAGGAATAAACCGCCCTTGCGGTGTCCGATAATCCCTGCACGAGCCCCGGATCTTCAGCCGCACCGGATGTCTTGTCTTTCCTCTCAGACATCCGGACGCTGGCGCCTTCCGGCTTCTTTGATAAGTCCAAAGAAGCACCGCCCACTATGCCGGCCAGGGAGGCTTCACCGTCCTGCACTCCGAAGAAATATTCAAGAATATCGTCCGGCGAAGCCGCTATGTACGCGCCGTCCCGAAGAAGGCTGATGCATCCCGCACTCGCGTCATCGCTGACTCTCCCCGGAAGGGCGAAGATATCCCTGCCCTGTTCCAGAGCGCTTCCCGCGGTAATCTGGGTGCCGCTCTGAAGCCTCGCCTCCACAACAAACAGTGCGTCGGATAGTCCGCTGATAATCCGGTTCCTGGAAGGGAAAAAGCGGGCGACGGGCTTTGTCCCCGGCGGATATTCCGACAGGATTCCACCGTACTGGGCAAGATCGCTGTACAGGTCCTCATTTTCCGGAGGATAACAGATATCCGCGCCGCACCCCAGGACCGCAAAGGATGTTCCCCCTGCTTCGAGAGCCGTCCTCCCCGCAATCCCGTCGATCCCCCTTGCCATGCCGGAGATGATCTGCACGCCGCACCCGGCAAGTCGCCTGCAGAAAATCCCGGCCTGCTCTCTTCCGTAGGGCGTTGTCTTTCTTGCGCCGACGACGGCAAGGGAAGGAAGCGCCGGATCCGGAAGACTCCCGATATAGTATATACCATACGGCGGATCCGGGATATTCCTGAGCCTGTCCGGAAAGCCCGGCTCATCATAGCTGACAAACTCCATCTCTTTTTTCCAGAGAAGGTCCTGCGCCGCGGCAGGCTCCTTTTTCCTTGCAAGGGCAAGTCCCTTAAAAAGCTCACGGTTCATCCCCCGGTAGTCCGGGATGTTTGAAATAATATCTTCCGTATCCTTATCTGTCATATAATACAGCTTTTCGGCAAAGGAAGGATCCTCTCCCATCGCCTTCCTTAAGCGGAATATCCTGCTCCTGGAATAACCCGCGGCTTCATACAGCCACAGAGCGTACTGATCCAATATCGACTTCCCGTCCTTTCTTTTCGTGGTTTACAGCTGTTCCCATGCTCCTGTCCTGTACGCGGCAGCCTCCGCGAGGTGCTCCTCCAGGATCGGCCCGCTCCCCGCAAGATCCGCGATGGTCCGCGCCGTCCTCAGCATCCGGTGATAGGCTCTTGCGGAAAGGCTAAGGCTCTCCGAGAGCTGCCTTACCAGTTTCTTCTGCCTGCTGCCTAGCTCACAGTACCGTTCGATCTCGCCGGCGCCGATCTCCGCATTGAAAAAGATCCCCCCGTCCCGAAACCTTTCCTTCTGCATGTCTCTTGCCCGAAGGACTCTTTCAAGCACGGCGCTGCTCGGCTCTTCCCTGGCCGGATTCATCAGGACGTCGATGCCGGTTCTCGGCGTCTCCACGCAGATATCGAACCTGTCCATGATAGGTCCCGGGATCTTTGCCCTGTACCTTCGTATCTCCCTCTCCGTGCACCGGCATTTCGCAAGAGGCGCATTGCCGCAGGGACACAGATTTGCCGTCGCAAGCACAAGACACCTTGCCGGGTAGATACAGCTCCCCGAAAGTCTCGAGATAACCACCTGCCGGTCCTCCATCGGCTGTCTCAGGAGATTGAGTGTATCTCTCCCGAATTCCGGCAGCTCGTCAAGAAAGAGAATTCCTCTGTGTGCAAGGGAGAGGATCCCCGGGGAGGACAGCCTTCCTCCTCCGACAAGTGCGGGAGCCGTGACCGAGTGATGCGGGGACTGGAAGGGCCTCTGCACAATAAGGGGCCTCTCCTCCGGGAGCTTTCCTGCCGCGCTGTAGATACGGGACACCTCCATACTCTCGTCCAGAGTCATCGGAGGAAGGATCCCCCGGATGCACTTTGAGAGCATGGATTTCCCGGAGCCGGGAGGCCCTGTCATAAACACGTTGTGAAAGCCAGCCGCCGCGATCTCGAGCGCTCTTTTTGCGCCGCTCTGGCCATGTACGTTCGCAAAGTCATATTCATCCTGCTCCTTCGCCTGCTCCTGCATCAGCCGGCCGGGATCCGCCGTAAAGGGCGGTGCGATCCTGTCCCTTTCTTCCGGCCCTGATCTCAGATAATCCATAAACTGCGACAGGTGCCCTATCCCTGCGATCTTCATTCCCGGGAACCGGCTCGCCGCAACCGCGCCTTCCATCGCGTTGGCGGCAGGAAGGATACAGAGCCGGATTCCCTGCGCCGCAGCCTCCTCAACCATTGCAAGGATCCCGCGCACCGGCTTGACCTCTCCGTCAAGGCCGAGTTCGCCTGCGACAAATACATTTTCCAGAGAGTGCGCCGGGATCCTGCCGAGGCAGGACAGAATGCCCGCCGCGGCCGGAAGATCCAGAATCATGTTGTACTTCGGAATATTCGCGGGAGATACGTTGACCGTAATGCGCGAGGGCGGGATCCGGATCCCCGCATTTTTAAGGGCAACCCTGACCCTCTCCCCGGACTCCCGTACCTGTGCGGACAAAAATCCCACCATGGACAGAACCGGCAGACCGTCGGAGATATCTGTCTCCACCTGGACAAGATAGCTCTGAATTCCATAGATGGCTCCTGAAATCACTGTGCTGAACATAAAACCTGTCTTTCATTCCGTTTTACGGATTATCCCTACAACGAACAAGGCACGCCCCCGAAAGGGCGTGCCTTGATTATAAAAACAGGCAGTACTGCGTTCAATTGGCATGGTTTTCCAAAGTTGGCCGGGCAAATTGCCGCAGGATTCACAGAAAAATTGTATTTTAAAAATACAATCCTGCAGTTAATGCCTTTTACTCCGGTGTCCTATTCCGGTATCTGGATCATAAGCTGCGCCGCCTGAGCCGCGGCAAGAGCATTGTCCGCGTCCGCCCTTGCAGCTTCCGCTCCCTGCTGCGCGGTGATCCACCCCTGCGTGGCAGCTGTCATCTCACTCTCAATCTGCGCTGCGGCCTGAAGGGCAGTCTGCGCCTGCTCCAGGGTAACTGCAGCAGCCGCCTGGTTTTCCGGAGTCGGGAGCACAAGCGCTGCCTCGGCAGCCGCCGCTGCCGCCTGTTCAAGGAGCTGAGCCTGCGACAATGCGGCTGCATACTGCTCATTCCAGGCAGCTGCCGTCTGTTCATAAAGAAGTTCCGTGCTCTTTGCCTGCTGGAAGGTCAGCTCTACCTGCTGTGCGATGAGCTGGGCCTGCGCTGCGGCTGCCTGGGCTGCCGCCGTAATAACAACCACATGGCCGTCTTTGCACATGCGGATAATGTTGCCCTCTGCGTCCGCCGTCGTAAGGTCGCGCACCATCCTGCCGTCCGCACCGAAGAAATAGGTGACGCCGTTCTCCTGCTGCATGCCGACCTGTCTTAAATAGTTGCGGAAGAGGTAGGTGTCCCCTCCCCTTGTGAGCAGGCCGTTCGGAATGATCTCGCTGAAATAATCATGGAAGAGATAATCTATATCCACATTGCCGGCAATTCCCGGGACCTTCCCCTTATCGGATGCCTGCCACATCGTGTATGCGCCGGGGTAAGTGCAGGAGTCCGCGTATTCCGCCACCCAGTGGTCCCACGGGACATATCCCATTCTGGTCATGAACCAGTTCTTGTTGGAATAGACCATCGGCGTATATCCCGCATTGTAGATGACCGTGCAGAAGGCGTTAACAATCTCCGCCTGCTGCTCCGGTGTCAGTGAGCGGAGCGATTTATCCTCAAAATCAATTGCAACCGGGAAAGACACTGGGAACTGGCTCATCGCGGCTACGGCAAACGCAGCCTCCGTTATAGCCTCCTGTACATTTTCCGCATAAGTGTAGACATAGACGCCCGCCCGGATACCCGCAGCGCCCGCGCCCACGATATTCTGGGCAAAATTCGAATCAAGTCCGTACTCGATATTCCCCATGCGGATCATGGCAAACTTTACGCCGCTGTCAGCGACGGCGCCCCAGTTGATATCTCCCTGCCACGAAGAAACGTCGATTCCCCTGACCGTCTCTGCCTCTGCCTTAACTGTGCAGAAGGGTGAAACGGCAAGAATCGCCGCGGCTGCAAGCGGTAGCACAAGCGATAGCACCAGCGTCAGCAGAAAGCCTTTCAGTGTCCGGGGCCGGCGTTTTGAGGCGGCGTTTGAAAAACCTGTCATATGCGTTAATCATTCCTTTCCGTTATGTACTGTCAGGGCAGGAAATCTGCCATCACGTAATTTGCAAGATCGGTGCCCCTGCGGGTAAGACGGACCCGGCCGCCCTGCTCCTTCAGCAGTCCCTGCTTTTTGTGGAGTTCAATCACTTCTCCGTATACCTTCTCAAGCTCTTCGCCGAAGCTCCCCGCGAACTCTTTGCGGGACACCCCCTGCGTCATCCGAAGGCCAAGGAACATGAACTCCGCCATCATGTCCTGTTTTCCCAGGATCTCCGTCTCCCTTTCAGGTTCTGATTCCGGATCCCTGCTCCATATTCTTATGTACTCGTCCGTTTCGGGGTTCCGGGTCCGGAAGGCGCTGTGCATCCCGGTCCGGTAATAGGACGAAGCGCCGGCGCCGAATCCCGCATAATCGTGCCCTGTCCAGTAGCCGGTGTTGTGCCTGCTGGGATAACCGTCCCTTGCGTAGTTGGAAATCTCGTACCTGTGATAGCCGTTCTTTTCCAGATATTCACCGGTAAAATAATACATCCGGCGATCCTCGTCATCGCCCGGAAGAGGCGGGAGAATCCCTTCCTTATCCCACTCGGAGAAAACCGTCCCCTCTTCTATGATCAGGCTGTAGGCGGAAATATGCTCCGGTGAGAGCTGCACGGCCTCTTTAAGCGTGCGCTCCCAAGATGCAAAGTCCTGGCCCGGCAGCGCGCTGATAAGATCAAGACTGACGTTGTCAAAGCCTGCACTGCGCGCCGATTTTATGATGTTCTTTGCATCGGCCGCGGTGTGTATCCTCCCGAGAAGGCGCAGCATTGCATCGTCAAATGACTGCACGCCGACAGAGAGTCTTCCGATTCCGACGGACCTCAGCGCGGAAAGCTTCTGCTCATCCGCCGTCCCGGGATTGCACTCCATCGTGATCTCGGCATCCGGCAGGATATCATAATACGCGGACAGCGTATCCAGGATCTTTTCAGCAAGAGACGGTTCCATCAGCGACGGAGTCCCGCCCCCGAAAAAGACGGTGTCGACCTGACGCCTTTTTCCCTGTAAAAGGGATCTTTTTCCCTCAAAGGCGATCTCCTTAAGGAGCGCGTCCATATAAAGCTGTCCGGCCTGAGGTGATGCCATGGGGCCGGACAGAAAATCACAGTAATTGCATTTGCGCACGCAGTATGGGTAATGTATATAGACTGACAGCGGACGCCCTGCCCGCGCTTTTTCATTTCCCGTCATCGAGCTTAAGTACGTTGATAAACGCTTCCTTCGGAATCTCGACATTTCCCACAAGCTGCATTCTTTTCTTGCCTTCCTTCTGTTTTTCAAGAAGCTTTTTCTTGCGGGATACGTCGCCGCCGTAGCACTTCGCGAGGACGTCCTTTCTCATCGCGCGGATCGTCTCGCGCGCAACCACGCGTCCACCGACCGCGGCCTGGATCGGAACCTCGAACAGCTGTCTCGGGATCTCGTCCTTGAGCCTCTCGCACATCTTCTTTCCGCGGTCATAGGCGCCATCCGCATGGACGATAAAGGAAAGGGCGTCGACCGGGACCTTATTGACGAGAATGTCCATCTTTACGAGCTTACTGGGCTCATAGCCCTTGAGCTCATAGTCAAAGGAGGCGTACCCTCGCGAGCGCGATTTGAGCGCGTCAAAGAAGTCATAGATGATCTCGTTGAGCGGCAGCTCATATTTCAGGATCGCGCGTGTCTGTTCGATATAATCCGTGGAGAGATACCGGCCCCTGCGCTCCTGGCACAGCTGCATGATCCCGCCCACATAGTCCGTCGTGACCATGATCTGGGCGCTGACGATCGGCTCCTCCATGTGCTCGATTTCCGTAGGGTCCGGAAGGTTTGCCGGATTGGTCAGCTCGAGCATCGTCCCGTCGTTCTTATAGATCTTGTAAACAACGCCCGGCGCCGTGGCAATGATGTCAAGGTCATATTCCCGCTCGAGTCTCTCCAGCACAACCTCCATATGGAGAAGGCCGAGGAACCCGCAGCGGAAGCCAAAGCCCAGTGCCTGCGAGGTCTCCGGCTCATAGTAGAGCGCGGCGTCGCTTAACTGGAACTTTTCGAGCGCGTCCTTCAGCTCGGGATAGCGCGCGGTATCCGCGGGATACATTCCGCAGTAAACCATCGGTTGGGCGGGCCTGTAGCCGGGCAGCGCCTCACTGCAGGGGCGCGCCGCCTCCGTAACCGTATCGCCGACCCTCGCATCCCGGATGTTCTTGATGGATGCGGTAAAATATCCTACCATTCCGGCGGAGAGCTCATCGCAGGGGATAAATCTTCCGGGGCCGAAATATCCGACCTCAACGATCTCCTCCTGTGCTCCGCTCGACATGAATTTCACCTTCGTCCCGCGGCGGATCCTGCCGTCCCGAAGTCTTACAAAGACAATAACGCCCTTGTAGGA
>CADBPC010000028.1 GCA_902796425.1 uncultured Lachnospiraceae bacterium
AAGATCAGGTGGTAACGGTTTGCGGGGAAATTCCTGGTGCCGTAGTTAATGAAGGTCAGGAGCGTGTTCGGATCCGTCATCGCCATATCGCCGACATTCCTTTCAAGCGGTTCAAGTCCGCCGCCATGAACTCGGTAAATCTGGCACGTCTGGTTGCTGATGACCCTGTTATTCCATCTGCTGGCGCCGCCGGTAAACAGGAGCAGGTTGACGTTATCCAGGCTGGCGCCCGCCATTTCCTGGACGTCTCTTGTCGCCATGCCGCTTCTGGACTCCAGATCCGCGCCGCACATATAGACCATAATGGTAATCTTATCCTGTCCGCCGCCGAGAATCTTCGTATACTTATCCCTGGATCCTTCCGCCACGGAGGTGTTGAGCCTTCCCGTATTGTTTGCAATCTGGAAGGGCGTAACGGTCTGTGCGCTTTCCTGCTGCGAGGATACCTCTGCTGTCTGGGAAGGCGCGGGAGCAGTCTGCTGAACCTGGGACGCCGCCTGCTGGGAAGGCGCACTCTGGGACTGCGTCAGCTGGCCGTCCGTATTCAGGGTCAGGCCGCCCGATGTCTGGGACGCCCAGTCAGAACTGAATACATTTCCGAAGATGCTGAACGGATTCGCCGCATAGCCGGAAGATGACGCGTCCGGCTGTGTGTCAAACAGACTTCCCGAAGAGGACTGCTGGGAGGCTGCCTGCTGCCCGGAGGAGGAAGACGCCGGCTGTGAAAACAGTGAGCCGCTCCCTGAGCCGCCCGATGTCTGCGTGCTTTCCTGCGTATAGGAAGGAACCTCTGTCAGTGAAGGCGCCTGTGTCGTTGCCTGTGATCCGCCGCCGAGAAGTGACGAGAGTCCTCCGCCTCCGCCCACAAGAAGGACAAAGAGTATGATGATAATCTTCATCATACCGCCGCCGCTGCTGCCGCGGCTGGGCCCCGATGAGGAGGAACCTCCTGTCTTTCCCGCATACCCGTTGCTGCTGCCTACCGGACCGGTGCCGAGGCCCTGCTCGCCCTTGTGGACTCCGCTGCTGCCTGTTCCGTAAGTCTTCCTTCTTCCTGTAGGCCTGCTGTTTTGATCAGCCATTGTCTTTTCTCCTCTCACTGCACTTTTATTTCACCGGCCAGTACTCTTCTGTAATCCGCAAGATTTTTCTTGAGCAGTTCCGGAGTACTGAGCTCATATGGGCATTTTCTTGTACATGCGCGGCAGTTGATGCAATTCTCAATCTTTTCCATCTCCGCCTGCCACTCCTTTGACAGCCACGTTTCAGACGGCGCCCGGCGCAGCATCAGCGACATTCTCGCGCAGTTGTTAATCTTGATTCCCGCAGGGCACGGCAGGCAATAGCCGCATCCTCTGCAGAAATCTCCCGAAAGTTCTTTCTTTTCTCCCTCTATGAAGCTGCTGATCTCATCCGTCATGGAAGGTGCGGCGTCCATATAGGAAAGCCATTCTTCCAGCTCCGACATCTTCTGGATGCCCCAGATCGGAAGCACATTGTCGTACTGCAGCATGTAGGCCATTGCCGCATCGGACCTGCTGATCAGGCCGCCCGCAAGTCCCTTCATCGCAATAAAGCCGACATTCTTTTCGCGGCATTTCGTGACCAGTTCGATATCCTTCTTTGATGAAAGATAGCTGAACGGAAACTGCATGGTCTCATACAGGCCGGACTCCGCGCATTCCATGGCGACGCCTATTTTGTGGGCCGTGCAGCCGATGTGGCGGATCCTGCCCTGCGCCTTTGCCTCCAGCATGCACTCATACATCCCGCTCCCGTCGCCCGGGCGCCAGCACTGGCCGACCATATGGAACTGGTAAACATCGATATAGTCCGTCCTGAGCTTTTCAAGCGATGTCTCGAGATCCTTCCGGAACGCCTCCGGCGTCTTGGCCGCAGTCTTGGTTGCGATGTAAATATCCCCGCGTTTTATTCCCGCTTTGTTTCCTTCCCCGAACGCGGCTCCGAGCTTCTCCTCACTGTCGGTGTATGCTCTTGCCGTGTCGAAGTACCTCATGCCTCCTTCATATGCCCTTTGAAGTATGGTGACCGCATCGTCCATGCCGACTCTCTGGACCGGCAGTGCGCCGAACGCATTCTGAGGAACCGTAATGCCTGTGCTGCCTAAAGTTATAGTTTTCAAATTTTACTTCCCCCGATTTTACAGATATATAACAATTATACATCAAAGCGTTCTTTATTCCATATTTCCGTTCGGGCAAATTCTGCCATCAAATTAATTACAAAATCCACTTGTATTCCACAGCCAAAAGAAGTAAAATACCTTTTGTTCCGCATGGGGTATTAGCTCAGCTGGGAGAGCGCTAGGTTCGCAATCTAGAGGTCAGGGGTTCGATCCCCCTATGCTCCACTTAAAAAGTCCACGGTTTTCCGTGGACTTTTTCTGTATCACTTATATTCTGATCTCCCAGGTGCCTGCAGGAAATTCCTGCGCCTTCCTTCCCGGCAGGATTACTTTCGCCGTGCAGTTGGCCGGAATGCGGAAGCTGTAATCGCCGTATATCTTGGCTTCTCGTCCCAAAGCCATTTTTCAAGAGTATTCAGACAGGCATCCGGAATGACGCCGGTGGAATACAGGGAAAAGAAACGCAGTTAATTCATGGCGTCCACTTCTTCGAACTTGCCGGTGATCTCGGCGCCGGGAGCCGCCGTCAGAAGAGAAACCACGACATTGACAATAATCGCAACGATAAACGCCGGAAGGAGTTCATAAATATTCCAGACTCCGCCCATCGGTCTTACAAGGAATTTCCACAGGAAGATGAAGATGCCGCCCGAAACCATTCCCGAGAGCGCGCCCTGAAGATTGGAACGCTTCCAGAACAGCGCCAGAAGAACCGCGGGGCCGAAGGACGCACCGAATCCTGCCCATGCAAAGGATACAATGCCGAATACGGAGCTGTTGGAATCCCATGCAAGGAAAATGCCGATCACCGCGATAATGACAAGGCTGATTCTCGAAATCAGGAGCGCCTTTTTCTTCTCGATTTTCAGTCCCAGGAATTTGACCAGTATGTCGTTCGCGACTGAGGAGGAAGCGGCAAGGAGCTGGGAATCCGCCGTCGACATCGTGGAAGCCAGAATGCCGGAAAGTACGACGCCCGCGATAAACGCCGGGAAAATACCATATTCGGAAAGAAGGTTGGAGATCGAAACAATGATTGTCTCGGACGCATTGCCTTCCAGAGTCGGAATAACGCCCCTGGACGACATGCCCAGTCCGACGATACCGATCAGGACAGCAATACCCATGGCAATGACGACCCATACGGACGCGACCCTTCTGGAAAGGGCGAGCTTTCTGTCATCTTCGATCGCCATGAACCGGAGCAGAATATGCGGCATGCCGAAATAGCCGAGTCCCCAGGCAAGCGTCGAGAAAATCGTAATCACGGTATAAGGGGATCCCGTCCCGCTGACAGGATCATACGTCTGCGTAAGGGAGAAATATCCGGGAAGAGATTTTGCGTTTGCGATAACCGCGCCGAACCCGCCGGCCTTGACCGTTCCGAACCACAGCACGATCAAAAGGGCCGTGGTCATAACAATGCTCTGGATAAAGTCCGTCGTGCTGGCTGCAAGGAAGCCGCCCATGGCTGTATAGAAAATAATGATAATCGCGCTGACGATCATCGCCGCATGGTAGTCAATTCCAAACAGGGAATTGAACAGCTTGCCGCACGCGGCAAAGCCGGAAGCGGTATAGGGAACAAAGAATACGATGATCCACAGAGCCGCAATCAGCGTAAGGAGGTTGCGCCTGTCTCCGTAGCGCTTGGAGAAGAATTCCGGAAGTGTTATGGCATCCGTCGCCTCCGTATATCTTCTGAGTCTCTTTGCAACGATGAGCCAGTTCAGATAGGTACCGGCCGCAAGTCCGATGCACGTCCAGCCGACATCCGCAGCGCCGGTAAGATACGCAAGCCCGGGAAGTCCCATCAGAAGATAACTTGACATATCCGAGGCTTCCGCGCTCATGGCAGTGACAAGCGGTCCCAGTTTGCGCCCGCCGAGATAGAAGTCACCCACTGTCTCGTTCTTCTCGGAAAGCTTAATGCCTATTCCGATCATTCCGAACAGATAGACAACCATCGCAACCAGCATGGTTATTTGTGTTCCTGTCATAATACTGACCCTCCGCGTCGAATTAATTTTTGTATACATGTATCCGAACAGATAACTATTATAATAGAGCAGGTCTGCCGCGTCAACATGCTATCGCTGTAGTGTACTGAAGTTGCGGATAAAGTCATTGCCGTATATTATGTGTAATGTGACTCCGGTCACAGCGACTATTACGAAAGCACAGTAAGGACAGAAATCAGATGTGGGCTGCCGATCAATGGAAAGAATATGAAGTACTGGACACCTCCGACGGAGAAAAGCTGGAGCGGTGGGGAGATTACCGGCTGATCAGGCCGGACCCCCAGGTGATATGGCATACAGAGAAGTCAAAGCAGTGGAAATCCGTCAACGCTCATTATCACAGGAGCAGCAAGGGCGGCGGGGAATGGGAGTTTTTCAGTCTCCCCCGCGAATGGCAGATTCATTACCGTGAGCTGACCTTCGGCCTCAAGCCCTTCAGCTTCAAGCATACCGGACTCTTCCCCGAACAGGCCGTAAACTGGGACTGGTGCGCGGATCTGATCCGGAAAAGACGCAGGGAGGATCCGTCATCGCCCGTCCGGGTCCTGAATCTCTTTGCCTATACGGGCGGAGCTACGGTCTCTGCAGCCGCAGCCGGCGCACATGTTACGCACGTTGACGCCTCCAGGGGCATGACACAGTGGGCAAAAGAGAACGCCGCCCTCTCCGGCCTTTCCGATGCTCCCATCCGCTGGCTCGTGGATGACTGCATTAAATTTGTTGAAAGAGAGCTTCGCCGCGGCAGCCGCTATGAAGCGATTATTATGGATCCCCCCTCATACGGGCGGGGCCCGAAGGGTGAAATCTGGAAAATGGAGGAACAGATTTTCCGTTTTCTGGAGCTCACCTGTTCTCTTCTCTCCGACAGGCCTCTTTTTGTACTGATCAATTCTTATACCACAGGTCTCCAGCCCGCGGTGCTCTCCTATATGCTTCACACCGTCCTGGATCCTGCGGTGCGCGGCACGGTACAGGCCGATGAGGTCGGGCTCCCTGTAAAGGAAAGCGGGCTTATCCTCCCCTGCGGCGCCGCCGGCCGGTGGACCGCAGACTGACGTATCGAACCGCGACCGGATGGTCAGGCCCTGCCGCCCATCCTGCGTGATGCGCGTATTGCAAAAAATGCCGCGTTCCGGAATACATCCGGAGCGCGGCTCATTTTTTTAATCAGATTAACTAATCAGGTTTCCTTTGCCGGTCTGCGAAATTACTTTACGCCCATCCAGCCGGAGATAACCATCATCTGAACTTCGCTGGTGCCTTCATAGATCTCGGTGATCTTGGCGTCACGCATCATTCTTTCGATCGGATAATCACGTGTGTAGCCATATCCGCCGTAGAGCTGCAGGCAGCGGCGTGTGACATCACTTGCATTGCGGGAAGCGTTCAGCTTCGCCATAGCTGCGAGGTGGCTGTAAGGCTTGCCTGCATCCTTTGCGCATGCTGCCTGGTATACAAGAAGCTTTGCAGCCTCTGTGTTCGCTCTCATCTGTGCAAGCTCGAACTGAGTGTTCTGGAACTGGCTGATTCTTCTGCCGAACTGCTCTCTTTCCTGAACATACTTGACAGTGACATCGATAGCGCCTTCAGCAATTCCGAGAGCCTGAGCTGCGATACCGATACGGCCGCCGTCCAGAGTCATCATTGCGATCTTGAAGCCCTTGTTCAGATCGCCGAGAAGGTTTTCCTTCGGAACGATGCAGTCCTGGAAAATCAGCTCTGCAGTTGCGCTGCCGCGGATACCCATCTTCTCCTCATGCTTTCCGACGGAGAATCCGGGGAAATCACTTTCAACGATAAATGCGCTGATGCCGCGGTTGCCCTGGCTCTTGTCAGTCATGGCAAAAATAACATATGTGGAAGCCTCGCCTGCATTGGTGATGAAGCACTTGCTGCCGTTCAGGAGCCAGTGGTCACCCTTGTCCTCTGCCTGGGTCTTCTGCATAGCTGCATCTGTGCCCGCGCTGGGCTCGGTAAGACCGAAAGCACCGATCTTTCTTCCGGAGCAGAGATCCGGGAGATATTTCTTCTTCTGCTCTTCGGTACCGAACTGATAGATCGGCCATGCGCAGAGGGATGTGTGTGCGGAAAGAGCAACACCGGTCGATGCGCAGACCTTGGAAATCTCTTCCACAGCCTGGATGTAGGAAAGGGTATCAACGCCCGCTCCTTCGTATTCCTCGGGGAAAGGAATGCCCATCATGTTCATCTCTGCCATCTGCTCAATGGTCTCTCTGGGGAAGCGCTCTTCCTTGTCAAGCTCAGCTGCAAGAGGCTTTACTGACTTCTCAGCGAAATCACGATACATTTCAAGCAGGTCATTGTGCAGTTCATCATTAAAGAAATCCATAACTATCTCCTTTTCTGATTATGATTAACCTTTGATCTTCTTAACTTCTGCGGTCAGAACCGGAAGAACCTTGAACAGGTCTCCGACAATGCCGTAATCCGCGATGGAGAAAATATTGGCATCGGGATCCTTGTTGATCGCAACGATCGTATCAGAACCGCTCATGCCTGCCATGTGCTGGATTGCACCGGAAATTCCGCATGCGATATAAAGCTTCGGGCCGACAGTCTTGCCGGTCTGTCCGACCTGGTGGGAGTGAGAAATCCAGCCTGCATCGACTGCTGCTCTGGAAGCGCCGACCACGCCGCCGAGTGCGTCCGCAAGTTCCTTAACGGGAGCAAATCCTTCGGGTCCGCCGACACCGCGTCCGCCGGATACGATGATCTCTGCGCCTTCAAGGTCTACAAGCTCTTCCGCAGCTTCACGGATAACGTCGATCAGCTTTGTGCGGATCTGTTCGGGAGCAACGTGGAACTCCTCGCGGATGACTTCCGCCTTGTTCTCGGTTTCCGCGGGCTTCTTGAATACGCCGGGGCGGACCGTACCGAACTGCGGGCGGTGATCCGGGCAGAGGATGGTTGCCATCAGGTTTCCGCCGAATGCGGGACGTGTCCATGCAACATTTCCGGACTCTTCATCGATATCAATGCTTGTGCAGTCAGCGGTAAGGCCTGTGCCGATACGCGCCGTCACACGGGGAGCAAGATCGCGGCCGACATTGGTCGCGCCGACCATAACGGTTGTCGGTGCGTACTTCTCGCACAGATGAACCAGGGCGATTGCGTAGGCATCCGTTGTATACTTCTCATACTCGGGACCCTCAACGACAATAACCTGATCCGCGCCGAATTTGCCGGCTTCCTCAACGGAAACAGCGACATTGTTGCCGATTACGACAGCTACCAGCTTTCCGCCCTGCTTGTCAGCAAGCTTGCGGCCGGGATTAAGAAGCTCCAGTCCTACCTTCTTGGGAGAGCCGTCTTCATTTGTTTCAATAAATACCCATAAATCTTTTGTCTTAGCTTCCATTATCTTTCTCCCTCCTTATTAAATGATGTGCGCATCACTGAGGAGTGCTGCAAGCTTGACTGCGGAATCTTCCACAGTTTCTTCGGAAATGATGATGCCGCCCTTTTTACGCTCGGGAACGAAGGATCTCTTAACGTGTGTGGGAGAACCCATAAGGCCGATCCTGGATCTGTCCATATCGGGGAACTCTTCGACCGTATCACCGATTACCGGGATCTGCGCCTTGTTGGCAGCGAGCTTTCTCTTAATTGTGGGATAACGGGGATCAAAATTAGGCTTTGTAAATGTTACAAGGCAGGGGAAACCAACTTCGATAATCGGCTTGCCGTCGTCGCCTTCCTGTGTGACGCGAAGGCCTTTGCCGTCTTCTGTCTTCTCGCAGACAAGTCCGTAGGTAACCTGGGGAAGTCCGAGATGCTCGGCAATTTCCGGTCCGACCTGTGCAGTATCGCCGTCGATAGCCTGCTTGCCGCAGAAAATAGCGTCAAACTTGCCTTCCGTTTCCTCAACCTTTTTGATTGCCTGGGAGATGATGTAGGATGTTGCAAGTGTGTCGGAACCGCCGAAAGCGCGGCCGGTGAGAAGATATGCCTTGTCAGCGGCAATGCCGAGCGCTTCCTTAAGCACTGCATTCGCCTGAGGCGGGCCCATTGTGATGACCACGATCTTGGTGTCGGGGTCTTTATCCTTCAGGCGGGCTGCAGCTTCAAGTGCATAACCGTCAAAAGGATTCAGGATGCTGGGAACACCGTCTCTGATGAGGGTGTTCTTTACCGGATCGATCTTGATCTCGGTCGTGTCCGGCACCTGTTTAATACAAACCAGAATGTTCATAAGTATCCTCCTGCGTGAAATCTATTTGCATACTTAATATACGAAATACATTGCTATTCTAACACATTCTTACGAAATGCAAAGGTATTTGTTTTATTTTTAACAAATACTTTGGGTGTGCTTTTGAGGGCATACCTTAAGAACTCCGCCCATCCGATGTTTTACATTGAGTCATGCCGACAGTATGCATCCTGCGGATGCATACTGTCGCGGCATTCGCCGTATGCTCCCAGTCTGTCATACAGCCATTCGTGAGCAAGCTCCCGCTGGCCGTCTGACATCCTGTTCGCGCATGGCTCATTGCACCGCGCAAAAAACAGGAGGCCTCATGCCTCCTGTCCGAATATCTGTCAATCTCTTATAAATGTACTGTATGTACTGCCCGGTGCTCATTGCCGGCGGTTTAATATCCGGTCAATACCCGAATTCCTGTGCCCAGTACCAGGAACCGTTGGGTGCCTGATATGCCGCGACACCGATGGAAGCGTATCCGCCGTTCAGGATGTTGGCCTTGTGTCCCGGAGATGCCATCCACGCATTGACAACACTGTTCGAATCATTGTAATTCATTGCAAGATTCTCGCCGTACATCAGCGCGCTGTTGACTGTCCACCAGTCCGTTCCGTCCGGTCTTGTATGGGAAAATGCCTTCTCGCATTCCTGTGCGCGGACCTGCGCCGCCTGTTCGAGGCCCTCGTTCCAGATCAGCTCCGCAAGTCCGGCTGCTGCTCTTTGTACGTTGACCAGTGCAAGTGTCGCCTGCGCCTCGGCAGCTGTAGCGGTTGTTGCCGCGCCTGCCGCAAGAGCGATCGCGTTGTCATCAATATAATGAACATCGCCCTCATCACTGAGTTCACGGCTGACTGCCGAATCATCTACCATCGCGGTTATTTTCTCAGACTTTTTTCCGCATCCGGCAAGGCCTGCAATAACCGATATTAACATGATCACTGTAAGTAGTCTGGTAATCTTCTTCATTGCTCTTCTCCCTTCGGAAGTAATCTGTCCGGTGACAATTGCAGTATAGCAACGGATAATTGTTGTGTCAATCATATTCTATATCAAATTTACAAAGTTGATAAAGAATATGATTATTTTTCCATTTTTCCTGCTTCCCGTCCTCAATATGCCCAGCGATGGCTCCGCACCATATTGACAAACTCGCCGTTTGTCCTTGTGCGCGCGAACAGATCAAGAACGCTCTCGGTCGCCTCTTCTGCCCTGCTGCCGACGAAGGATCTGCGGATGACATTGATGCATTCCTGTTCATCCGGCGTAAGAAGGAGGTCATCCCGCCGTGTCCCGGACCGCGCAAGGTCAATCGCAGGGAATATCCGTCTTTCCTGGAGCTTTCTGTTGAGGATCAGTTCCATATTGCCGGTGCCCTTGAATTCCTCGTAAACAACGTCGTCCATCTTGGAGCCGGTTTCGATCAGCGCGGTGGCAAGGATCGTGAGTGATCCGCCTTCACGCATGTCTCTGGCCGCGCCGAAAAACCTCTTGGGCATGTGCAGCGCCGCCGGGTCAAGTCCGCCCGAAAGGGTCCTGCCGCTGGAAGGCTCGGTAAGGTTATAGGCTCTCGTAAGTCTTGTAATAGAGTCAAGAAGGATCATGACATCCTTGTTATGCTCAACGAGTCTTTTCGCCCTTTCAATTACCATCTCGGCGACGCGCTTGTGATGGTCCGGCAGCTCATCGAATGTGGAGTAGATCACTTCGACATTCGGTCCTTCAATCGCTTCCCTGATATCCGTTACTTCCTCGGGGCGCTCATCAATCAGCAGTATGATGAGATGGATCTCCGGATTATTCGCCTTGACACTCCTTGCGACCTCTTTGAGAAGCGTTGTCTTTCCGGCCTTGGGAGGCGAAACAATCATGCCTCTTTGTCCCTTGCCGACAGGGCACATCAGATCCATGACACGCATCGCAATGCTGGCGCCCGGTTTCTCGAGCCGGATTTTATCATCCGGGAAGACCGGGGTCATGTCCTCAAAATTAAACCGCCGTTTTGCCATCTCCGGATCCATCCCGTTGACAGACTTGACGAATAAAAGTGCGCTGAACTTCTCCTGCTGCGTTCGTATGCGGATGTTGCCTTCAATAATATCGCCTGTTTTCAGGTTGAAGCGGCGTATCTGGCTGGGCGCGACATATACGTCATTGTCCCCCGGCAGATAGTTGGCGGACCGGATAAAACCGTACCCGTCAGCCATTACTTCCAGAATGCCGTGAGCCATCTCGCCGCTGTCAAGTTCATGGTTCATCACATCCTTGTGGGGAACCGGCGCGTCCGGTCTCTGGATTCCGCGTCTTGCATAACGCGCGGCTGTTGCCATGGCCTGCTCCGGGGACACTTCCTGTCTGGCAGGCGCTTCCTGCCTTGCGGGCGCTTCCTGCCTTGCAGGCGCTTCCTGTCTGGCAGGTGCTTCCTGCCTGGCAGGTGCTTCCTGCCTTGCAGGCGCTTCCTGTCTTGCAGGCGCTTCCTGTCTTACAGGCGCTTCCTGTCTTACAGCTGCTTCCTGACGGACGGGCAGTTCCTGTTTTCCGGACTCTTCCCTGACTGCAGGGCCGGCCGGAGCGGTTTCCTCTGCCGCTTTTGCGCCCTCCTGTGCGGTCCTGACGGTCTTTGTATCTTCCTCAGCGCGCTTTTTTCTTCTGCCCTGCGGTTTTACGACAGTGCTCTTTCGCACGGGTTCGTTCTGGCTTTTCGCCGCAGGTGCGCTCTCCTGCTGCTGCGCTTCGGGTGCTGCAGCCTCACCGGCATCCGTAACGATACGGACCACCTTTCTGCCTCTTTTTACCGGGGCATCCGCGGACTGCGTCCTGCCTTTCGGCGCAGATTTGCGGTCCGTGTCCTGTGCCTTGTCCGTCTGGGGCTCCTTTACCTCGCTCCCTGCAGACATATTGTCTGCTGCAGACTTGCTGCCTGCGGAACGGGCATTTTTCCTGGCTTCCTTCAGGGCAGCCTGCTTTGCCGCCTCCTGGGACGCGTCCTTTTCATCCTGCTCCAGCATCAGATCGATCAGTTCGGCCTTCTTGGTCCTCACACTGATCTTCATGCCGCGCTGCTTGGCTATAGCCCGAAGATCAGGCATAGCAAGCGACTCGTACATCTGTCTTGTCATAAAACTCCTTTACATGAAATATTTCGTAGTGCCGCACCCAATGGCCCGGCAGCAAAAACAGGAATGTGTTAAAAAGTTGGAAATTTGATAGATTACGTTCAGTAGATTATTTACCGGAGTAAACTAATGTGCACTCAGGGAAATGAATTACGCCGTGGCTGTGCACATCAAGGAAATTATAAATCAACAAAATAAAATATGCAATCGGCTGATTTCCTGCGACCGCGCCTTGATTCTCCCGCGCGGCGCCGCCTTTATCTCTCCCCGTCCTTTCCTTCCGAAGGCGCGGCCAGGAGCCTGTTCAGGATCTGTGCATACAGGTCGCTGCATGCATCTTTCCAGTTGTCCGCGATCTGCCTGGCTGTCATTTCATCCGGGGCCCCGACCGTCAGGTCGAGGATTGTCAGTCCTTCCTCCCTGACAGACATATGCGCAAGAAAGCTTCCTGCCCTGTCCCTGGGGTTTCTGAAGTACTCCGCTGTAATATCCCTGTCTTTTCTTAAGTATTTTCCAATCTGTTTAAGATATGCATCGACCTGGCCGCGGATTCCGCTGCCGAGATCATTGGACATGTATTTCAGGATCTGTTCACCTTCATCCGTAATTTTCATGAAGGTCTTCCCGCCTGTTTCGTAGGTTTCAACCAGTCCGTCCTCTTCCACCTGGGAAAGGACCGTTGCCAGTGCTTCGAAATTGACATATCCGCTCTCAAGAAGAAAGCCGGATATGCGCGGTACGTCCACTCCCTGGCCGGCCTTGTCAAGCATATACAGTATTGTCAGTTTATAAACGGCATTTGTTGATTCCATCCGGTTATTTCTCCCGCTCCATCAGATTCTCATGCTCAGTATATTTTGTTTTTCCCGTAAGTCCTGCCATACGGGCGCGGATTACTGCTTCATACCCGTTCTCGGACGGCCGGTACAGGCTTATGCCGCTGATTTCCTCGGGGAGACAGCGCTGTCCCGCATAATGATCCTTGTACAGATGTGCGTACTCATAGCCAATCCCCCTGCCGAGCTTTGACGCTCCGCTGTAATGCGCATCCTGCAGATACGGCGGTATGGGAAGGCTCCCTGTTTTTTCAACCAGCGCAGCCGCGTCGGATATGGAATTGACGGCAGTATTACTCTTGGGCGCTGTTGCGACGTATTCCGCGGCCTGGGCGAGAACAATCTGAGACTCCGGCCATCCGAGGCGCTCTGCGGCAAGCGAGGCCGCAACCGCAACCTGAAGGGCCCCGGGATCCGCATTGCCGACGTCCTCGGCGGCGCAGATCATAATCCGCCTCGCAATAAATTCCGGCTCCTCGCCCGCACTCATCATCCTGGCAAGGTAATAGACAGCCGCATCGGGGTCCGATCCCCGCATGCTCTTTATAAAGGCGGAGATTGTATCATAGTGATTGTCCCCCTTTTTGTCATAGCGCGGGGCTTTCTTCTGGATACACTCCCTGGCAACGTCCGTGGTAATGTGAATTTTTCCGTCTGGTGCCCTGTCTGTTGTCAGCACGGCAAGTTCCACTGCGTTCAGCGCATGTCTGGCGTCGCCTCCTGCAGTTTCCGCAAGGAACTCGGCCGCATCCTCGTCGATAACCGCATCATATGCGCCCATGCCCCTTTCCCTGTCATAGACCGCGCGCTCAATCAGGACGCGGACATCCTCCGGACCAAGGGGCCGGAGTTCGAAGATCATCGAGCGCGAAAGCAGAGCTCCGTTGACCTCAAAATAAGGATTCTCCGTCGTCGCGCCGATGAGTGTAATCGTTCCATCCTCAACAAACGGCAGCAGATAATCCTGCTGCCCTTTGTTGAACCTGTGAATCTCGTCAATGAAAAGAATCGTCTTTTTGCCGTATCCGCCCAGATACTCTTTGGCCTTGAGGATGACCTCCTCCATATCCTTCTTGCCGGCGCTCGTGGCATTGATCTGTGTAAACTGTGCGCTGGTTGTATTGGCTATGACTCTTGCGAGCGTCGTTTTTCCGGTTCCGGGAGGGCCGTAAAAGATCACACTCCCGAGCTTGTCCGCCCTGATCGCCCTGTACAGCAGCCTTCCCTTTCCTATTATGTGCTGCTGTCCCACGACCTCGTCGAGCGTGCGGGGCCTCAGCCTCGCCGCAAGAGGCGACTCCCGCTCGGTATTTTTTTCCTGCATGTATTCAAACAGATCCATGTTCCTGTCACCGTAAATGAATTATTTTTTTTCGCGCTTTTTATTCTTTTCGGGCATCCAGATGCCGCGCATCATGTCAAGAGCGCACAGGTCCGCCGAATACCTGCCGGCCTGCGCAATGCTCTCAAGCATTCTGCCCGGAAGGTAATTCCTGTCCGCGCAGTTTTCAAAGAAACGATCCTTTGCTCTGATATACAAATCCAAAACATCCCCGCCGCTTTCATCGTCGGCGGCGATCTGTTCATCCGCGATCGTGACCGTTCTGCCGTCATCCGGATCCCCGCAAAGCGACAGGCAGGCCGCGCCTCCCAGTTCGCAGATTCTGGAATAAAAGCTCCCGCAGGTGCCTGTCTTTTCCGTGAGGTTTTCAACCAGGTCGCAGGCAGCCGCGAGTCTCTGGGCTGCAGAGGCATTCAGGTCCTCAAGGCAGATGATCCGCATAAACTGCGAGCTTTTCGCATCGCCGCCCACCAGCTTCTGGAGACCTCTGAAAACATCGCCCGTCTCCCTGCTGCAGCCTTCGCCCCCGGTCCTTACACAGAATATTACGGGAACCTCCGGCTCCCATCCGTCTTTGATCCTGTTGTATCTGTGACGGATATATTCCGAAAAGAGCATGGCAGAGTCCCGGTCCGGATATTCCAGGAGCATGTCGTACACGGCAGACTCGCCGCTCCCGGTAAGCGCCAGTTTGTTTTCTTTCTTGACGTTCCGGAGGGCGCCAAGGACAGCTTCATCCCCGCTGTGCTGCATCAGCCGCTCCAGCTGGACCGGATCCCATTTGTACGCATCGCTCACCGTCTGGGAGAGATAGTCGGCAAGCGGGTGATTGGATGCCAGGAGCCATCTTCTGAAGGAGACGCCGTTGTCCCTGACAGAAAACTTTCCGGGGTAAAGCGCACGGTATTTTTCTGAAAGTACATTTTCCCCTGAGCCGTCTTTTAGAATCGCCGAGAAGGCAAAATGCAGTGCGAGGCTGGTCACATTTATATTGTTGTCTTTATCGATAATCAGCAGATCCGGATCCTGCGAACGGGCTCTTGCCCGTTCATCGAGCTCCCAGATAACCGGCAGCAGCATTCCTGCCGTTTCCACCAGCTCCGGCACGGAAATAAGGAGCGGCTTTTCGGGCAGGCTGTCCATAGAGCAGTAGCATGTGGCGGCCACAATCCGAATTACCTCATCAAGGCTCATCGCCTTATCCTCGGTCATGATCCTGATCAGCTCCGGAATAATAAGGGCAGTGAAATCTCCGGTCAGCTGAATGACTGCATGGTCGTAAAGCCTGTTCAGGTCATACTTTCTCGCCTTCATTTCGCCGAGTATGCAGCGGGCAGCTCCGCTTGCGAGTGTATACATCCTCTCCAGGTCGCTAAGTCTTTCCGGCGATCCGGCACTCTTTGGCGGACTGATAAGACGAATCTTATTTACAAAGCTGTCATATCCGACGATATCGTAGTCATAGACGCGGACAGGCATATTTTTGCCGTGAAGCCGGACATACCTTACCGATTCTTCTACGTTCTCCCACCTGTCCAGTCCCGACAGGAAAAGATTTAACGCAGAGGCGCCCTCCTCTACGGAAGCGCTGGAGGTATCCTCCCTGAGGGCAAATCCCTCCATCGGGATCCCGACGGTTGCCGCAGCTTCGACAAGTTCCCCCGCAGTCCATGCGCTGTCAAACTCTCCGATATCCGCCGCCTCCGGCTCCTGCTCTTCAAGCCGGCTGATCGTTCGCCCGTATTTTCCGAGCAGCTTTTTCATATGGTCATATATTCTCAGGTTGATCAGGTTGACGGATAAGAGGCGGCCAAGCTTCAGCTGTCCTGCAATCAGGTATACCTTCTTTTCGCCGGCAGCCCGCTCAGTGACCTGCAGAAGTCTTTTACAGTAAACCATCACGGTGCAGTACAGCTCCGTATCTGTACACTTCATGGCAGATTTTCCGAATCTTTCCTGCGCAATATCATGGAGCTGATGCTCCATATTCATGATCAGGATATCTCTTTGCATATTGGTTGCCCGGACTCTCATCTCAGTCTCCGATCTGCGGACACGGCCGCACGCACTCAATGCATTCGTCGTCCTGCCTGTGCGGCCGGCAGGAGCCGGCACACAGACATTCAGTTTATTATATCATAATCCTCCCGGCCGGGCTCCGGTAAGGCACCGCGGGAGGAATTTGTGCCTCCTTTTACCGCGTTGTGATACAATGATGTACATGAATGCGCACAGAGCCTTAACAGCCTATCTTCTGATATTTACAGCCGCCGCATGCGCTGCCTGCGGCAAGAAAAAGAATGCTGTACAGGAAGTCGATTATACCGTGAAAGGAGACAGGGACAACACTCCCATTGTCCTTACGCCCGAGGCGGAGGGGGATCTTACCCTCGGCAATGAAGAGGTTGAAATCGACGCCTCTCACCTGGACAGCGGATATATCGGAGTGCGCTATACGGGAAACAGCTCCAAGGTCAAGCTCCAGATCACACCGGAATCGGATATCACCTATACCTATGACCTGAAGCTCGATGACAAAATTGATTTTTTCCCCTTCTCCGACGGCGACGGGCATTACCGGGTCGGCGTATATACGAATGTAAAGGATACAATGTACGCGGTCGCCTATACAACCGAGTTCGATATCGCGCTGAGCGATCCGTTCGCACCGTTCCTCTATCCGAACCAGTACGTGTGGTTTACGGAGGACATGGAGACAATCGATACCGCCCGGATGGTCGTAAATCCCGCAAACACCGACCTTGAAGCCATTACAAATGTATATAATTATGTCATAAGCCACGTCGAATATGACTGGGATGAGGCAGAAACTGTCCAGAGCGGATATCTCCCCGATGTCGACGAGGTACTCGATACCGGCAGGGGAATCTGCTTTGATTATGCCGCGCTGATGGCCGCCATGCTGCGAAGCCAGGGGATACCGGCAAGGCTTGAAATCGGATACGCCGGCACAGCCTATCACGCATGGCTGTCCGCCTACACGGAGGATACAGGCTGGATCAACGGAATCATCCGTTTCGACGGCACCGACTGGTCTTTGATGGATCCCACCTTCGCCTCCAACCAGGACAGCCGGGAGCTTGAGAAATTCATCGGGGACGGAGACAATTACCGCAGCGTCTATATGTACTGATTACAGGTGACTGCGCCGGCAGACAAGGCAGGGAGCAAAATGCAGCTGATAACAAAACTGAAAAATCTACTGTTTCATATTACGGGCGGGCGTCACGATGAGGGACGCCTCTCCAATGCAATGATATTCCATTTCTGCCAGCAGCTGACAAATCTACTCTCTGCGGGCGTAACTCCCTCCGCAAGTCTTAAGATCATGCTGGACGATACGGATAACCGTGATCTTACCAAAGTCCTCACCGATATGCAGGAAGTCGTCTCCGCAGGCGGTCGTCTTTCCGAGGCGGTCGATAAAAGCGGCGTATTTCCTCCATATGTTACCGAACTCCTCATCGTCGGCGAACAGACCGGCAAGCTCGAAAGCGTTACCGAATCCCTTGCCCGTTATTACGAAGATCTCGACGACCTCGGGGAGTCCGTCCGCAGCGCGGTGAGCTATCCTGTCATGATGGTCGTCATGATGTTCGTTATCGTAATTGTCCTTCTCTCCCGCGTCATGCCGGTCTTCTCTCAGGTTTTCAGCCAGCTCGGCACCTCCGTCGGCGCAGTGACACAGATGCTGATGAAAATCAGCGCCGTCCTGAGCCGCTACTATACCGTCATGATTGTCCTGTTCGTGCTCTTTGTACTCTTCTATCTTTACGTTTACTACACGGCGAACGGAAGAAAGCTTTTTTCCCGCTTTCTGGAGCGCTTTCCTGCAACGAAAGATTTTTCCGAAAAAATGGCTGTGGGCCGCTTTGCTTCCGGCATGCAGCTGACCTATGAGGCAGGGCTCGATACTTACTACTCCCTGGAACTGGTCTCGAACATCGTAGAGAACGAGACGGTCCTTAATAAGATCACCGAATGCAGAAAAATGCTCGATAACGGCGAGGGGCTGGCCGACGCGCTGATGAAGGTGCATATGTTTACCGGCTTCTATTCCAGCATGCTGACAATCGCGGCAAAAAGCGGCAATGTCGACAAAGCCCTGGGCTTTATTGCCGAGCACTACAGGCAGGATACCGACCGGAAAATAAACCGGCTGCTGTCAGCCATAGAACCAACAATGGTGATCATCCTGTCCGTTATCATAGGGCTTATTCTTCTTTCGGTAATACTCCCGCTTATGGGCGTCATGGCGTCGATCGGCTGACGGGGACGGTGGAGGAGCCATGAGAAAGAAAAGACTGGTTAATACCATTTTCCTGAGCGTTATCCTCATAGTGCTGTGGGTGTTCCTGTTTTCGGGAATTGCGGGATACATCGGCACCCGCTCCGTCTCCGAACAGAGGGAAGGCCTGCTTGGCGCTCTCGAGCGCGACATCACCTGCTGCTATGCCCTCGAGGGAAGGTATCCTCCGGATCTTCAGTATCTGAGGGACCACTATGGCCTGTCCTACAACACGTCCCTGTTCTACGTGGATTACCGCCCTGTGGCCTCCAACATCCGGCCGTCCTATGTCGTGATTGATCTTACAGAATGATGTTTCAGAATTGATGTTTCAGAATTGATGTTTCAGAATTGATGCTTCAGAACGATAATTCAGGAAAAACTGCGATATGATCCGTCAGGATAACAGACATTACATCGATATATTGTTCGTTCTGCTCGTGTTCGCTTCCTTCATGCTCACTGCGCTTTTACTCATCGCGATGGGAACCGCGCAGTATCGCAAAATCGTCGGAAACATGGATGAGAGCGACAGGCTGCGCACAGCGTCCGCGTATATCACGCAGAAGGTGCGAAGCAGCAGACAGGAAGGGATGATTCAGACCGGAACTCTTGAAGGAATACCCGCTCTTAAGATTTACACGGATATCGACGGCGTATCCTATATCACCTGGATCTATGCCTATGAAGGTCAGATGTGCGAACAGTTTGCGGCAGCAGCAAGGGATGACGTAAAGGCTGCGGGCGGAACCCGGATTTATCCGCTGAATGCCCTGGAGTTCTCCTTCCTTGATGAGGGCCTGCCTGTAATGAACATGGATTCCCCGCCGGAGAGCGCTGCCGCGGGGCGGATTCTTTGTGTGGACATAACGGCGGATGACAATTCGCAAAGCCGCCTGGTTCTTTGCGCAGTACCGTAAAGACAGACAGGAAGGCAGCTCATGGCAGGAAAATATCGCAGTAAAGGATCAAAAACATCTCTCTTTCTGATAGAGCTGATCATATCCGTATTCTTCTTTTCCCTTGCCGGCGTAGTCTGTGTGAGGCTGTTTTTGTATGCCTCGGGAATCAGCAGGGACGCTTCAGACCTTTCCCATGCCGTCCGCATCGCCCAGAACGCCGCGGAAAGCTTTCTCGGAGCGGAAGGCGCCCCCGAAGAAGCCTCCCTTCTTTTCCTGTACTCTATGGATGCTCCGTCCGAAATTTATACCGCTTATGAAGACAGCCTCCGCACCGGGAAAGAACCCGGCAGTCTTCTGCTGTCTTTTGACAAAGAGTGGAATCTCACAGAGGCGGCCGCAGACACAGGCGCAAAAGCGCAGGGCTCCTACTATGTACTGCTGGATTATTCCGGCGATGATACAGAAAGATATGCTGAGGGAGAATTGTCAATGCTTCGCATTGAAGCCGGCAGAACATCGCCCGCCTCGGTTCTTTATGAGCTTCCGGTCACTTATTATACCGGACAGTGTCCCGCACTGCAGGCACAGGAAATCGGGGAAGACACCCCGGCAGCGGAGGATGCACGAAAATGAGCGGAAATAAGAAATACTACTCGCTAAACGGCGGCGTATCGCTGATACTTCTTGTATTCATCATACTGAGTCTTGTCAGCTTTGCTGCCCTCTCCGTTGCAAGCGCCCGCGCCGACAGACGGCTCTGCGATAAATACATTGAACAGACAAGCGGCTACTACGGCGCCTTTTCAAAGGCCCAGGTGTACCTTGCGGACCTATACGAAGGGCGCCTGCAGGCAGACGCCCCGGAAGGCGGCGCCTCACCTGAAGGTTTTACGGAAAAGCATTTTCCGATAAGTGATACGCAGGACCTGGTTCTTAGGCTCGACTCTGGTTCACCGCCAAGTGTCATATCCATCGATACTGTCACCACTGTACGCACGGATTACGATGAATCACTTCCGGTCATCCGGCGGTAGTTCTATCCTGCCGCTTACTGCAGCTGTTTTCTGAGTCCCTTGGGATAATGGTTTTTTACGGTTCCGGCCGCCGCCTTTCCCCAGCCGAGAGAATATCCGCAGGTGGCGACCAGGATCCAGCCCTTTTCTTCTCCTTCAAAGGGTATGACCTCTCCTCTTATATAGGCCGCGGCCTCCTGCTCTGTCTTAAGATCCAGGAAGGCGCGGACTTCTTCCTTTTTCAGTGAAAGAGCCAGTGCATGGGAAGGCTCAAACCGGTTTTTCTTTACGGTTCCCAGATGGAGTCCCGGCCTTACTGTCTTTAAGCCCTCATACGTAATATCCGGGCAGGTCAGATACAGCTCATCTCCGAAAAGGGCAAGTCTTCCGCCGCCGTCATACAGCTTAGATTCCGGATTCTCATAAAGATATGCCGCGGAAAACTCATGCCACAGCGCTGCCGCCTGCTCCAGTGCGGCGCTTCCGGACGAACGCTGCAGTTTTTTCCCCTGCTTTTTAGACCTTGCACGAAGGACCTGCTGCGTTATAATCTGCTGCTCCTTCATTTCACCTGCGCCGGCGGGAGATTTTTTGACCATCCTTGCGACGAAATGTCCCTCTCCCTCCAGCCTGTGCGGCCAGAGCCGGACAGCGCACCCGCCAAGGCTCCCGGTGTTCCTGTCAGGCTCCCCAAAGCTCCACTGAACCGCTCCCGCAAAGCCCATTTCGCGGAACCTCTCCCCGAATCTGTCCCAAAGGGGGTACGGTTCAAACTCTTCGTGCTCATTAAGAAACCGGAGGACCGATCCCTCGTCCTCCTCCGGGGCGAAGGTGCAGGTTGAGTAAACCAGAGTCCCGCCCGGCTTAAGAAGAATGGCCGCGCAGTCAAGGATTTCCTTCTGCCTTGCGGCACACGCCGCAACCGTCTCCTCGCTCCACATAAGAGATGCCTGCTCCTCTTTCCGGAACATTCCCTCCCCGGAGCACGGGGCATCAACGATAACCCTGTCAAAAAAAGAGGGCATTCGGGACGCAAGGCGGGCCGGCGTTTCATTCGTAACAACCGCGTTTTGTATTCCCATCCTCTCGATATTCTGGGACAGGATCCTTGCTCTCTCCGGATGAATCTCGTTGGAAACCAGCAGTCCTTCCCCGCGCATCATGCCTGCAAGCTGAGTCGATTTGCCGCCCGGCGCAGCGCATAGATCCAGGATTCTCTCGCCGGGCTGTGCGCCCGAGAGCTCCGCGACCGCCATGGCGCTTGGCTCCTGTATATAATAGACGCCTGCTTCATGCCAGGAATGCTTTCCGGGACGCATCCCGGCGCCGGCGCTCTCTCCCCCTGCGGCTTCCTGCAAAGGGCGTGCGCTGTCTGTCCCATAGTAAAAGCCCGAAGGGCACCACGGAACAGGACGCAGTGAAAAAGGAGCCTTTCTGGCAAAGGCTCCCGGATCTTCCTTCAGGGGATTGACTCTCAGGCCTCTAGCGAGTTCTTTTTCTCCCGCTGCGGCGAACGCGTCATACTCCTCTTTTAAAATGGCTTTCATCCTCCCGGAAAAACACTCCATGGCTTCTTCCGGAGAAAGCATGGTTCCTTTGATTGTAACGTTCTTACCTTCTGCCATCGCCGCTCCCGCGTTTACTGCCATATCCGTCAAACATGGAGGCCTGTTCAGCTCCCTGTGAGCAGTACTCATCCCGGACAGCCCTGCAGTAAAGGCTCAGATTCTCTTTTTCATCCGCGTCCAGATCCTCTTCCGCCTTGCCCCTGACACCCTCTGAGATCATCCACATCTCATTCGTGATTCTCGTCATTTTCTCATCATCCGAGGCTTTCACGAGACCGAAGAGCTTTTTTCCGTAGCTCTCGTCCGTACAGGTGGACAGGTATCTTCGTATGCCGTTTCGTATCTCCCAGTAGACCGCGCCCCTGCCTTCATCGCCGGCTCCTGCAATAAGCCCGAAGCCAAGGTTTTCAAGCTGCTTCTTTACGAGGCGGACCGTCTGCTTTTTAAAGCCAAAACGACCGCTCCCGATGGAGAACAGTTCGAAAACGCAGAGAATATGCCGGTCAACGGTGCCTTCCCTTCCGGGCATTGTATGACGCAGTGTAAAAAGGTCCCGGCGAAGCCGGCTTAAGGCCGCATCCTTCGGGTCCTCATTGCCATCCGGACAATCTGTCAGTTCTTTAAATATCTCCTGTCTTTTCTCAGGATCGATTTCCGTGTAATAAGACAGCCATTTCTGGTCAAGTTGGTACATTTGAATCCTCCAGGGACCGGATCAGTCTTCAATCAGCATGGCGCGCAGAACACCTGCCCGCTTATAGGCACGTTTTCCGGCGCCGAGACCCGTCCCGACAACCGTAAACTCGGAAGGAAGGGCGTCGCTCGTCCTGAGAGCCGCAGCAGCAGCCGCGCCCGTGGGCGTTACAAACTCACCCGTCTCATTCATAATATGCAGGCGGAGTTTATTCGTCTTTACGATACTGGTGACCGCCGGAACAGGCACCGGAATCACTCCGTGCTGGCAGCGGATCGTGCCCTGGCCGTCATACAGGACGGGTATAATCACGTCCGTAATGCCAAAGCGCTCCTTGAGGTCATCAAAGCAGACCGCAATCGCTATAATATCCACGATGGAATCAACGGCACCCACCTCGTGGAAGTGAACCTCCCCGGCAGGCTTTCCGTGAACTTCACCTTCCGCCTCCGCAACAATACGGAAAATATCTCCCGCGATCTTCTTTGCGTTATCGGACATCTTCGTGCCGTCGATAATCGTCAGCACATCCCGGAGCGTTCGGTGCTCGTGGCTGAGAACATGGCCGTGGTCATGATCATGTTCATGTACGTGGTCATGACTGTGTTCATGGTCATGATCATGGTGATGCTCGTGCTCATGATCGTGGTCGTGCTCATGGTCATGGCTGTGTCCATGGTCGTGACCTGTTATCCCGTAAGAGTTCTGCGGACCGAACAGGTACTCCATATCATGATCGTGGTTGTCCTGTTCCAG
>CADBPC010000029.1 GCA_902796425.1 uncultured Lachnospiraceae bacterium
AGGGCTTTTTCATGGGGCCGGTTGTTACGGCAAGCGCGCTCAAAGGTGCTGTCTTTGCGGCAAACGCCTATGAAAAGCTCGGATTTGATGTGCTGCCGGATTCCGCGGAAGAAAGGCACGATATTATTCAGTCCGTGACCTTCCATTCTCCCGAGGGAGTCATCGCTTTCTGTCAGGGAATCCAGTCCGCATCGCCTGTCGACAGCTTTGTTGCCTGCGAACCGGCCCCGATGCCCGGATATGACAGCGATGTAATCATGGCTGCGGGCGCCTTTGTTTCCGGCTCCTCCATTGAACTGTCCGCCGACGGTCCCTTAAGAGAGCCCTACAGCGTCTTTTTCCAGGGCGGTCTTACCTGGCCGCACGCGTGCTTTGGAATCCTGAAGACGCTCCAGAACATGTATGACAGAGGGCTCACCCGGTTGAAGTAATAAAGGCCACTGTGATATAAATAAAGAAACCTTTTTCGGAGAGACCGGGAAAGAGGTTTGCTTGAGTAAAAAATCTGACATAGTTGAAATGCCCTATGAGCGCTTTGCAAAGTATGGAGCCGCCGCCCTGACGAACGCGGAGCTTCTGGCGGTCATCCTGCGGACAGGCACTCAGGGCGAGTCGGCGACTGAGCTTGCGCGCAGGGTACTGTCCCTGCATGGCAACGATAATCAGTCGCTGTCTGTATTGTATGGACTGACGCAGACGGAGCTGTCCGCTATCAGGGGAATCGGCTCCGTGAAGGCGACAAAGCTTCTCTGCATCACAGAGATCGTAAGGCGCATAACGAAAGAGTGCCGGGCAAAGAGCCCTGAATTATCTTCTCCCGATGATATCGCGGCCTATTTCATGGAGGAAATGCGTCATGACAGCAGGGAGAAAATCGTGCTTCTTTGTTTCGACAGCAGGATGAAGCTGGTCGGACAGGAGATATTGTCTGTCGGGACGGCCAATATGGCCCTCCTTTCGCCGAGAGAGGTTTTTGTATCGGCGGTAAGGGCAGGCGCACTCCGGATGGTCCTGATTCATAATCATCCGAGCGGGGATCCCACTCCGAGCAGGGAAGACATCGAGATCACAAAGCAGCTCGATAAGCTGGGAGAAATGATGGGAATACGTCTTACGGATCATATTATTATCGGTGATAATTGCTACACCAGTATGCGTCAGGAGAAGATTCTGGAGCAGGCGGATGGGACTGTTTAGCAGAAAAGAAGAGAATAACGACAGCCGGCAGGCCCGTTTCAAGGGTCTGTCCGGCAGCGCTTTCGGACTGGATCTGGGGACCTGGAGCTTCAGGCTTTATAACTCCCAGACAGACAGAGTCCTTGTGGAGCGCAATATGATCGCGGTCCGCGGCCGCAATACCATGATTGCCTACGGAGATGAGGCCTTTGAGATGTATGAGAAGGCTCCTTCCGGAATTCAGGTTTCCTTTCCGATGGGCGGCGGCGTAATCGCGGATATCAGGAACATGGAAATGCTCGTCCGGGAGTTTATCAGAGACGAACAAAGAGGGAGCTTCCGGCCTGCCGATTACTATATCAGCATACCGACAGATGTCACGGAGGTTGAACGTAAAGCCTTCTGCGACCTGATCCGTGAGGCGGGAATCCGCGCGCGCAATATATTCGGAGTCGAAAGAGCGGTCGCAGACTGCCTGGGACTCGGGATCGACGTAATGAATTCCCAGGGGATTCTCATTGTCGACGTCGGATACGATACGACTGAGGTCTCTGTCCTTTCATTCGGCGGAATCGTGCTTTCGAAAATCCTGAAGGTAGGCGGACATACATTTGACACTGCCATCGTCAATGCCGTAAGGAAAGAGCAGAATCTCCAGATCGGTATGAAGACTGCAGAGAAGATCAGGATTTCGGCGGACAGGACTGATTCGTACGGCGCCGACCAGACGGTGTACGGAAGAGATATTCTTTCGGGCCTGCCGGTGGAGCGCACCCTTCCGGGCGAATTCATAATCGAAACGCTCAGCGATCTGTACAGCCAGATTGCGGGTGATACAAGAATACTGCTGGAGAGGACGCCCCCGGAGCTGTCGGCAGACATATACCGGCAGGGCATCTATATCACCGGCGGGGCGTCCCAGAGCGAAACACTTACGAACTTGATGCAGCAGGAGGTACACAGGATCGTCAATATTGCATCGGATCCTGTCTGCAGCGCGGTTATAGGGCTCGGCCAGATCATCAGGAACCGATCCCTCCTGCCGCTTGTATTTACGATTGAGGGGCTTGCGTAATGAGTCCGGACACATTAACTCCGGTTAATACAAAACCACAGAAAAGAATGGAGATTCCCGGCAGGTACCTTTTACTGCTCGTATCCGCTCTGTGCATAGCAATGATCATTCTGACCTACAGTACCGATATTCTGTCAGATCCGCTCAGCCGCTTTGTCGGAATAACGATCGTCCCGATCCAGAACGGCGTCAGCAAGGCCGGCACATGGGTTCTTGACAGACAGCAGATTTCGCGGGATATTGCTTCGCTCAGGGAAGAGAACGCACAGCTGAAAGCAGAGAATGAAGACCTCAGCTTTCAGATTGAGGCGTTTGCGGAAGAAAAAAACGAGCTGGAACAGCTACGGCTCCTCTATGCACTCGACAGCCGCATACCGGGATTCTCAAAGACCGGCGCGCGCGTAATCGCGAGGGATACCGGCAACTGGTATCATTCCTTTATCATAGACAAGGGAAAAAAGGACGGACTTGATACAGACATGAATGTTCTTGCGGGCTCAGGCCTTGCAGGCAGGATTACCCTGATCGGAGAGAACTGGGCGCAGGTCGAATCCATTATCGATGATGACTCCAGTGTGGCCGGTATGGTAGAGGGCACACAGCAGCAGATGATTGTAAACGGGGACCTTACGCTGTACGACGACGGCGTTATCAGCTTTACGAGACTCCTGGATCCGGACGACCGGGTTAAGGAGGGGGCACGCGTCGTTACCAGCAATATCAGTGACAAGTATCTTCCCGGCATACTGATCGGCTACGTCAGTAGCATCGAACAGGATCCGAACCGCCTGACCAAGTCGGGAACAATCACTCCTGCAGTCGACTTCGGGAAGATCAACAACGTGCTGGTCGTCCTTGAGAAAAAGCAGACGGTCGATTAATGAACAGATTAAAGCATATATTATTTGTAGTACTTACAATTCTATTCTGCTATATCGTGCAGTCGGTTCTTCTGCCTCTGATCGCCATTTCGGCCATAACGCCGAATCTCATGCTGATTGCGGTCGTTACCTTCGGCTTTATCTATGGTGAAAAGAAGGGGATCCTTACCGGCTTTATCTGCGGGCTTCTCTGTGATATTTTCTTCGGGCCGGCGCTGGGATATACGGCTCTTTTGTATTCCCTGATCGGCTTTATCTGCGGGCACGTCCGCAGGCTTCTTTATATGCAGGGGATCGGATTCCCCATTATCGCAATCACTGTCTGTGATCTTTTCTACGGATTTCTGAATTTTGTATTTCTGTTCCTGATCAGAAACCGCATTATTTTCGGACAGTTTTTCTTTGAAGTCATGCTCCCGGAATCGATCTACACAGCTGTCCTGGGAAGTGTGTTTTATCCGCTGCTTATGCTGATCTATGAAAAGGCGGTGCAGGACAGCGGCAGAGTAGTGCTGCTTGTCAGGAATACGGATGACAGTGAGAATTCCGCGCTGTAAAACAGGCGGGTGTATTTGAATCATGCTGGACGGATTATTTAACCGAAAAGAGATAATAGCATTTTTCAGAAGGATGGACCTCAGGATTGCCATACTGATCGCCGCCGTGGCGGTTATGGCTGCCGGACTGGTCTACAGACTGTTTACGCTCCAGATAGTAAACGGCGAGAGGTATCTCACGGATTTTCACCTGCAGATCAAAAGAGACGTGAGCCTTCCCGCGACAAGGGGCATGATTTATGACAGAAACGGAAATGTTCTCGCCTATAATGAGCTCACCTACTCTGTCACGATAAGAGACCTGGCGGAGAGCTCCTCCCATCATGACGAGGATCTGAACCGCACGATCCTTGAGACGGTCGCACTGATCGAAAAATACGGCGATCAGCTGGTTGACGGCTTTGGCATTGCGCTTGACGAAGCTGCAGGCGAATATGTCTATACTGTCAGCGGCAGGTCCCTGCAGCGTTTTCTGGCCGATGTATACGGGAAGGTCTATATCGATGATATGGATGAGGAGCAGAAGAACTCCACCGCACAGGATATCATGAATCTGCTGGCAGTCCGGTACGGGCTTGCAAAATGGGCGGTGCCTGACAATCGCAGTGCAGGAATTATCCTGACATCGGATTATGATAAAGTCACCCTGAGGAAGCTTATCATGATCCGTTACAGGCTGAGCCTTAATTCCTACCAGAAATACATTGCGACAACAATAGCGACGAATATTAAGGATACGACCCTGGCCGCCGTGATGGAGAACCGAAACCGGCTTGAGGGGGTGGAGATTACGGAAGATACGCTGCGCAGATATAACGACAGCGTATATTTTGCCCAGATTATCGGCTATACCGGCAGGATTAACAGTGAGGAGCTTGAGACGCTCCGCGCGCAGAATCCCTCCTATACAGCCAATGATATTGTCGGCAAATCCGGCATTGAAAAGTCCATGGAGCTCAGGCTCCAGGGAACAAAAGGGGAAAAGACCGTTTACGTTGATAATCTCGGAAAAGAGCTGGAGACATCGAACCTTGTCCAGCCGGTCTCCGGAAACGACGTCTATCTGACAATTGACCGCAATCTCCAGGTGGCGGCTTACCGGCTTCTGGAAAAAAACCTGGCCAATATTATTCTCGCAAAGCTGCAGAATATAAAGGAGTTTACGCCGAACGAGAGGACGACGGGAGGATCCTGGATCATACCGATCTATGATGTCTATTATTCTGTCATCAAAAACGGCGTCATTGAACTGCAGCACTTAAGGCAGGATGATGCGGGTGATGCGGAAAAAAGAGTCTGCGATATCTATGAGAAATACCGTGCGGACGTCCTCGAAGCGATGCATCAGGAAATCTACGAGACGATGACGCCCTATAAGGAGCTCTCGCTTGAGATGCGCAACTATCAGACGTATCTGGTGCAGGCCCTGTACGACGGCGGAGTCATCTCCAGAGATCTGGTAGACAGGGATGATCCGGTTTATAAGCAGTGGACAACCGAAGAAGTCATCTCCATGACCGAGTATTTAAGACACTGCATTACGCAGAACTGGATCGATCCGTCCGGCCTTGAACTCAACGCCGAATATGCGGATGCCGATGAAGTGTTCGAGGGCGTTACGGCCTTTCTTGACCGGATCATGCTCGAGGACGAGAGCCTCCAGCGCATGTATTTCCGCTTCATGCTGCAGTCAGACAGTGTCGATCCAGCCGATATCTGTCTTGTTCTGATCGAGCAGGGCAAAGTCAGTGTGCCGCAGGCGGAAAGCGCTGCCCTGATGGACGGCCTTGAAACACCTTATACATTCATGGAGAACCGGCTGCGCAATCTCGACCTGACCCCGGCCCAGCTGAACCTGGATCCCTATTCGGGCTCCATGGTCATCACGGATGTAAATACAGGCGAAATCAGGGCGATGGTTTCCTACCCGAGCTTTGATAATAATTACATGGCCAACACGGTGGATCCCGTATACTACGAGAAACTCAGGAACGATCTGTCGAGGCCTCTGATCAATTACGCGACGCAGCAGAGAACGGCTCCGGGCTCTACCTTTAAAATGGTTGTTTCGACCGCGGGCCTGATGGAGGGAGTCATTAACCCCTATGAAGAGATCTTCTGCGGGGGAGACTTCGATAAGATCGGTGTTCCCTATCCCAGGTGCTGGATCTATCCGGACGGGCACGGGTCGCTGAACCTGCCGGAGGGAATCACCAACTCCTGCAACGACTACTTTTATGAGGTCGGCTTCCGGCTCGGCACGGTCACAAGGACAGAAGAGGACGGCAGGACATCCGTCCGCTATGATTCGCAGACCGGCATCGAGAAGCTGAAGAAGTATGCGGAGCTGTACGGATTCGGTGCGAAATCCGGAGCCGAGATCGAGGAGGAAAGTCCGCAGATATCCACACAGGACGCCGTACGATCATCGATCGGACAGGGCAACAGCAACTATACGACGGTCGGACTGTCCAGGTATATTACAACCGTAGCCAACAGCGGAACATGCTTTGACCTGACGCTGGTCAGCCGGATCCTGGATGCCGACGGAATTGAAATATCAACGGGCGGATCCCGCATCCGCAACGTGATTAACATGGATGATTACTGCTGGGACGCGATTCATCAGGGAATGCGCGGCGTTGCAGAGAGTAAGCTTTATTTCTACGATCTTCCCGTTGCTATCGCAGGAAAGACCGGTACGGCCCAGGAGGCGGAAAACCGCCCGAACCACGCCCTGTTTTTATGCTATGCGCCGTATGATGACCCTCAGATTTCGGTTGCCACCAGAATAGCCAACGGTTATTCTTCTGATTATGCCGCGAGAGTTACGAATGAAGTCCTGAAATACTATTTCGGATCGAAGAGCCTGGATGAGCTTTTATTCCAGCAGGAGAATCCGATGCTCACACACAGGAATACGATCCAGGAAGAGGACTGAGCTTGAAAAAACAATTTCAGCCGTTAAGTACATTTTCCATAAGAAGATTTGACTTTCTTCTGGTTACCATGGTGATCCTTCTGAACCTGATAGGGACCGCAGCGATCCGCTCTGCCAATCCGTCTTACATGACGAGGCAGGTTTACGGAATGCTGTCCGGCATCGCCATTATGTTCGTGCTCTCGGCAATCGATTACAGGAAGCTTGTAAATCTGGGCTGGCTGTATTACCTCGCCTGCATTGCAGTACTGCTTCTTGTCATCAGATTCGGTGAGGGAAGGGACCAGGCCAGAAGATGGATAACCATTGCCGGAATCCGTTTCCAGCCTGCCGAGACAGCCAAATTACTGTTGATTTTATTTTATGCAAAGTTTATCATGAGACATAAGAATAAGGCGAAATCCTTTGGTTTCCTGCTGATCTGTATTGCGATCGCCGCCATTCCGTTTTACCTTATCTATAAGCAGCCGGATCTTTCTACATCGATCATGGTTCTGGTTATCATTGCCGTAATACTTTTCGTCAGTGAAGTACTCAGTTACAGGCTTGTCGGCAGTTTTCTGCTTATCTCGGTTCCTTCCGTCATTATATTTATTTATGTGGCAATCCAGGAAGGAGCGACAATACTGGAAGAATTCCAGAAGAACCGTCTTCTGGCATGGCTTCATCCCGAGGAATATGCTCTGACAACGGCCATGCAGACAATGAATTCGATGATGGCGATCGGATCCGGACAGCTTCTTGGTAAGGGCTATAATACAAAAGAGATAACTTCGCTCCTGAGCACGGGATATATATCCGAGTCTCAGACAGATTTTATTTTCACTGTAGTCGGCGAAGAATTCGGTTTTGCCGGCGCCTGCAGCGTCGTGGCACTGCTGGCATTCATCTCTGTCCGCTGCTTTATGACGGCGAGGACAGCAGATTTTCCGGGCAGGATTATTGCGTCCGGAATGGGAGCGTGGATCGGCTTTCAGGGATTTATGAATATCGGAGTAGTGACCGGGGTCCTTCCGAATACCGGAATACCGCTGCCGTTTGTAAGTTACGGGCTGACGAGCCTGTGGGCTCTTTATATGGGGATCGGCCTTGTTCTTAATGTGCGAATGCAGAATAGACCGAAGGCAGCATAGTTTTAAGGCTTCAGGAGCCGGCATGAAAGGTGGGGTATATGAACATTGCACTGATTGCACATGATGCGAAAAAGAAGCTGATGCAGAATTTCTGCATCGCTTATCGCGGAATTCTTAACAAACATTCTCTGTACGCGACAGGGACTACAGGCCGCCTTGTTGAAGAGGTAACGAGTCTTACGGTCCATAAGCTTCTTGCCGGACATCTTGGGGGAGAACAGCAGATCGGAGCCCAGATCGAGAACAATGAAATCGATCTGGTTATTTTCCTGCGCGATCCGTTCAGCGATGAGAAAAAGCATGAACCGGACGTCAACAACATTGTAAAACTCTGCGACATGCATAATATACCGCTTGCGACTAACCTCGCGACCGCAGAGCTCCTGGTAAAGTCATTGGACAGAGGAGATATGGAGTGGCGTGAAATGTACAAGTAACAGAGGCATTGGCGAGAGGACGGGCAGGACCTTACGCCTTCGTCTATTGCTGGTGCTGCTGCTGTGCGTTTGCATATCAGCTTCAGGCTGCGGTATGGCGGCACCTCTTTCATTTGAAGAAAACGCGGAATACAGTACTTTTAATTTCCTGGTTCGTTCATCCGGTGCGGCGCAGGTTGCAGACCCGTTCGCAGCGGATCTTTGTGTTGTAAATACAAATGTAATCCCGCAGGATGTGGTTCTGCCCGATGTCGCGGACGACATGGCCGCCGCGCTTTTTGACGTCAGCGGCCGCAGGACAATCTATGCCAGCAACGCGAACATGAAGGTATATCCTGCCTCCCTCACAAAGGTCATGACTTCGCTCGTTGCACTGAAGTATTCATCGCCGGATGAGATTCTGACCGCTTCGGAGAATGTCGTAATCAACGAAGCCAATGTGACGGTCGCGGGACTCCAGCCCGGCGACACCATGACTCTGTCCCAGGCCCTGAACCTTCTTCTCATTAATTCCGCAAATGATGTGGCAATACTGATCGCCGAGAACATCGGCGGTTCTGTCAACGAATTTATCCGCATGATGAACGCGGAAGCCGCAAGGCTCGGCGCGACAAACACGAATTTTATCAATTCAAACGGTCTGACGGATGAGAATCATTACACGACGCTGTACGATCTTTATCTTATTTTCAGCGCTGCACTGAAATATGAGGCTTTTACGGAGATCATCAGCCGTTCAAGGTACACGACCGTATATCACGACAGAAACGGACTGGATAAGGAGGTGGATGTCTATTCCACCAACAATTATCTTATGAGCTATTCCAAACCGCCTGCGGGAATCACCGTTGTCGGAGGGAAAACAGGCACAACCTACGCGGCGGGGCACTGCCTCATGGTTCTGTGCCGCGATACGCTCGGAAAACCCTATATCGGCGTCGTCATGAAGGCTCCCACAAATGAGAAGTGTTATGCCGCCATGAACGAGCTGATGGATCTGATCCCGAGGTAGGGCAAGAGTATACTTTTCGTCAGTTGTCATTTGAAGTCTTTACGGATATAATGATAACAGGGTCATAGTATTTTTATGGCGCTTATACTATTTATTTTCAGGAGGGCACTTCCCAATGGTTCAGTTAATTGTAGGCAATAAAGGTAAGGGCAAAACAAAATGCTTATTGGATAAGGTCAATTCGGAAGTCAAGAACATTCTCGGCAGTATCTGCTATCTGGATAAAAGCACGCAGCACATGTTTGAACTGAATAACAAGGTCAGGCTGATCAATATCTCCGAGTACGGCATCGCCAACAATGAGCAGTTCATCGGATTTATCTGCGGCATAATCTCACAGGATCATGATCTTCAGCAGATGTATTTTGACAGCTTCCTCAAGATCGCACATCTTGAAGATGCAGACATGGTTCCCACAATAAAGAAGCTTCAGAGCATCAGTGAAAAGTTCGGCGTTGATTTCATTCTCAGTATTTCTGTTGACGAGACAGATCTTCCCGAAGAAATCAGACCGCTCACGATTATATCTCTTTAAACAGTACATATAGATGCCCCGGGCTTAAGTACCGGGGCTTTTTGTTGTATCAAGGGCATTATTGAGGTATTGCAATTTGGCAAAATCCGCTTCAGGCAGCAGACCGCAGCAGCAGAACAGGCAGTCGGGCAGGCCTTCTTCAAGGATAACTCAATACAGGCGGCCGGTTAACCTGAATATCGGTATACTGATCTTCATGGTAATCCTGATCTATGTTGTGTACAGCATCATCCGCTACGCGACGGCAAGACATGTCGTGGGATATGTTGTCAGGACGGGTTCCATTTCCGAGGGCAGAGTCTATGAAGGCCTCGCGCTCCGGGACGAGACGGTTGTATACAGCCCGTATTCAGGGCACATAAACTATTTCACCAGGGAAGCCGACAGACTTGGCAACGGAAGGCTGGCATATACGGTCGATGAATCGGGCCAGATCCTGGATAAACTCGGCGCGCAGAGCGCCGGCGCCCCGATTCTTACGGAATCGGACTATCGCCAGCTTGCGGGCGATATCATCGACTTTACGGAGGGGTTCGATCCTTCCAACTTCAAAAAGGTCTACGATTTCAAGTATTCTCTGCTCGGCACAGTCCAGAACATCACCAACAATTCTATTTTTGCGGATATCAGCTCGATCGCCGGAAGCAGCTCATCGGTTCATTTCTGTAATACAGAGGACACGGGCTATATTGTGTACTGTGTTGACGGCTATGAGGATAAATCCTTTGAGACGCTGACTGCGTCCGATTTTGATTCCGCAAATTACAAGAAGACAATCCTTGAGAACAACATTATGATCGGCGCGGGAGACCCCGCATACCGCCTGGAGACGGCGGAGGACTGGGCGCTTGCCATCCGTGTGGACTCGGATGAGACGGCAAAGGCTCTTCTCGATGAGGGCGTCATCAAGGTACGCTTTCTCAAAAACCAGGTTGAGGCGTGGGCGAAGGTCAGCGCAAAAACGGACGACACGGGCCAGAATTATATCCTGCTGTCCTTTACCAATTCCATGATTACATTCTGCACGGACCGCTTTCTTGACATTGAGCTCATTGTTGATGAGACAAAGGGCCTGAAAATTCCGAAGACCGCACTGATCGATGATGACTTTTTCCTGGTTCCCGGCGATTTTATCACGCAGGGACCGGGCAGTGCGCAGGGGGTCCTGAGAGAAGTCTATAACGATAAGGGAGACAGGAGCACGGAGTTTGTTCCGCTGACGCCGTATCACGCCGATAAGGACCAGAATTATTATTTTGACAGGGAAAAGCTCCGAAGCGGCGACATCCTGCTGATGACAGACTCGGACAGAACCTATACGGTGGGACGGACAGACAAGCTTTCGGGCGTCTACAATATTAATAAAGGATATGCAAATTTCTGCCAGGTTACCGTTGAATCGGAAAATGCGGATTATGCGATCGTGAAGCCGGACAGTGTATACGGACTGCGGGAATACGACTATATCGTCCTGGACGCGACCACAATCAATCCGAATGAATTCCTGTATGAATAGGAATAAGAATATTCAGCAATTTCTGTTTTCTATTGACATAACGGTGAAAAAAAACGATAATAGCACTATGTATGAGTTTTCTCAGGAGTGTAGCTAGAATATGAGCGTTATTGACAAGTTGATCAACGGCATGAAGTTTAATTCTGATGACCAGGATTTGGAAGAGGATATGGATTACGAAGACGGCTATGAAGATTATGAAGACAGCCGTCCCGCCAGACGGGGAGCCATTCCTTTCCAGCGGAATGCGAGATCTGCACAGAGCGATGATGATTACAGGGCGCCGGCGACACTGACAGGCAGTGCGATTGTTCCGTCAGCAAAGCGCGGACTTTCCAACATGCAGGTCCGGGTCATCAAACCCAGCACCTTTGATCAGGCAAGACAGATCACCGATACTTTACTGTCCCACAGGACCGTCCTTCTGAACCTGGAAGGCCTGGATGTGAACACAGCACAGAGAATCGTTGATTTTGCATCGGGTTCCTGTTACGCGCTTCACGGTAATTTTATGAGGATTTCTCATTTTATCATCGTGATTACGCCGGAGGATGTGGATATCGCAGGTGATATCGCGGCAGCGGATGATTCCGCAGCGGGCGCAGTGAATGCGTTTGGCACAATGCCCGGCATGCAGGATATGGGTGCCGCAGGCAGTCCTTTCGGACAGGCCAATATGCAGAATGCATACATGCAGTAATTTCCCCGCAGCAATAAATTGACAGCGGCAATGCAGTCTATCTCCACGCATCGGTTTGAACAAACCGGTGCGTGTTGTTTGTGCGAAGCAATGAGCCATGCGCTCACAGACTGACAGACGGACATCGGGAGCTTGCTCACGGATGGCCGGATGCCAGGCTGCGAGCATACGGCGAATGCCGCGGCAGTGAGGGATCGAAGATCCCGTAACTGTCGGCATGGCTCAAAATGCAAAGAAAGTTAGATGAGCCTACTCAATCGGCAGCGGAAGCGATGGAGGACACATACGGCGAATGCCGCGACAGTGAGGGATCGAAGATCCCGTAACTGGCGGCATGGCTCATTTAGTGAAAGATGAGCGAATGTCGCGACAGTATGCATCCAAAGGATGCTTAATGTCGGTATGGCTCAATACTTGGCTCATTAAAGAACAATGAAATCCCGGAGATCATGTCATGAATTGTGCAACTGAAAAAACACTGACGGTTCATAAGGATGGCATGCCCATCTATGATATCGTATACGGAACCAATCCCGAGGCTCTCGGCGATCTGTTGAAGGACAGGGGATTTGGCGGCAGAAGATTCTGCGTCGTTACAGACTCCAATGTGGGCCCTTTGTATGCCGAAGCAGTCGTACGGGCCTGTGACGGGATCGGCAGTGGGAAAACGATTCTTGTGACGCTCCCTGCGGGTGAGGAGAACAAGAATCTGGATCATATCAGCGATATTTACCGGTGCCTTATCGAAGAAAAGTATGACCGCAGGTCCTGTCTTATTGCACTTGGCGGAGGCGTTGTCGGGGATATGACGGGGTATGCCGCTGCGACATATCTTCGCGGAGTCAGCTTTATCCAGGTGCCGACAACCTTGCTTTCACAGGCGGATTCCAGCATCGGAGGCAAGACCGGCGTTGACTTTGAAGGCTACAAGAACATGGTCGGCGCCTTTTATATGCCGGGGATGGTCTTTGCGAATGTAGATTATCTTGGCAGTCTGGATGAGCGGCAGTTCATCGGAGGCTTCGCGGAGGTGATCAAGCACGGTATTATCCGTGACAAAGCCTATTATGAATTTCTTGTTCAAAACCGCGAATTGATTCTTGGCCGGGATACCGAAACACTGACTCAGATGCTTTATGTCAGCAACCGGATCAAAAAAGAGGTCGTTGAAGCGGATCCGTATGAGAAAAAGGAGAGAATGCTCCTTAATTTCGGCCATACGATCGGACATGCTGTCGAGAAATATCTGGACTTTGGCATGACCCACGGCGAATGCGTCGCTGCCGGGTGCTGCGCGGCGGCATATATCAGCGTTCTGAAGGGGTTCCTTACTCAGAATGAGTATGAAGCGGTCAGGGACGATATTGCATCCTTCGGGCTGCCTGTCAGAGTAAGCGGGATTGATCCGGATAAGATCCTTAAGCTCACGGCGTCCGACAAGAAGGCGTCGGGAGGAAGGCCGCGATTCGTACTGCTGAAGAGTATCGGAGAAGCCTTTGTTGAAGAGAATGTTTCTGATGATGAGATCCTGAAGGGAATCTTGTCGATTGCCGGTTGATAAATATCCGTAACGAGACAGGTGTGTATGAGTAAGAAGATCAGAATTGCCGTTGAATTGATTATCTGGATCGTCCTTGTTGCTGCCGACCAGATCAGCAAGATCGCCGCAGTAAATGCACTCAAGGACAAGCCGGCCATCCCGCTGATTAAAAACGTGCTGGAGTTCTATTATGTGGAAAACCGCGGAGCGGCCTTCAGTATGCTGCAGAATGCAACCTGGTTCTTTTATATTATTGCGTCTGCAGCGATTATAGCGATCGCTGTCTTTCTTATTCGGATGCCGGACGGCAGGAGATTTGTTCCCTTAAGGATTCTGCTGGTCCTGATCAGTGCGGGAGCTGCGGGGAATCTGATCGACAGAGTCATGTTTACCTATGTCCGGGACTTTATCTATTTTTCGCTGATCAATTTCCCGGTTTTCAACGTGGCTGACATGTATGTGACCTGTGCGACGTTTGCGCTGGTTCTCCTTACCTTCTTCTATTATAAGGATGAAGACTTCGCAGCTATGGGAATCCATTGATATGAGTAACGACTGTGGAAATAACAGCAATTCTTTTATAGTGACCGAGGAATACGAAGGCGAGCGGCTGGATAAACTGCTCGCTGTTATTTTGCCGGATTATTCCAGAAGCTATCTTCAGCAGGTTTTAAAGGACGGGAATGTCCTTCTTAACGGACGCACTGTCAAGGCCTCTGCGAAGGTGAAGGAGGGCGACCTGGTTGCCTTTGCGGTGCCTGAGAAAGTGATTCCCGATATTGCCGCGGAGGACATACCGCTTGACATCCTGTATGAGGATGACGATGTCCTCGTTGTAAATAAGCCGAAGAACATGGTTGTGCATCCGGCGCCCGGCCATTACACCGGCACGTTGGTCAATGCCGTGATGTACCACTGCAGGGACAATCTGTCCGGGATAAACGGTGTCTTAAGGCCGGGAATCGTTCACAGGATCGATAAAGACACGACCGGCTCGGTTATTATCTGCAAAAATGACCTTGCTCACAGGAGCATTGCACAGCAGCTTAAAGACCACACCATTGTCCGCAGATATGTCGCGATTCTTTACGGGGATCCGTTTTCCGACCCCGGCGTTTCCAAAAGAAAGGGAGTATCTTGTGCAGACGGAATTCTTACCGTGGATGCCGCGATAGGAAGAGATCCCGCAGACCGCAGGAGAAACCACATTGATCCTGACGGAAAAAGGGCGGTTACGCACATCCGGCTGCTGGAAAAATATAAGGATTACACCTATGCCGAGTGCCGGCTTGAGACAGGAAGGACGCACCAGATCAGGGTCCATACCCAGTATATCGGGCATCCGATTCTCGGGGATGACGTCTATGCGCCGGGAAGAAAGCCGCCGTTTCGGCTCGAAGGACAGTGCCTTCACGCCATGATACTCGGGTTTGTCCATCCCCGGAGCGGCGAATATATCGAAACCACGGCGCCGGTTCCGGAGTATATGGACAAATTGCTTAGGATCATGCCGAAGTAAACTTGGAGATTACTTACAGAAAGCGGGCCGAAGTCCGGATGATAATTGTGAATGTTTGCCAGTTAGCTGTGCCTGCAGAATTGCATTTGAAGTGTTTCTGTTTTATAATCTGAATGTATCCATCCGGAGTGCAGAAGCTGATTCCGACTGACATTCCGAGCAATCGGCATCCGGGAACGGAATTGTACCAAAAAGATTCCCGGCTGTCTTCCGCACAGGAGTATAGACATATTCCTTGCGGACAAGAGAAAGGCACAGGCAGGACATATGAAGACAATTATCACCATCGGTCGCCAGTTTGGCTCAAACGGACATCTTGTAGGACAGAAACTTGCTGATCATTACGGAATTAAGTGCTATGACAAGGAACTGATTTCCCAAGTGGCCAGCAACAGCGGCTTTTGTCAGGAAATGATTGAGCAGCATGACGAGCGTCCGACCAATTCCTTCCTTTACAATCTGGTTATGGACACCTATTCCTTCGGCTATAACGCTTCCAGCTTTGTTGACATGCCGATCAGCCAGAAGGTCTTTCTTGTCCAGTTCGATACGATTAAAAAGGTGGCGGAGGAAGGTCCCTGCGTGTTTATCGGACGCTGCGCGGACAGCGCTCTCAGCGAAAGAGATGACGTAATCAATCTCTTCATTCATGCCGACGAACGCTACCGCATCAAAGAAATCATGCACAGATATCCGGATATCACAAGCGAACAGAAGGCTCGTGATTTCATGAACAAAAAGGATAAGCAGCGCCAGAGCTACTACAACTATTATTCATCCCATAAATGGGGCCGCTCGGACACCTATGACGCATCCATCAACACAGGCCTTCTGGGCGTTGACGGAACCGTCAAACTCATCATCCAGCTGATTGAGGATTACGAGAACAGATAATCAGAAGCTTCGGGTTTTCAATTCCTGAATTCTTAATATGTTTTTACTCCGGCGGCGCGCTTTTTGTGCTCCGTACTTGAGTCGATATAATGCCTTGCGGTCGTATCCACCGAATCATGGCCGAGAACGTCCGCAACCAGCTTTATATCACCGGTCTGGTCGTACAGCGCTGTGCCGTAGGTTTTACGCATTTTATGCGGCGATAAGGTGGTTCTCTGGGGAAGCGCCGATGCGCCGTATTTTTTTATCATTTCCTGGATGCTGCGGATCTTCATTCGCTGCTTCCTGTTCGAAAGAAAAAGGGCCTTTTCGTCCTTTGAAGGCAGATAGACAGGGCGTTCCGCCTCGATATAATCATTCAGGGCGCCTGCGACGGTGTCGTTAAAGAACACACGGTCAGGCTTTCCTCCCTTACGGATCACATATACCGACATTTCCTTAAAATCAACATCATCCACGTCAAGACCGACCAGCTCGGATATACGGATCCCGGTATTCAGTAAAAGCGTCAGAATTGCCGTATCGCGAAGGTTTGTCCGCTTGCAGAACGGCTGTTCGGTTTTTGTTACACGCATATTGATGACCGAATCCATCAGCGTATGAACCTCATCGACGTTCAGACGTTCGATCATTTTGTCCTTTTTAAGACGGATTCGTTCGGCGCCGGCCGTCGGATCATTTTTCAGGTATCCGTGGCTGTATTCGTATTTAAAGAAAGACCGAATGCTTGACATGCGTCTTGCCTTGGCAGCCTCGGTATTTGTGAACATATGGCCGTCGGCGCGGATGCCGTGATCAAGGTACGCCTGGAACTCGTTGATGTCTTCAAAGGTCAGCTGATCCAGAATATCCATGGGAATGCTGCGGGGACCGTCTGAAGCGATAACGGGATTCGTTTCACAGAGGAAATTAAAGAAAATAACAAGATCGCCGGCATAGGCAATTCTGGTGGAAAGCCTGCAGTTGGACGCGCGGGCATTCAGATAAGAAACAACATAATCCGGAAGCTGCCTGCATATTTCATTCAGCTTTTTTGTATCGTTAATCGTGAGTTCACGCCGGTAAACAGACCCGTTTTTCATAAGAAGCCTTTCTGCAGACTGCAGCTGTAAAAACCGTGCCGCAGTCAATGCAAAAGCTATTGTACCAGAGCACGGCCTGCCGCGCAATACCTTTAGCGCAAAATCATTATTTTGCGCTAAAATATATAGAGATACACTTCCTCTCTCCCGCAGGAAAAGCCTGAATTCAGGGCTTTGTAAGGGATGTCCGTCTGCCGTGCCGGCTTGTAAGTTCGTGATACTTAAAAGAAATGCACAGCAGAAGCTGTGCATTTCCCTGTTACACTTCGATGTCTGTAATAATCAGACCGTCACGTTCAAAAATGTATGGTCCCGCTGGGGAACCGTAACTCCTGATTAAAGGTTCATGAGCATATCGATCAGTCCGCTGTCGCCCATTCCGAAGCTGATCAGACTCTTGATCGGCATGCCCTTCATCATCTCCTCCATCATCTTGGAGGCGGTTTCAGCATCGCCGAGCCCGCCGTGGCCGTCACCGTCAGAAGGAGCATCCTCAACAGCTTCGCCGAAAGGCGAATTTGCCTTGGCGGCTTCCAGGATCTGAGCCATCGCGGCAGCCGTGCGGGGATGGCTTAGGAGCTGTCCTACCGTTGTTGAGCCGTCGATCTTTAAGGGAAGAACCTTCCCGGTTGTAAAGGAAATCTCATGGCATGCTGTGATATTGTCACTGGCATCTCCTGCCTGGAGCAGGTACTTTCCGCCGGGAGCATACCAGTCGCCGAGCTCCTCGTTCCAGTAGGAAAGGCTTCTTGCGCAGATCTTCATGGCAACCGTCTTCTTCTCGCCGGGCTCAAGGGCGATCTTGACAAATCCCTTGAGTTCCTTTGCGGGGCGCTCGGGTGTTCCGTTCAGGTCGCTGACATAGAGCTGGACGACTTCTTTTCCTGCAACTTTGCCGGTGTTGGTGACATCGACGCATACGGTAATCTCGCCGTTATCATCCAGAGACTCGGAAGAAACCTGCATATTGTCGATCGCAAAGGTGGTATAGGAAAGACCGTGTCCGAAAGCCCAGCGCACGGGGATCTTCTTTGTATCGTAATATCTGTAGCCGACAAATACATCTTCGGCATAATGGACCTTCATTCCGTCTCCGGGGAAGAACAGGTAGCTCGGGTTGTCCTCAAGCCGGATGGGGAATGTCTCTGCCAGATGTCCGCTGGGATTGATCTCGCCGTAAAGGATTCGATCCGTCGCTTCGCCGACGCCCTGTCCGCCGAGATACATTTCAAGGACAGCTGCGACTTTGTCTGCCCAGGGAGTTTCCACGGGGCTGCCGTTGTGAAGGACGACTACGGTATTGGGCTGAACTGCCGCGACGGCTGCGATCAGCTTGTTCTGTACATCAGGCATACGCATGTGAGTTCTGTCGTAGCCCTCGGACTCGAAGGAATCCGGAAGACCTGCGAAGATAACTGCCACATCGGCATTCTGTGCAGCTGCTATAGCCTTTGCGAACTCTTCTGAGTCGAGTTCGTCCTTATCTGCGGGGAAGCCCTTTACATATTCGACGCAGCGGCCTTTGGCCTCTGCGGATTCAAGAGCGCTGGTTACCTTGGAGGCGTTGATATGGCTGGAGCCGCCGCCCTGATACCGCGGCTTTGCAGCATATTCGCCGATATAGACAATTTTCTTATCGGAGGAAAGAGGCAGGATGCCGTTGTTTTCTAGAAGGACTGCGCATTCGCCCGCGGCGTCGACGGCCTTTTCATGATCGGCGTCTCTGTCAAATACAGCATCGGCATACTTTTCATGATTGTCCACATACTTAAAGACGATATTCAGGAAGCGCTCAACAGCGGCGTCCAGAAGAGCCTCGTCCAGTTCGCCGTTCTTTACGGCTTCAACAATCTTTTTGTCGTTTATACCGCCGGAACCGGGCATTTCAAGATCAAGTCCGGCGCGGATACCCTGCGGGCGATCGTCAACCGCGCCCCAGTCGGTCATGACATAGCCTTTATAGCCCCACATGTCGCGGAGGACATCGGTAAGGAGCCACTTGTTGTCCGACGCATAAGTGCCGTTGATCTTGTTGTAGCTGCACATCACGGTCCAGGGCTGGGACTTTTTGACGGCAATCTCAAATGCCGGGAAATAAATCTCGTGCGCCGCGCGCTCGGAAACCTCGGAGGAACAGCTCATGCGGTTGTATTCCTGGTTGTTGAATGCAAAATGCTTGATGCTGGTGCCGACTTCCTTCGACTGTACGCCATTGATATAAGCGGCTGCCATCTCACCGGCAAGATACGGATCTTCCGAGAAATACTCGAAGTTTCTGCCGCACAGAGGGCTTCTTTTGATGTTGACGGCGGGTCCGAGGACAACGGACAGATCCTCAGCCTGGCATTCGTTGCCGATGGTTTCTCCCATTTTGCAGATCATCTCTGTGTCAAAGCTTGAAGCTGTCGCGCACGCTGCCGGGAAGCATACAGCTACAATGCTGTCGTTGACACCAAGGTGATCTGCCTCCTGGTCCTGCTTGCGCAGTCCGTGAGGGCCGTCGGATACCATGACGGCAGGGATTCCGAGGCGCTCGACGGCTTTGGTGTGCCAGAAATCCTGTCCGGAGCACAGGCCGGCCTTCTCCTCCAGTGTCAGTTCGGATACCAGTTTTTTGATATCTCTTGCCATTTCCATTCCTCCTTAAAGTTGGTTGTTATGTGTGCCATCCGCGGTGCTCCTGCCTGCAATCCTGCCAAGAACAGTCTCGTCTGCGTCAAAAAGACACCCCTCAAGACGCTTCCTGTCAGCAAGAACGGTGCGGTATGCGAGCTCAAGAATTTCATCCGGGACGACGATTTCATCCAGGGACAGGACATCGCGGATAAATGAATACATCTCCTTCGGCCGGGCAAAACACGCAGCCTTTGCGATGGCCTTCCTGTCCTTTTTGTCGGCCTCTGCAATAAACCCCGGCAGGAAATAACCGCAGGCCATTCCGTGGGGCATTTTCATTTCATAGGTGAGAATATAACTGAGGGCGTGCGGCAGGGATGTGCCTGTCTGGGAAATTGCAATTCCCGCAAGCGCCGATGCGCGCATGAGATTGGAACAGTCCTCCGCCTCCGGCTTTCGCTCCCCTGCAAGGACCTCTTTCGACCGGCTCCAGACATGAAGACCCTCCATGACTGCAGCACGGCTGTAGTCGTTTGAAGCCTTGACCAGATAGCTTTCCACAAGGTGCGCCAGGGCGTCGACTGCAGTATTGACAATCATGGAATGCGGGGCACTGTAAAGATATTTTCCGTCAATCAGGGCAAGAGCCGGGAAAATCCTGTGCGGGATGGACTTTTTCATGCGTTTCTGATGACGGGTCAGGACGGATACGCCGGTCACCTCTGAGCCGGTGCCGCAGGTAGTCGGAACCTCTGCGACAGGCAGATGTGAAGACGGAAAATTCGAATCATAGAGCATTTCCGCTTCGGGACTGTCCTGTTTCATGAGAAAAGCCGCCGCCTTGGCGGCGTCCATAGGAGATCCGCCTCCGATGCCGACAACGAAATCAGCATTGTTCGCCTTGCCGAACGCCGCCGCACGCAGTACGGTTTCTACCGACGGATTCTCTTCCACTTCGCTGAATATGCAGTACGGAGTGTCATTATCCCAAAGTGCCTTCGTTACATCTGAAAGCGCCCCGCACCTTGATGCGGAGTTCTTTCCTGTTACAATAAGCGCCTTTTTTCCGAGTGAAGCCAGCTCAAAAGCGTGCGCTTTAACGCACTCCGGCTCATCGTATACAACAGTGGGCATGTAAAATTTCATGAAATATCCAACCCCAAAATTATTATTCTTAACTATTTTAACATGGAGAACGACTTTTATTAAGTAGATAAAGTAATATATGCACAAACAGAGGAGGTTATCATAATCCGGTCATAATATTTGAGGAAATAAATAAAGTATTGTTTCAAAAATTAACATTCAGTTGCCATAATGTAAAAACTGTCCATTTGTGTGTGAATCGTGCAAAAGGCGCGGATTAGCATTGCCTTTATGTAAATACTGCAACATAATGTGTTTGCAGACAACTAAGGTATTGTTATCAGGGAGGAAATACAGTGCAGAAGCTGGATAATGCAAAGCTGAGGGACTGTTTGTCCCCCGCGGAAATTGGCTACAATGCCTTTTATGGAATTACGCAGAATCCTTCTGCGGAGAAGATGCACTTTCACGAGTATTATCAGTTTCTTATCATATATACCGGTGCAAAGCACTATATGGTAAATGACAATATCTATCCGGTCTCCTATGGAAAACTAATGATAATTCCGCCTTTTCATATGCATGGAATGATAGACCGGGAGAAGTTTCCGGTCTATGAGCGTGCTCTTTTGAGCCTTACGCCGGAGTTCCTTCAGAATATCGGGAACAGACAGCTGGACTTTGAACAGGTGATCAATGATAAGATCGCTTCCAATCAGTATTGCTTTGACCTGGATGAAGAGTCTGCCGCTGAATGCAAAAAGCTTCTTGCGGAGGTTGATGTGGAGAACAGACATGCGAATGCCTGGGACCGCTTCGCGAATGTGTCAAGGCTTTTTCCTGTTCTGCGCATGATGCTCGAAGCCAGCAGCAGCACATACACGGAAAAAAAGCTTACTGCTCCGGAATCCCTGATGCATCAGATACTGGTCTATATCAACGCCCATTATACGGAACCGCTCTCCCTCAAACAGATAGCCGCAAAGTTCGGTGTCAGCCAGTCTACGCTCTCTCACAGCTTTATTCAATATGCGCATCAGGGGGTATATGATTACATCCTTCACAGGCGCATAATGCTGGCAAAGCAAAGGCTGTATGAAAATATACCGCTCAGCGAAGTAGCATATCAGTGCGGATTTGGAGACTATTCAAATTTCCTTCGGGCGTTCACAAGGATTACGGGTAAATCTCCGAGCGCCTATCGGAAAGAACTGAATGCGGGAGGCAAGACCCTGTAATTTCTGGTATGATTAGTACAGTGCATTCGAAGCGCTGCTGATTTTACTGAGCCAGTAAGGAAACAATAATATGAGTATATTCAGTTCGCGCCGGCAATTGCCGGCGCTTTTCTTAACCTCGTTAACCGTAACAGTCATCCTTTTGACTGCATCGGTAAATACAGATGCGGCGTCATCCAAACCGGTCATCAAGGGCGTGGAGCTGAAAACGGAGGCAAAAAGCCCTGAGGGCGTCGTAACCTTTGCCTGCGTGGGCGATAATCTGATCCATATGCCGATCATACGGTACGGGATAAAGGAAAACGGATTCGATTTTCTTTTCGAGCATATCAGGGATTATATGGCGAAGGCGGATATTGCGGTTATCAATCAGGAAACGCCGCTTGTCGAAGATCCTTCACAGTATTCGTCCTATCCTCGCTTCGGCTCTCCTGTCGGAATTGCCGATGCAGTCAGGGACGCCGGGTTTTCTGTAGTAACATGTGCGACAAACCACACGCTGGACAAAGGCATTTCCGGATTATTCAGCACGGCAGGAGCATTCGAAAAATATAAGGATGAACTGCTCCTTTTGGGAATTCATACCAGCGCCGCGGATGCAGCGCGCATCCCGGTCCTTAACTTTAACGGCCTTCGCATCGCCATGCTGAATTACACATATGGAACGAACGGAATACCGGTTCCTTCACAGTACCCGTGGTGTATTGACGGTTTTTTTAATAAGGAACGAGTTATCGCACAGCTGAAAGCGGCCAGGGATGCCGCCGATGCGGTGATTGTTTTTGCACACTGGGGATCTGAATATCAGACTGTGCCGGACTCATTCCAGCAGGAATGGACGCAGATTTTTCTTGAAAACGGTGTTGATGTGGTTGTCGGATCTCATCCGCATGTAGTGCAGCCCTGTACTCTTCTTCATTCAGAAAGCGGACATGAGATGCTGGTATTCTATTCTCTTGGCAACTTTGTGTCCTGCCAAAACCGGCCCGAACGCCTTCTCGGCGCGATGGCTGTATTTACCCTTCAGAAACAGGAGAACGGAGGCGTCAGGATTGCTGCGTACAATATAAAGCCGCTGGTAACGGTTCAGGCATATCCGCTTGTGACGACCTGTTTTCTGTCCGACTATACGGATGAACTTGCAAATAAACAGGCCTTGTACGCGCCAAGAGAAAAGTTGCAGTCTCTCTTCGATGAGATAACTGCAGCCGATTAAAAGTCTGTTTGTAATCTTATAGATGGCTTAATCCAGACGCATAAGGCCCCAGGATACCCAGCCCCAGACAGTGGATATGCCGTCGGTGTCCGTAATATGCAGATGTCCGGATTTATCCAGTGACCAGTCTTTGATCCTCATCTCCAGCTCCGAGCTCATCCATACAGGCTTAATCAGGTCTTTGCGGATGCTGTAGATATAGATGTGCTGTGTATACTTTGCAGTGTCTTCACTGACCCAGAACGGCCGGTGCTGGCCATAACTGCCCTGTTTCCACACAAGAAGCAGCATCTCCGGATTGCTGTCACCGTCAATATCCCCGATCAGATAATCGGAAACTCTTACGCCGTCCTCCGAATGCCAGAGGGTTTCTTCGATCGTGGATGCAATCTCTCCGGGATTCGTATTATCCACGGCAACCTTCGTTACAACAACCTCTTTGCCTCTCAGATGGACGATCATCTGATCCCCGACAGAGACGCCCTGTGCTTTATCCTGCCATACAATCCATGAAGGAAGCACCGGTCTGCCTGCCAGGAACAAAATGACAGCGATCACGATAACTGCGGCGGCAGCGATCGCAATGCCTGCCGCTTTTCTGGCAGAGCCTTCGGATTCAAAATCAATTGTTTTGATAGGGAACTTCATAGCCATACTCTTAGTTGATTAATCACCATTCATTCGCAAGGAAGTAGTCGGATGTCCATTCCGGGGCAGGAACCGGATCCGGATTTTTCCAGAACTCTTCCGTCCAGTCGATTCCCATCTTCTCCCGCCACTGAGTATCGGTCATTCTGTCGCCGATGGGCTGTGTGAACTGATAGAAGGAGAAAACCGTACCTGTCGCAAGCTTTCGGACGCCGTCTACAGTAACAATAACATAAACTGTGGAAGGTTTGCCCGTAGCAGTTTCAAGCACAAGCCCTGCGGAGGGATCTGTCGCAACATCGACAACGAGTGCCGACGGGAATTCCTGTGCCCTTACATACTCGGACGCCGCCTGGTCGCGGATCGCCTCATACCAGAAATGCTCCAGCTGTCCTCCCCAGGTGCGGATCAGCTCAAACTCTTCATCGGAAGGAAGCTCTCCGGCCAGTTCTTTTTCGGAGATAACATGAAGGCGCTCTGCCATTTCGGCAAGAATCTCGAGATTATCACCGTCCGCCTTTGAAAGATAGTCAAAGGATTCCAGACCCTCTGCGGTTGCCTCCGCAAGCGCGCACAGCCTTGCGTATACAAGAGGCTCAGGCTCGACATAGCCCCTGTCGTCGCGGTCCTCATCCCATCCGCCGCCCATCTCAGCCATGACCTGCTTGCCGTAAAGGATGGTGTCATGCTTCAGCTCCGTCCAGCTTCCGAGAAACGTTGAAAGGTTCTTGTGGAGCCAGGCCTTTGTCCTCATAAAGGCGGGATATCCTTCTTCCTTTTCCGCAAGGAGCGGGCGGATCATATTCAGCCAGCTGTTATACAGTGACTGGCTCCAGAAGGAATCATCCTGTTCTTCAATCTTCTCCTTGAGAAGCTCCATCTTTTCAGTGTATCCGGCATAGCCGGTTTCACCCTGGCTGTCAAGGATTTCCAGTGCTTCATCGCTGCCCATGGCCGCGGCGACATCCAGTGCGTCGGGCAGCATCCTGCGTTCGCCGCCTTCGTTTTCCTTAACGCTCCTGTAGATCAGGTTCTGGAAAATAACCGCATCTGCCGTGGAGCGCTGGCCCATAAAGCGGAAGCCGGTAATCACGGCGTCTCTGTCCTCATCAATGCTCTCATCGAAGATGGGGATGGAATTAATCTCCGGGGCGGGAACCTTTCCCGTCAGCGTGTGATATTTCTTCCATGAGGCCTCATCCCCGGCAAGATCACCTGCCTGCGCACCGCTCCCGTATACCGCATCGGCAATCGGCCTGTATTCATAATATCCGGCGTCGTCGCTCTGGCCCGCAAAAAAGGAGGTAACCGTATAAATTCTCTCCCACAAGGAAAGATTGTCGCCGTCCATCGCAAGAAGCATCAGGAGAGCCGACCGGTCAAGATCCTCGTTTATCTGCGTGAAATTCATTCTTCCGTACCACATCAGAGCCCTGAAGTAGCAGGAAAGGTCCTCATCCTGATCATAATACCCGCGCGGCTTATACTGGCTGTAATCCTCGTAATCCTCAAACAGCGGAGAAACAGCGAGTCCTTCCGCAGCCATGATCAGCCGGATCTCTTCGTCAGCCAGGGCGGCTGCTGTGTCAGGGAGTTCTTTCGAAGCGGCTCCGGAAAGGGAACTGCCATTGTCCAGAAGAGTAAGCGCAACCGCAAAATAAGCCGAATTTCTGGCTGCGGCACTCTCCCATTCGGTGCCCTTAAGTTCATCATACTGATCAAGGGAGGCATCCAGCATTCCTTCCGTCAGCGCTTCCAGATCGTAGATAAGATGCTCTTTTTCCGTCTTTTTCAAAAGCTGCGAGAAGAAAAGATGGTAAGAATGCAGAAGAGAATCCGCTGTCACGAAATTCGGGGTAAGCTCATAGCGGTTCATTTCATATTCTTCAAAAAACTCGTGGCCCCCGCCTTCGCTGACGAAGAATCCGTTTGTCAAAAGAAGCTCCTGAGAGCGTTCATCTAAATAGCGGAAATCCTCCCAGTTCTCAAGCTCCTCAAGATTTTCGGGAATTCCGGGATCCTCTGCATGGAATTCCGGGGGCTCTTCTTCAGGCGTGACTGCGCCGCCGGTCAGTAAAGGCCGCGCAAGCGCCCTGATATTCCCGGCATCCGGAAGATCGTCCGCTGAAATGACAACCTCATCCCCAGCGACCGGCTCTTCCGCGGAAGAATCCTCTTCCTTCGGGGAATCCTCTTCCTGCAGGGAATCCGCTTCTGAACCTTCCTCCGAAACAGTTCCGGCGGGAGAAGCTGTTTCTTCCCTGGCAGTGCCCTCCGGGGCAGCGGCTCCGGCATCTCCCGGACTCTCCGGTGCAGCGCTCCTGCCGCACCCTGCAAGGATAATACAGCTGAGCATCAATGATGTCATCCTGATAAGTTTCTTGCGCATATTCGGTCCCTCAAATCAAATGTATCCTCATCTTATAGTATTATACACCAGAAGATGCAAACGAAGAAGAAAACACCCCCAATTACCATCAGAAATACCATTGAAAAATACGTGCAAAGTGATATTCTAATCAAACGCCCGTTTATTGGATTTCAACTACCCTTTCAGGTATGGGAGCATATATGAGAAAAAGTATTACGGAAAAGGCGCCGAAGGAAAGCACCAAGAGCCCGGCATATGTGAACCGGATTACAAGCGGCGTCATCTGGAAGCAGCTCCTGCTCTATTTCTTTCCTCTTCTTTTCGGAAGCTTCTTCCAGCAGCTGTACAATACGGTAGACGCGGTAATTGTCGGCAGGTTCGTGGGAAAAGAGGCTCTTGCAGCGGTCGGCGGGAGCGCTGCCGTCCTTGTCAACTATTTCATCGGCTTTTTCGGAGGTCTTTCCGCAGGAGCAGCGGTAATCATTTCGCAGTACTACGGCGCAAAAAAGGACAGCGACGTGTCGGATGCGGTACATACCTCGATTGCCCTGTCGATAGTGGGAGGAATCCTGTTTACGCTGATCGGTACGATCGGCGCGCCTCTTGCCATCCGGCTTATGGGAACCCCTGCGGAAACCGTTGCGGATTCGGTCCTTTATCTCAGGATATTCTTCTGCGGTATGGTGCCGAACCTTGTCTATAACATGGGCGCGGGAATCCTGCGCGCGGTGGGTGATTCCAGGCGTCCGCTCTATGTGCTCATCGTAAGCTGTTTTGCGAATATTGTCCTGGACCTGGTATTTGTGGTATTTCTCGGTATGGGAGTTGCAGGCGTCGCGCTTGCCACCATCCTGTGCCAGGCGGTGTGCGCGGTGATGACGCTGATGATCCTTGCAAGGGCCAATGCATCCTATACGTTCCGTCCGTCGCTCCTGAGATTCCACCGTCATATACTGCGCAAGACGCTCGCGCTGGGACTGCCGACCGGTATCCAGTCGACAATGTATTCCATCTCCAATATCATCATACAGGCCGCGATCAACGGCTTTTCAACCGATGCGGTATCCGCGTGGGCGGCAATCAGCAAGATCGACGCCATCTACTGGATGCTGATTAATTCTCTGGGAGTTGCGGTTACTACCTTTGCCGGACAGAATTTCGGCGCAGGCCTTCTGTACAGAGTCCGTTCCTGCGTAAGGCAGAGCCTGGTGATTGCAGGCGTTATGACAGGCGTCGTCAGTACACTGCTGTACATGCACGGCTGGAGACTGATCACACTCTTCTCCTCGGATGAAAGCGTAATCTCCACAGGAACGATGATGATGCGGTTTCTGGTGTCCTGCTATATTACCTATTTCATGATTGAAGTCCTGAGCGGCTCGCTCAGGGGGATGGGAAATTCCTTTATTCCGATGCTGATATCCGTGACCTGCATCTGCGGCCTGCGTATTCTGTGGCTTGCTGTGGCACTGCCGGCAAATCACACTATCCGCACTGTGATGATGAGCTATCCGATCAGCTGGCTTGCCAGTTCGACACTGTTTTCAGTGTATTACCTTATATTTATAAAGCATCTCAATCCGCTGACAGGAAAAAGAACCGCGGCCTGATTTTAAGGGCCGCGGAACAAAGTATCGGAACAAAATATCGGAACAAAGTATCAGAGGGTTTCGGAATCCAGAAGAATTGTAAACGGCCCGTCGTTTACAAGTGATACACTCATTTCGGCGCCAAAGATCCCGCGTTCGACAACCGGAACGGTCTGGGCGCATTTCTTCAGGATATATTCATACAGAGCCTCGGCATGAGCCGGATCGCCCGCCTTTATAAAGGACGGGCGGTTTCCTTTTCTGCAGTCCGCATAAAGGGTAAATTGTGAGACAATCAGGAGCTCTCCGTTTACGCTGGCAAGATCAAGGTTTGTTTTGCCGTTCTCATCCTCGAAAATCCGAAGGCGGATCATCTTTGAAACCATCTTGTCGGCGGTTTCCTGCGTGTCTGTCTCTGATACGCCGACAAGGACCATAAACCCTTTGCCGATCCGCCCTACCACTTCGTCATTTACTGTTACCTGCGCGTTCTTGACACGCTGAATTACAAATCGCATTTATCTTCCTGCTTTTCTTTTACTGTCTCCCTGACGGGGCGCTCCTTCATGTGAAGCGCTCTTGCCCATGCGGTGCGCGGCTTCTGCGCGTGGAAAGAGGTTGCATTCTCATCACGGATGGAAAACCGCACCCCTTCGTCGTAATATGCAGTATCTTTGAATTCCGAGAGACTTGTAGTCTTTCCTTTCCTTCGGAGGTAATGATTGGTGATCCTGCCGGTCAGTGCGTAAAAGACTGCGAACAGAGGTACACCCACAACCCATCCGGGCACGCCCCACATGGCTCCGAACAGGAGAATTGCAAAGATGACCCAGAAGCTGGACAGTCCTGTCGAATCACCCAGAATCTTGGGACCGAGAATATTGCCGTCAAACTGCTGCAGCGCAATTACAAATAACAGAATGTAAAGCGCTTCCAGTGGATTGATCATGAAGACCAGGATCGAACTGATGATTGCGCCGATATAAGGACCGAAGAAAGGAATCAGGTTTGTTATGCCGACGATAAAGGAAACCAGGACGGGGAAAGGCGTCCCGATAATCTTTGTCCCGATAAAACACAGAATACCGATAATTACGGAATCGACAATTTTGCCGGTTATAAAGCCAATGAACGTATGATGTGTGAAACGGAACGCTCCGACGATCTCGTTGGCCCAGCTCTCATCAAAAAATGCATAGGCCATCTTTTTGAAGCGTCCTGCGATATCCTCCTTGGAATTGAGCAGGTATACCGAAACAATCATGCCGATAATAAAATCAAAAATACTGGAAATGATATTATATACGCTCCGGTATACAATCTGGAGGAGACTGGAAAGACGATCTCCGCTGAAATTCTTTTTGACAAAGTTATTAAGCTGCTCTTCGAGCTGGCTGTAGACGCCCTCGAATGTTGACTGCTGCTCCGGGTTGGATTCCAGCAGATGATTGAAAAACTTCTCAACGTTGTCTATATATATGGGAAAGTTACGGATGATGGTCTCAATACTCCTGATCAGCTGCGGAACAATAATACGAATGACTCCGTACAGCACGGCGACCATGAAAAGAAAAGTGATGGCAACGGAAATCTTCCGCATCTGCCTCTTTTTTGACTCGTCTGAGCGCAGCATGTCAACTCCGAACCTGCGATAGATCGGAATCAGTATATGATCCTCGATGAAATTCAATACAGGAGAAAGAATATAAGCAATGATAATTCCGTAGACAATGCCCATCATATGGGATATGATGTCGCCCATCCGTCCCGTGAAGCGTGAACCGTTAAAGAGCAGATAGAAAAAGATAAGCACTGCTGCTGCAGTAAGAAATACAGTGATAGCCCAGGTCAACTGATTTTTGTCTGGTTTATATTTCATGACTCTACGCTCCTTTGCTCTCAATCTTTTATTTTAACAGATTTGTCCGCTGATTGCATCAATGATGCACCGGAAGCACAAAATAACGGCAGAAGCATCCTTTGAAGGTTCATCTGCCGTTCCGTAAGCGTAAATCATGTATGAGTACGAAATTCGCGAAATATATGAGTGCATGTATGAGTGTCAGTAAATGTGAGTGCCAAAACAAGTATGAGTGTACTGCACAGGTGTTATGTATGAGTTTTGTGTATGAGTGTTATGTATGAGTGTCACTGCTGCTGTGCGAAATAAGGAACGATGATATGGGTGCCGGGACCTGCACCTTCTATGGTTCCGTAATACAGTCCGAGATGATTGATTTCGCACACTTCGGCAATGTACTGCTCTGCGTCTGCATAGTGAGCGGGATCCGCGTACAGGCCTGCCAGTTCCTTTATGCCCATCTCATAGGTGAGCATTACGCTCTTATAATACTTAATGTCGGAACCTGCAGCCGCATTGCCGGCCTTTCTGTCCGCGGCATCCGATGACAGTCCGAATATCATAAGGCAGCAGATAAGTATGATAACCGCGGCGATAAAAGCGGCTGCCGCGTACATGCGGTTAACCTGCCGGCATCTTCTCTGCCTTGCGAGAGCCGCTCTCTCATGCCATGCGGCTCCGGCGCGGTAAGTGTCCGCATCACTGTCAAAAAAATCGTCCTGTCCGGCTGTATACTGTACGTTGTATTCCATCATCCGCTCCGTCTGCTGCACCTGGTCTGCAGCCTGACCCTTAACTCTCCGAAAGGAACGCCTGTTCGATTCATGTCTGTATTATACCGAACAGGCGTTTGTATGTCAAACATTTTTTCGAACATATTTTTGGAATATATGTTTGCTTTTTTTCCTTCTCTTAATTAAAATAGAGTAAAAGTTATTCTTGACCGGAGGAGATCAATTATGTCAAAAGGACGTATCACAGCAAAGCAGCAGGAAATACTGGATTTCATCAAGCAGAGGATCCTCGAGCGCGGATATCCGCCTGCGGTCAGGGAGATCTGCGAGGCTGTCAGCCTGAAGTCGACTTCCTCAGTCCACTCTCATCTTGAGACACTTGAAAAGAACGGTTATATCCGCAGGGATGCCACGAAGCCCCGCGCAATTGAAATCTGTGATGATGACTTCCAGATACTGCGCACGGAAATGGTTTCTCTTCCCATCGTCGGACAGGTGGCGGCAGGAATGCCTATCCTGGCGCAGCAGAACATCGAGAGCTATTTCCCTGTTCCGGCGTCGGACGTTCCTTCGGGAGAGTCGTTTGTCCTGCGCGTGCGGGGCGACTCCATGATCAACGTCGGCATCTTCAACAATGACCTTATATTTGTCAATTCGTGCAGCAGCGCGGAGAACGGAGAAATTGTTGTCGCCCTGGTGGATGACGAAGCCACGGTTAAGCGGTTTTTCAAAGAGGACGGATATATCCGCCTGCAGCCGGAGAACGATCATATGGATCCTATTATTGTGGATCACTGTACGATTCTCGGAAAGGTGTTCGGCGTATATCGCATCGTCAGATGACGGTCCCCTGGGCTCCGCGTAGAATCAGTATCTGAGACCGGTAAACGAAAAAACTCTTCCGGAGGAAGGACTATCCTTCTTCCGGAAGAGTTTTTTAATCTTCATTGATATTTATAAGTCTCAAAGCGAATCGGCCGGGATTTCCTTTCCGTCGCGCCAGATGCGTTCGAGATCGTACAGCAGCCGGTTGTTCTCGTCGAAGACATGGACGATGACATCGCCGAAATCCAGCAGGACCCAGTTGGCTGTGTTATATCCCTCAATCTGCTTTACGGCATAACCGGATTTGCCGAGCTTTTCCTCGACGCCGTCCGCAAGTGCCTGGATCTGGCTGCGGTTTGTGCCGCTGGCGATGATGAAATAGTCGGCCAGTACGGAAACGTCACTGATGTCGATGACTTTAATATCCGAAGCCTTTTTGTCTTCCAGCGCCTCAATAACCATCCTGGCTATTTCAGCTGACTTTTTAATATCTTCCATATTCAGCGTCTCCCGTTAATGTAGTACTGCTATTGCATATAGTAATCATACGTTTTCTGAGTCAGGGGGTCAATCTCTTTATTTGTGGTCTCAAGATAATCAAGCGTGTCCCTGAGGATCATCCGCAGCGCCTCATCGATATCGGAAAAGGCCATGGCGCGGATCCTGTCCAGACGCGGTGCCTGGGTCCTTCCCGGCTCTATATAGTCGGAAATGAAAATGATTTTCTCAAGCAGCGTCATCTCCGGCCTTCCGGTTGTATGGCACCGGATGGCATTCAGGATATCGACATCGGTAATCCCGTATTTTGTCTTGGCAAGGACGCTCCCTGCTTTTGAGTGCAGCAGTGCCGTATTGCCCTTTTCCATCGGCGCGATTTCAAGCCCTGCCTTCCTGCAGAGTTGCTCCATCTTGTCCGCGCTCATGGACTTCGCACAATCGTGCAGGAGCCCGGCAATCTCTGCTTTATCGGTATCACACCCATGCCGCGCCGCAAGGGATGCAGCCGTAAAAGCAACGCCGAGCGTGTGGATAAAACGGGCGTATTTCAGCTCCTGCTCCAGGTCGCGTATCAGGTCCAGCCTGTTTTCATACTGCTTTGAAATTCTTGTGGTCTTCAATGCTGCGCTTCACCTCTGTACAAGCCGTTCTCACGTATGAATTCTTCCACTGTTTCAGGGACCATCCAGCGGATCGGTTTATTCTGCATTACACGCTCTCTTATATCCGTCGAGGAAATATCGATATTCCGCAGTGTAATCCTGTCTATGACCGCGCCGTAGCGCTCTTTCAGGTCTGATATCGCTTCAGAGAGCCTGGCAGAGCCGACCTGGCCTGCCCTTTCCGTGACCAGTATGCGGCAGGAGCGGAAAATCCTCTCCGGCTCCTTCCACAGGTGCATCATACACAGCGCATCGGCGCCGACGATATAATACAGCTCGTCATCCGGAAAAAGACTGCGGAGCTCTTCCATGGTCTCAAACGTATAGCTGTTGCCCGCACGCTTTGCTTCAATATCCGAGCATTCAAGGAAAGGAACATCCCTGATTGCAGCTTCGGTCATCAGAAGGCGGGTCTGCGGATCTGTCACCTTCATTTCGCGGGAGGCCTTAAAATAGGATATCCCGGTGGGCATAATAAGCACTCTGTCCAGCTGTGCCTGCTCATACGCGGCAACGGCCAGAAGAAGATGTCCTATATGGATCGGATCAAAGGTGCCTCCGAGTATTCCTGTTTTTCTGATGCTGCGGGGCGCTGTGCTCATGGAAGGATAATCTCCGGTTCGTCTTTGAAGGCGCGGTACAGTATAAACTTCCTGCCGATGACGCGGACAGTTTCGGAATGCGTCCTTGCCGCCAGCTTGTCGGCTGCTATGCGCGGTTCGTCCGGTGAGGTTTTGAGAACGTTGACTTTAATCAGCTCCCGGCCGGATAAAGCCTCCTCTGCGGAGATGACGGTCTCAGGCGATACGCCGCTTTTCCCGATCTGCATGATCGCCGGAGCGGTACTGGCAAGTCCTGCCAGATAGGATCTTTGTTTGCTGTTCAACATATATTATACCTGCTATTTAATCATAGTAATCGAAACGGTGACCGTACAGTCTTACGGTATCGCCCTCGCGGATACCGAGCTCTTTGAGCTGATCGTTTATGCCGTTGTCCGAAAGGAATTTCTGGAAAAAGGCAAAGCCCTTCTCCGTATCGAGATTCGTGTAGCCGAGCATTTTCTCGATCTTCGGGCCTTCCACAACATATTCCTTCTGTTCGGGGTCATATTCCACCGTGAACGGAAGATCGTCGGCTGCAAGATCGCTTTCGGGATCAAACTCCTGCTCGTAAATCCGGACATTCCCGGGCATCTCCTGGAGGGAACGGCTCACATGATAGAGAAGCTCCTTAATTCCCCTGCCGGTCGCCGCGCTGACCGGGAATACCTTTATGCCTTCGGGCTCGTATTTCTCCCTGATCCTGTAAATCGGGTGTTCCGGATCGTCCTCGGAAAGAGACGGATCGATCAGATCGGTCTTGTTGGCAGCGATTACCTGAAGCTTTTCGGAAAGATCGATGTTGTATCTTTTCAGCTCCAGATTGATCTTCTCGATGTCATCGAGAGGATCACGGCCTTCGCTTCCCGCCGCATCGACGACATGGATCAGCATCCTGGTTCTTTCGATGTGCTGAAGGAACTCGTGCCCGAGACCGGATCCGTCCGCAGCACCCTCGATAAGACCGGGAATATCTGCCATTACAAAGCCCTTGGCGTCTTCGAGGTCGACTACGCCAAGAATCGGCGATAGCGTCGTGAAATGGTAATTCGCGATCTTCGGCTTTGCATTGCTGGACATCGACAGGATGGTCGATTTTCCGACATTGGGGAAGCCTACCAGACCGACGTCGGCAATGACCTTGAGTTCGAGGATGAGCTCGAGGGTCTTTGACGGCTGCCCCGGCTGCGCGTATTTCGGGGCCTGCATTGTGCTGGTCGCAAAGTGCTGGTTGCCGTTGCCGCCTCTGCCGCCGGTGAGAATCGTATATCTTCTGCGGTCTCCGGACATGTCCGCTATGACCTTGCCGGAAACGGCTTCCTTAATGACAGTGCCTTCGGGGACCTTGATAATAAGATCCTCGCCGGCCTTTCCTGCCATGTTTTTCTTCTTGCCGTCTTCGCCGTTCTGCGCCTTATATTTGCCGCCGTGCCTGAAATCCGCCAGCGTATTCAATCCTTCGTCAATAACAAAAATGACGTCGCCGCCTTTGCCGCCGTCGCCGCCGTCAGGACCGCCGGCGGGGACAAATTTCTCTCTTCTGAAGGAGATATGGCCGTCGCCGCCCTTCCCGCTGGATATGAAAATTCTGGCTTTATCTGTAAACATAGCTGCTCCATTCAGGAACTCGGTCGGAGGATTCTCCGGCCGGGATGAAAGAAAAAACGGTCAGGACACCTTGCGGCGCCTGACCGGATAAAACGAAAGGCAGATCAGCCTTCTACAGGATGTAGGGACGCCTTGGTCTTGTCCTTACCAACGCGCTCAAACCGCAGAATACCGTCTGTAAGTGCGAACAATGTATCATCGCCGCCTCTTCCGACATTTGTTCCGGGATGAATCTTCGTCCCGCGCTGTCTGTAGAGGATGTTGCCGGCCTTGACAAACTGTCCGTCCGCTCTCTTGGCACCAAGTCTCTTGGCATTGGAGTCACGGCCGTTCTTGGTCGAACCCATACCTTTCTTATGTGCGAAGAATTGAAGGCTTACGTTCAGCATATTTAACCTCCTTAATTCGCTCGAGCAGGCTCCTGTGCCAGCTCATTGATCTCGTATCTCAGATATTCGCTTCCGTACTGGCCCTGAATCCATTCCAGGCCGTGAATCATACAGTCGACAAGGAAATTCGCCTTCTCCGAGGGCTCCGCATTGAAATTGCAGATCACCTCTCCGGCATCCTCATCCATCTCCAGGGAAATATCTTCTCCCAGAAGATCGGTAAGACAATTGATTGTGTTAAAAACAATCGCTGTTACGCCAGCACAGACAATGTCCTCACCCGACTCTGCGTAGCCTGTATGTCCAAGACAGGAAAAAGCGCGGTAGCCGCCGCCTTTTATGCGATATATCTGAACGCTTGTCATATGGCCTCTCAGCCGTTGATCTTATCGATCTTAACTCTTGTATAAGCCTGTCTGTGACCGTTCTTCTTGTGATAACCGGTCTTCGGCTTGTAGTGGTAAACAGTAACCTTTTTACCTCTGCCCTGATCCATGACGGTCGCGGTAACACTTGCGCCTGCTGCCTCAGCGCCAGCCTTAAATGCCTCACCGCCGATTGCCAGGACCTGGTCAAACGTAACTTCCTTGCCGGTTTCTACATCGAGCTTTTCGACATCGATGACATCACCTTCGGAAACCTTGTACTGCTTTCCGCCTGTAGCAATAATTGCGTACATCTCGGTACCTCCTTTTCCAAGTTCTCGCTGATTACGGCAGATCATCCGGTTCCGTAAGGCGCATCGGCACCTCTTTCGGAGACCCTTCCATCATTTCCTGTCCGGCTGTGCAGTACCCACACCTCCGGCATTAAAGCCTCACCATGCGGCAAAAGCGCACAATTACCCTTGTGCACACCGTACTATTAAACCATCGGGTCCGGCGGATGTCAAGCCCCGATTTTGCGCGATACGGCCCGTCCGATCGGTCATTTCTTCTGTTCCCGCCTTGCCAGTTCATCCGTTACATCGGCCCAGCTGATGTTTTTCTGGGCCATCAGCACCATCAGGTGATAGAGATAATCGGCGATCTCGTAGACCACTTCACGGTTGTCCGTGTTCTTGGCGGCAATTACGATCTCTGTGCTCTCTTCGCCGAGCTTTTTGAGCATTTTGTCGATGCCCTTCTCAAAGAGATAATTTGTATAAGAGCCTTCCTTCGGATGCGCACGGCGGTCGGTGATGACATTGTATACTTCCGAGAGAACCTGCTGCGGGTTGTTCTTTTTGTCCGTATCGATAATCAGGTCGGTATTGAAGAAGCAGGAATGACTGCCGGTGTGGCAGGCGGCGCCGACCTGGTCGACCTTCGCAAGGAGCGTGTCCATATCGCAGTCTGCCGTGAGGCTGCGAACGTACTGGAAATGCCCGCTGGTAAGGCCCTTGACCCAGAGCTCCTGTCTGCTTCTGGAATAATAGGTCATGCGGCCGGTCTCGACGGTCCGGTTGTAGGCCTCCTCATTCATATAGGCGACCATGAGCACCTCGCCGGTCGAATCCTCCTGCGTTACGACCGGCAGCAGACCGTCATTGTTCTTCCTGAAATCATTCCACGAGTACTTGGCGCTGCCCAGCATCACATTGATGCCGTGCTCGGCGCACAGGCGCTTCAGTGTCCGCAGGCTCGTCACATTGTCGCTGACGGCGTTGCCGGTAATTCCGCAGACATTGTCGAGGCTCAGGAATTCGAGCACCTTGTCGAGGGAAATCTCGGGAAGGCAGAGAATGCTGGGAATCTCCTGGATCTCAAGAGCCTTGCGGATCTTTGTCTCATCGATCAGGATCAGCTCGTCCACATATTGAATGATCAGCTCCCTGTACAGTGTCAGCGAGTCGGCGGCGCGGTAGCAGACTGCTATGCGCTCGCGCCCGAATTTCTCGGAGACCTCCTTTGTAAGCTCGATGTTATCCTTGCGCGCATAGTTCAGCGCCGCCATGGAGCATCCGGCATACAGAAGCTTTTTGACATCCTCCATCCGGCGGATATGTCCTGCGCCGATGACCGGGCAGGAAGCGTTCTGACAGATTTCACGGATGATTCCGAGGGAGGTTTCATGCTCGTCGTCCTTGATCGACTGGTCGAATATCAGAAGGCTGTCCGCGCCGGATTCGCAGTAGCTCATCGCAAGAGCGACCGGATCCTCGGAGAGAACGGAAAAGCTGGACAGGCTTCTGGTCGCCCTTCCGTTTTTAAGGTAGATGCTGGGAATGAATTTCTTTACTGTTCTGTCCATGTTATGCCGCCTGTATGTCTGTCATGATAAATAATGTGTTACAGTGTTTCCTTTGTGCTGAGGACATCCTCGAAGCGCCCGTCAAACCCGGAAGCCATATCCAGCGCCTTGGAGAAGGACTTGAACATCGCCTCGATGATATGATGCGAATTGACTCCCGAAAGAATGTGGAAGTGCAGGTTCATTCCGGCCGCATAGGAAACAGAGTAAAAGAACTCTTTTACGAGCTGCGTGTCGAAATCTCCGACCATGGGCGCCGTGATCTTCTCGGCGCCTTCGAGGACAAAGTAAGGCCTGTCGCATAGATCCACCGCGCAGAGGACGAGAGCCTCGTCCATCGGAAGCACAAAATAGCCGTACCTCCGGATGCCCTTCTTGTCGCCGAGGGCCTCGCGGATCGCCTTTCCGAGGACAATGCCGGTATCCTCGACACTGTGGTGGCCGTCAACCTCGAGATCGCCGTTTACCTCAAGCTTCATATCGAACAGGCCGTGCCTTGTGAAGGCATCCATCATATGGTCGAAAAAGCCGATTCCGGAACGGATATCCGACTTTCCGCTTCCGTCAAGGTTAAGAGCAAGGTAAATATCCGTCTCTTTGGTTTTCCTGGTTATCTTAGCGGTTCTCACTGATTATTGCCTCCTGTCTTCAAAACGGACTGCAATGGAGTTCGCGTGCGCGGTAAGCCCCTCGCTTTTTGCGAACAGCTCGATATCGTCGTGAACCGCTTCCAGAGCCTGTCTTGAATAAGAGATGATGCTTGTTTTCTTGACAAACTGGTCGACGCCGAGGGGAGAAAAGAATCTCGCCGTCCCGTTTGTCGGCAGG
>CADBPC010000030.1 GCA_902796425.1 uncultured Lachnospiraceae bacterium
AACAAGGCGGCGGGCGAGATGAGGGAGCGCGTCGACAAACTGATCGGCTTCGGCTCCGAGAGCATCTGGATTTCGACCTTTCACTCCATGTGCGTCCGTATCCTGAGAAGGCACATCGACCTGATCGGTTATGACAGCCACTTTACGATTTACGATACGGATGACCAGAGAGCGCTGATGAAGCAGGTCTGCGCAAAACTCGGCATCGATACCAAGGTGGTGAGGGAGAGGGCGATCCTTGCGGCAATTTCCGCTGCAAAAAACGAGCTGATAACGCCCGACAACTATAAGGACACTCATAAGTCGGATTATATCAGCATCCTGACGGGAAACGCCTATGAGGAGTATCAGAGAGAACTCGCGGCTGCGAACGCGCTTGATTTTGATGATCTCCTGGTAAAGACCGTGGAGCTTTTCAGCGCGCGGGAGGATGTCCTTGAAAACTATCAGGAGCGCTTCCGCTACATCATGGTGGACGAGTACCAGGATACGAATACCGCGCAGTTCGAGATCATCCGGAGACTGGCGGCAAAATACAGGAACCTCTGCGTCGTAGGTGACGACGATCAGTCAATTTATAAGTTCCGCGGCGCCAATATCCGCAATATCCTGGATTTCGAGAAGGTTTTCCCGGATGCGTTCGTTGTGCGCCTGGAGCAGAATTACCGCTCCTGCGGGAATGTCCTGAAGGCCGCGAACGCGGTTATCGCCAATAACGCGCGCAGGAAGGACAAAAAGCTCTGGACCGACCGGGACGACGGAAAGAAAATCCATTTCCGCCAGTTTGCGAGCGGGCAGAATGAGGCAGATTTCATTGCCACTGACATTGACCGGCAGCTTCGAGGCGACCATCGTCTTACCTACAATGATTTTGCGGTTCTTTACAGGACGAACGCACAGGCAAGACTGATCGAGGAGCGTATGGTAATGCATTCGGTTCCGTACACGATTGTCGGAGGCCACAATTTCTACGACAGAATGGAAATCCGCGACATCCTGAGCTATCTGAGGACGATCGACAACGCCAGGGACGATATCAGCACGAGGCGCATTATCAACGTCCCGAAAAGAGGAATCGGAAAGACAACGATCGACCGGGTGACGGACTTTGCGGATGCCGCCGGGATCAGCTTTTTCGCCGCCATGGAGCGGATAACCGAAGAGGAGAAGGACGGCGCTTTGGCAAAGGACGAAATACCGGTTCCCTCCGAGCTGAAAAAAGCCGCGTCCAAGCTCCGCCCGTTCACGGATCTGATCCACAGGCTCCGCGAAACTGCGGCGTCGGGAACCCTTGAGAAGACCATTTCAGCGATTATCAGCGAGACGGAGTACGAGGCCTATCTGCAGGATTACGACGATGAGAGCGTCCGCGACAGGATGCAGAACCTGGACGAGCTGATTTCCAAGGCAGCGGCCTATGAGGAGTCCGTGCTGGAAGACAACATGTCCGAGTCGCCCCTTCTTTCGGGCTTTCTTGAGGAGGTATCCCTGGTTGCGGATATCGACCAGGTGGACGGCGACAGGGAGAAGGTCCTTCTGATGACACTGCACAGCGCGAAGGGACTGGAATTTTCCCGCGTGTACCTGGCAGGCATGGAGGAGGGACTGTTCCCGGGCAGCATGTCCGCGCAGGCGGATGATCCCGATGAGATGGAGGAGGAGCGCCGACTTGCCTATGTCGGCATAACCCGCGCAAAGGATGAACTGACGCTCACCTGCGCTCAGGCCAGGATGCTGAGGGGCGAGTGGCAGCACAACGCCGTGAGCCGCTTTGTCCTTGAGATACCGCAGGAGCTTCTTGACGAAAAGCCGGGAAGGTTCTATTCCGGCATCGATGAAGATGAGGATGAGGACGGCCTGATGCCGTGGGAGACCGGGCCCCGCGCAGGTTCTGTTTTCGGGACGTCCGGCTTATCCGGCGCGCGCAGGCAGAGTGCCCCCGCCTATTCGGATTCCGCGGTTTACGGAAAAAGGGACACCAGGCCGAAGGCGGTCTATGTAAAGCCGCACACGGATGACAGGAAAAAGCCTTATATCGCGAAGGCGTCTGCAGGGCTTTCCGGGCTCACAAAGGGAGCTCCCGCGGGAGGCAAACCGGACTATGAGGTCGGCGACACCGTAAGGCATATCAAGTACGGAATCGGCAGGGTGGAGTCAATCGAACAGGGCCCGAAGGATTATAAAGTAAAGGTCAGCTTTGAGGATGCGGGACAAAAGATCATGTACGCCGCATTCGCAAAGCTTGAAAAAATATAAAAACGCGTTAGCTGCAGGGTGAGCTGCGGCAAGGAGGAAATTATGGAAAGGGAACAGTTGATCAGCATTCTGGATGGACTAAAAAAATTGGGCAGCACTGCTTCTAAGATCGACCGGGCACAGGAAAAGGGACGTACCGGGCTTAAGGTGTTGAAGACTGTCCTGATCATAATCGGCGTTGTCGTCGTGATTGCCGCGATTGCCTATGCCCTGTACCGGTTTTTCCAGCCGGATTATTATGAGGGCTATGACGATGATGTCTATGACGACGACTACGAAGAGGAAGAGGCCGCGGAAGCAGAAGACGAAGACACGGAAGAAGACAGTAAGGCCGAATGAAGAAGGGTGAGATCGCCGAGGGAACCGTAAGAGAAATCCGGTTTCCGAACAAGGGAATAGTTGAATTCATGTCGCCGGAAGGGGAGGCTCTTGAGTGCGAGGTTAAAAACGCCATCCCGGGACAGAAAGTGCGGTTTCGCATTGCCAAAAAGCGAGGCAGCAGGCTTCAGGGGGCGCTTCTTGAGGTGACAAAACCGGGGCCCTTTGAGACAACGCCGGAGTGTCCTTCCTACGGAAAGTGCGGAGGATGTCTTTACCTTCCCCTGCCCGCCGGGGAGGAACTCGGGATTAAGGAGGAGCAGGTCCGAAGGCTTCTTTCGGATGCCGTAAATTCCGCACAGGATGAGGACTTGCAGGGCTTAGCGGATACACTCGAATGGTTTGAGGGAGCCTTGCCTTCCCCGGTGCTGTACGGCTACCGCAACAAGATGGAGTTCAGCTTCGGGGACGAGGTAAAGGACGGCCCCCTGACGCTCGGGATGCATAAACGGGGCAGCTTTTACGATGTCACGGATGCGGGAGGGTGCGAGATCGCGGATGAAGACTACCGCGGGATCGTCAGCGCCGCAAGAGATTTCTTTGCACAAAGGCAGGTGCCTTATTACCACCGGATGCGGAAGGAAGGATACTTAAGACACCTTCTGGTCCGCAAGGCGTCACACACAGGCCAGATCCTCATTGACCTCGTCACTGCGCAGTGGACCGGCGCGGCCGGGCCTGAAGGCGCCGCGGATCCGGCAGAGGAAGAGCTGCTGAAGGGGTTTGCGGACGCTATGCTGTCTTTGGAGCTTTCCGGCGAAATCTCGGGGATCCTGCACACCAGGAACCTTTCGCAGGCAGATATCGTACGGGATGACGGGACGGAAGTCTTATACGGACGAAAATGGTTTGAAGAGACACTTCTGGGCCTTCGCTTTATTGTCACTCCGTTTTCCTTCTTTCAGCCCAACAGCAGCGGCGCGGAGCTTTTGTACAGCAAGGCCAGACAGTTCATCCTGGAGGCGCTCACGTACTCCCGGGACCAGGACAGTGAAGGCAGAAAGCCGGTTATTTTTGATCTTTACTGCGGAACGGGAACCATCGCGCAGCTGATGTCGCCGGTCGCGGATAAGGTGATCGGTGTTGAAATCGTGCCGGAGGCGGTGGAAGCCGCAAAGGAAAATGCCCTCCGCAACGGTATCGGCAATTGTGAGTTCATTGCAGGCGATGTGCTTGCGGTCCTGGATGAAATTGAAACAAGGCCGGATCTGATTATTCTGGATCCTCCCCGCGACGGGATTCATCCGAAGGCGCTTCCGAAGATCCTTGCCTACGGAGTGAGGAACATCCTTTATATCTCCTGCAAGCCGACGAGCCTTGCAAGGGACCTGCCTTATTTCATAAAGGCGGGGTATCGCCCCGTGCGCGGCGTATGCGTGGACCAGTTTGTATGGACGACGGGTATAGAAACCATTGTTTTGCTCGAAAAATCCGATGAATCCTGATGGATAGCATGGTACGCAGCGCATCAGTATGCTATACTCAATGGTATCAAATACAAGACGCACTGACTGTGCGGGTTTCAATTGTTTAAAGGAGGTTATTCCATGAACAAGAAAGAACTGATTGCTGCGATTGCGGACAGCGCCGAGATCACAAAGAAGGATGCAGAGGCTGCCCTGAATGCTTTCGTAAAGACCGTTGAGGAGGAGCTCGCAAAGGGCGAGAATGTCCAGCTGATCGGTTTCGGTACCTTTGATGTCACACAGCGTGAAGCAAGGACAGGCATCAACCCGAGAACCGGCAAGAAGATTAAGATCAAGGCTTCCAAGGCTCCCCGCTTCCGCGCAGGCGCTGCCCTGAAGAAGGAAGTTAACGTAAAGAAGACATCCAGAAAGAAAAAATAAGGTTAATATATAAAGAAACCGGACGGCGGCTGCCGTCCGGTTTTTTGATCTGTTGGTCTGCAATCCGTTCCCGGTATTACTTCTCCGGGAAATCGTCGATTACAGTGATGTTCTCACCGTATTCTTCGTTTTCTTCAAGGGAACGCCTTGCCGCCCTGTCGAAATCACACATCATGATGAAGACGTCACTGCTTCCGGCCGAGAAGAGATCGCCGTCAAGCTTTTTGAAGGAGCAGCCCACAAAATTGATTTCCGTGCAGTCGTTGAAGGAGAACATTGTGAACTCTCTGCAGTTATGGAAGTCGCATCTTGAGAAGGTCAGAAGATCCGTATAATAGATATCCGCGCAGCCATAGGTGCAGTCATGAATGTCGCAGTCCTCGACGTTGACGTTATAGCAGGAGTCCATGGTCAGTGCGTATGCCCCGCATCCGTAGAGCTCACAGCCGCGGATGTTGACGTGATAACAGAAGTTGAGATCGATGACATTGCCGGTGCAGCTTCCCTCGTCGGGAGTATGTCCGAGAACAACACTGTCGATCACGAGATCGTCGCAGTCCCTGAAGGCAAATACATTTGCGTAGCGGGGTTCAATTACGATTTCCGCGGGGTTGTTCTTGTCCATGGAGGTGATGGTCAGACCGTCGATATCGAAGAGAACGGCCTGGTCGCCGTCAAAGACCTCCTCCTTATAGATACCCTCGGAAAGGGATTCAATCTTGTCCTCGTTCCAGGAAGGAAGCTTTTTCTGGGAATCCAGCCACTCGGTGATATTGTAGGTTCCGGGCATCAGGTAGACCGTCGTGTTGTCCACCAGGGAGGTCATGAGGGCCTCTACAGTGCTGACAGCAACGATATCGCGGGGCTCATAATCGTCCTCTTCGCCGTCCCCTTCCAGGACGTCCTCACCAAGGTAGCCGCCGAACATCTCAAGTACATCATCCTCGGAAATCTCGCCGCTCTCCAGGCGCTCATCGAGCGTCTTCATTGCGGCAACCTCTTTCCTTGTGGGAGCCGTTTCTGTGGATTTAACGAACTCCATGACGATGTCGCTGTCGGACTCCTCCAGGTGAAGGGTGCCATTCTTCACAGTGTATTCCGTATCCTCGCCGTCCATGGTGATCAAGCCGTCATACCAGGTGAGTTCCTCGATTTCGTTTGTGTAATAGATAAAGCCGGTTCCGTCCTTATCCAGAACAAGGCCGATTTCTACGCCGAGCATGGCCAGGAAGGAGATGTCAATTTCCTCTCCGTCCTCCTCAAAATAGCTCAGGGTATAATAGCCTGCATCCTTATAGGTATTTGCGGCACTGACTTTGAGCCGTCCCGCGCCGAGCGGCATGATCATGGCCAGAGCCAGGATAAATGCAAGACAAAGAGCTGCTGCTTTTTTTGCTGCCTGCTTCATTTTCATTCCCTCCTGAAGAATTGTCCGTAACAATAGGTTTCCGTGGCCTGCAGGGGCCCCTTGAATCTATTCTACATGATAATAAGAAATGAAAAAAGCACCTTCCGGTGCTTTCTTCATTTCTTATGAGGGGGGAGATAGTGAGTAATAATCAATACTTACTATGGCTTTAATCATACAGGGGACTTGTGTTCAAAATGTGTACATCCTCAAAAGAATCGATAAAAAATATAATCATTTTATAAACTTCGAATATGAGGAATGCTCCCGTTATGGAGCGGCTGCAGTGTGATACAATAGTCCACATCGGAAGGCGCATGAACCCCTTCCGTCGGCAGGGAGGATTAACAATGAAATTAAAGGATCTGACAGAAGGATTGGAATTCAGGCTTCTTGACGCGGGCGGCAGTCCCGTCAGCCCGCAGCGGGAAGAAGAAGCCCTTATGACGGAGATATCGGATGTCGTCAATGACTCCAGGAAGGCATGCCCCGGGTGCCTGTTTTTCTGCATTGCAGGAGCAAAGAGCGACGGGCACAGGTTTGCGCCTGACGTGGTTTCAAAGGGGGCGGCTGCCCTTCTTGTTGAAAGACCGCTTTCTCTTGAGGGAGACGTGATCCAGGTTCTCGTTCCGGACACCAGACACGGGATGGCCCTTGTCTCGTCCGCATTTTACGGCCATCCCTCGAGAAGGCTGACAATGATCGGAATCACCGGCACAAAGGGAAAGACAACCACAACCTACCTGGTGAGATCGATCCTTCAAAAGGCGGGGATCGACGTCGGACTGATCGGTACGATAGAGCACACCTGGCATGATGTCCACGTGCATGCGAACAATACGACGCCCGAGTCACTCGAGCTCCAGAAAATCCTTAAGGATATGGCGGATGACGGCGTGCAGGCAGTGGTGATGGAGGTTTCCTCCCAGGCGCTGAAGCTGGATCGCTGCGCCGGGATTGTTTATGACATCGGAGTGTTCACAAATCTCTCGCCCGACCATATCGGGCCGGACGAGCACGCCTCCTTCGAAGAATATCTTGAGTGTAAGAGCAGGCTGTTCAGGCAGTGCAGGAAGGCTGTCATGAACGGGGATGATCCCCACCTGGAGGAAGTCCTTAAGGGACACACCTGCGCGGTGGAAACCTACGGACTTGGCAGCGGTAACGATCTTCGCGCCAATGACCTGCAGCTGGTAAGGAAACCGGGAGAACTCGGGATATCTTTTGATACGGAAGGGACCGTATGCCTTCACGCCGAGGTTCCCGCACCCGGAAGATTTTCCGTTTATAACGCTCTTGCCGCCATCGCCATCTGCAGACACTTCGGCGTTTCCGAAGAGAAGATAAAGACCGCACTTCTTTCGGCGCATACGAAGGGCAGAATTGAACTGGTGAAGGTAAGTGACGACTTTACGCTGATGATCGATTACGCGCATAACGCCGTGGCGCTCGAGAGCCTTCTGACAACGCTCCGGGAGTATCAGCCCCACAGGCTTGTGACTCTGTTCGGATGCGGGGGGAACCGCTCGAGAAGCAGGCGCTTCGAGATGGGAGAGGTGTCCGGCAGACTCTCGGACCTTACGATTATTACCTCCGACAACCCCCGCTTTGAGGAGCCGATGGATATCATCGCCGATATCGAGACCGGCATCCGTAAGACAGACGGAAAATATGTAAAGATCCCCGACAGGAAAGATGCCATCCGCTACGTGATCGAAAACGGCGAGCCGGGGGATATCATTGTCCTTGCGGGAAAGGGACATGAGGATTATCAGGAAATCAAAGGCGTGAAGTATCCGATGGATGAAAGAGACATCATCGCCGGGATACTTGCGCAGTGAAGGAATCGCCTTTCATGCCGAAGTACGCAAACGTAATTATTGACATATCCGCCGGAAAGCTTGACCGGCCGTTTACCTACAGAATCCCGGAGTATCTGAAGGGGAGCCTTCACACGGGGAGCCTCGTGGAGGTACCCTTCGGAGCGGGCGGGAAGACGCGCGCCGGCTATATTGTCGGCTTCAGTGACCATGCGGATTATCCGGATGAGAAAATCAAGGACATCCTGGATATCCGGACAAAAGGAAGTGATTCCACCGGGGATAAATCCGTCCGGCTCGCTGCCTGGATGAAGGAGAGGTACGGATCCACGATGACCTCCGCCCTGAAGGCAGTGATCACCTCGCGCGGACAGGTAAAGCCGGTCACCACAAAGGAAGTGCGGCTCCTTATTGACGCAGAGAGCGCAGGGGAAAAGCTCGCCGTCTATAACAGAAAACACCAGGTTGCCAGGGCAAGACTCCTGGAAAGCCTCATGGAGGTGCCGGTACAGCCCTACAGCCTGATCTGTGAAAAACTCCATATCAGCGCCCCGGTCCTGAGGGCAATGAAGGAGGCGGGGGTCATCGGAATTGAGACGACCTCGTCTCTCAGGAACCCGGTAACCGTCGAGGACGCGGGGAGCGACAGCAATGTGCTGAGCCCGCAGCAGAGGAAAATTGTGGACGGCGTGATCGCGGACCTTACCGGAAATTCGGATGTGCGGGTCAGCCTGATCCACGGGATTACGGGAAGCGGCAAGACACAGGTTTATATTTCCATCATCGAAGAGGCGGTCCGGCTCGGGAAACAGGCAATCATGCTGATCCCGGAGATTGCCCTGACCTATCAGACACTGCTGCGCTTTTACCGGCATTTCGGGGAGCGCGTCTCGGTTATGAACTCCTCCCTCTCGGAGGGAGAAAAGAGCGATCAGTGGGAGAGGGCAAGGCGCGGCGAAATCGATGTGATCATAGGGCCGAGGTCCGCGCTGTTTACGCCGTTTAACAACATCGGCGTCATCGTGATCGATGAGGAGCACGAGAGCAGCTACAAGAACGAATCCATGCCGAAATACCACGCGCGGGATATTGCGGTTAAGATTGCGGAAATGCACGGGGGCGTCGTCGTCCTCGGATCCGCGACGCCGTCCATGGAGTCCTATTACAGGGCACTTCACGGACAGTACAGGCTGTATGAGCTCACAGAGCGGCTGACCGGCGGGACGCTTCCGAAGGTGTGCATTGCGGACATGAAAGCGGAGCTCCGGAACGGCAACCGCACGATTTTTTCCAAAAAGCTTCAGGAAATGATAGAAGACAGGCTTGAGAAGAAGGAGCAGGTGATGCTCTTTCTGAACAGGCGCGGATACTCGGGATTTGTATCCTGCAGGAGCTGCGGACATGTCATAAAGTGCCCGCACTGTGACATTTCTCTGTCCCTTCACACGGGTTCCCGCCTTGTGTGCCATTACTGCGGCTATGAGCAGAGGATGGTAAGCCTTTGTCCGGAATGCGGATCCCGCTATATTTCCGGATTCAGGGCAGGGACAGAGCAGATCGAGCAGTCGCTTGCCGCGATATACCCAAAGGCAGCGATCCTGCGGATGGACGCGGACACGACAAGGAAGAAAGGGAGCTATGAGAAAATTCTCTCCTCCTTTGCAAACGAAGAGGCGGACATCCTCCTCGGGACACAGATGATCGTAAAGGGACATGATTTTCCGAAGGTCACGCTTGTCGGGATCCTCCTGGCGGACATGTCGCTTCATGCAGGCGATTACAGGGCCGCGGAGCGGACCTTCGCACTCCTGACGCAGGCGGCGGGACGGGCCGGCAGGGCAATGCTGCCCGGGGATGTGGTGATCCAGACCTATGAACCTGAGAACTATGCGATAAGACATGCCGCCGCACAGGACTACAGGGGCTTTTACGAGGAGGAGATTGTCTACCGGAATCTCCTTCGCTATCCTCCCGCATATCACCTGCTGGCGGTCCAGGTCACCTCACAGAACGAGGAGCACGCACAGCTTGCGGCGGGAAGGATCCGCGAACTTGCGGACGCAAGAATCCGGGGAATCGTACCCGCGCCCTTTATCGCGATCGGCCCCGCAAAGGCGGGAATCGCAAAGCTTCGCGATGACTACCGGTATGTTGTTTACATTAAATCGGATAAATATGATACACTGATAGGCTGTAAAGACGATGTGGAATCGTACGCTGCACAGCTTCAGGATACGCCCTCCGGGGGCGACGTCCGGGTCCAGTTCGACTTCGATCCGATGAGCGGCTGGTAATAAATTAAGTACAGAAAGACTGCAGCCACAGACTGCTGCAGACAGGAATGGTGATCAGTATGGCACTCAGAACAATCAGACAGATCGGGGATCCGATCCTCGAAAAGAAGGCTAAGGATGTGACTCAGATGACGGACAAGATCCGCAATCTGATTGAAGATATGCTGGATACGATGTATGAGGCAAACGGCGTGGGACTTGCGGCGCCGCAGGTCGGCATGCTCAAGAGAATCTGCGTTATCGATATCAGCGAAGAGAGGAACGAGCCTCACGTATTCATCAACCCGCGCATAGTGGAAAAGACCGGAGAGCAGACGGGCATGGAAGGATGCCTTTCGGTTCCGGGCAAGCAGGGACAGGTGACAAGGCCCCAGTATGTCAAGGTCATGGCATACGACGAAGAATTAAAGCCCTTTGAGTTTGAGGGAACGGATTTAATGGCAAGGGCAATCTGCCACGAGTTCGATCATCTGGACGGGCATCTTTATGTAGAGCTCGCAGAGGACGGCCTTGTGGACGTTGAGCCCTATGACGGCGAAGAGGACGAAGAGGATTGAGAATCATATTTATGGGAACGCCGGATTTTGCTGTTCCGGCATTAAAGGCGCTGACGGGGAGCCGTCACGAGGTGGTTCTTGTCATCTCGCAGCCTGACAGAAGTAAGGGGAGAAGTGCAAAGCCGGTGCCCACACCGGTGAAGGCGTGCGCCCTGGAGGCCGGGATTCCGGTGCTGCAGCCCGAGAAGGTCAGAAACCCCGAGGTTCTTGAGCAGATAAGGGAACGAAAGCCGGATGTCATTGTGGTTGCGGCCTATGGGCAGATCCTGCCGCAGGCGCTTCTGGATATTCCCCGCATCATGTGCGTGAATATTCACGGGTCGCTCCTTCCCAAATACCGCGGCGCGGCGCCCATCCAGTGGGCAGTGATCAACGGTGAAAAGACAAGCGGCATCACGATTATGAAAATGGAGGCGGGACTCGATACCGGGGATATCCTGGTGCAGAAGGAGGTCCCCCTGGATCCGAAGGAGACGTCGGGGTCACTGTTTGACAGGCTCTCTTTGATGGGAGGAGAGGTCCTTCTGGATGCGCTTGATAAGATTGAGCAGGGTCTTATCACCCCCGTAAAGCAGGACGATGCGCTTGCCACCTGGTCTCCGATGTTAAAGCGCGAAGACGGAAGGATCGACTGGAGCATGGACGCCGCGGCGATCGAGTGCAGAGTCCGCGGCATGGATCCCTGGCCGAGCGCTTATACCTTCCTTGACGGAAAGATGCTGAAAATCTGGTCCGCCGACGTATCGGAAGATGAGCCGGAGAACAGCCCGGGCGCGGAAAGCGCCGGCTTTTCACGGGACGTCGTACCCGGCAGCGTCGTTTCTGTCGGAAAGGACAGGTTTCTTGTGGCGGCGGGGAAAGGGACTCTGGCCGTCCGCGAGGTTCAGCTGGAAGGCAAAAAGCGCATGAGCGTCCAGGCATTTCTCCTTGGTTATAAGCTCCGGGAGGGAACGCTCCTTGGCGCTGATTAATCTTATGGAGCGGGGCATCCCGGCCCGCAGCCGGGGGATTGCCTGCCGGTAAATGTTCCGGTCACGGAAGGAGGATTGGTATGTATCGTTATGGTTATTATGGCATGGACCCGACATATATCCTGGTCCTGGCCGGCGCTCTTATCTGCCTTCTTGCGAGCGCCCGTGTAAAAAGTGTTTATAAGCGCTATTCCGCGCAGCGCAGCATGTCCGGCATGACCGGGGCACAGACGGCGCAGCGCATACTGCAGATGAACGGCATTACGGATGTCACGGTGCAGCATATCGCGGGATCCCTTACGGATCATTACGATCCTGCCAAAAAGGTCGTGAGCCTCTCGGATGCGGTATACGGATCCTCGTCCGTCGCCGCGGTCGGCGTTGCGGCGCATGAATGCGGGCACGTCCTGCAGCACCATGAAGGGTACCTTCCGCTGCAGATCCGCACGGCGCTGGTTCCGGCCGCCAATATCGGTTCACAGCTGGGACTCCCAGTCGTTATACTGAGCCTTCTGCTGGGTCTGTCGCAGACCTTTACGAACATCGGCGTCGCGCTGTTTTCCCTGGGCGTACTGTTCCAGATCATAACGCTGCCGGTCGAGTTCAATGCATCCTCCAGGGCCCTGAAGATGCTGGAGGGATATGGAATCCTCGGCGCCGAAGAGACAAGCGGCAGCAGGGCAGTTTTAAACGCGGCAGCGCTCACCTACGTAGCCAGCGCCGCGTCCATGATCCTGCAGCTTCTGCGTATCCTGGCTCTTTCAAACGGCCGCCGCAGGCGCAGATAACAGGCGAAAGGAAGGGGTTCCCAAGCGCTTACAAAGGGTTAGTACGAATAATATGACGGAAAGAGAAATTGTGCTGGATGTCCTTACGGAGCGCGAGCGCACGGGGGCGTACAGCAATATCCTTATCAAAAAGGCACTGGACCGCGGAGAGGAACTGACACCTCATCAGCGGTCCTTTATTAAACGGCTCGCGGAGGGCACCATCGAGAGGCAGATGGAGCTGGATTCGGTGATCGGACGATGCCTGAAAAGCCCGGACCAGAAGATGAAGCCGGCGGTGCGCTGCCTTCTTCGCATGAGTATTTACCAGATCTATTATATGGACTCTGTGCCGGATCACGCCGCCTGCAACGAGGCGGTCAGGATCCTCAAAAAGCGGCACATAGACCATGCCGCGGGGTTTGTCAACGCAGTGCTCAGAAGGGTCTGCAGGGAAAAGGAGGCTTCAAAGGAGGCTTCAAATGATATTTCTGCCGAAGACCGCTACTCCATGCCGGAATTCATCGTCCGGATGTGGGAGGAGGCCTATGGCAGTAAGGAGACGGAAGACCTTCTTGCCGCCCTTTTGGAGCCGCGCCCGGTCTGCATCCGGCTGGATGAGAGGTACCCGCGGGAGCTTCAGGAAAAGACCGTTGCCGGGCTGAGGGACCTCGGAGTGGAGGTGGAACCCGGCAGGTGGCTTGCCTGCTGCAGGAGGCTTAAGAAGATCGGAATGCCGGTTGCCAAGCTCCCCGGATTTGCACAGGGGCTTTATACTGTGCAGGATGAGAGCTCCATGCTTGCGGTGGAGGCGCTTGGGATCGCGCCATCGTCTTCCGGTGCGGGGACTGTGATCTATGATCTTTGCGCATCCCCCGGGGGGAAATCGATGCACATCGCATCGAAGGCCCCAAAGGCCCGGGTTTTTGCCTATGATCTTACAAGGGCAAGGACGGATCTTATCCGCAGGAACGCCCGGAGAATGAAGTGCGATAATCTTACGGTTAAAGAGTGGGACGCCGAAACCTTCGATCCCTCACGTTTTGAGAGCGCGGACTATGTGCTGTGCGACCTGCCGTGCTCCGGCCTTGGCGTGACCGGAAGGAAGCAGGATATCAAATACAACGTGACGGAGGCGAAGATCGCCTCCCTTGTCAGCCTGCAGAAGCGGATCCTCAAAACAGCGGTGCGCTACGTAAAGCCCGGCGGAGTCCTTGTCTATTCCACCTGCACGATCGACCGTGCGGAGAACGAGAAGATGGCGGATTATATTGAGCAGAAGCTGGGTATGAAGAAATCCCCGCTCGCGCCCTACCTGCCGGAGGGGCTTCTTGAGGGTCAGGAAAAGGATGCGGCAAGGCTTCAGCTCCTTCCGAACAGGCATGATACAGACGGCTTCTTTATGGCGAGATTTACAAAACCCGCGCCGTAACAGAACCGGACAGATATGGAAAAAGTATGGAAAACGAAAAGAAGACCGATCTGAAATCGCTCCCTCTTGAGGAACTCTCAGAAAAACTGAAGGAAGCGGGGTATCCCGCCTTCAGGGCAAAGCAGCTCTATCACTGGCTTCATGCGGCGAGGGTCAGGGACCTTGATGAGATGACGAACATCCCCGCTGCGATGAAAAAGGAACTGTCCGAAAAATATGAGATCACGCGGATACACACGATTGACCGCCAGATCTCGCAGCTCGACGGGACGCAGAAGTTTCTCTTTGCAATGCCGGACGACTGCCTTGTCGAGAGCGTCTTTATGAAATACAGCTACGGCAACAGTATCTGCATCTCCTCGCAGGTCGGCTGCAGGATGGGCTGCAGGTTCTGCGCGTCTACGCTGGACGGTCTTATCAGGAACCTGACGCCTGCGGAAATGCTGGAACAGATTTATGAGGCGATGCGGCAGACCGGGGAGAAGATATCCCATGTCGTTGTCATGGGGACGGGAGAGCCATTCGACAATTATGACAATCTTCTTGTTTTCCTGAAGATGCTCACGGATGAAAACGGCATGAACCTCAGCAGGCGCAATGTTACGGTTTCGACCTGCGGCATCGTTCCCCGCATGCTTGACTTTGCGAAGGAGAATACGGGAGTAACGCTCGCGCTCTCACTCCACGCGACGACAGATGCCCGGCGCCGCGAGATCATGCCGGTTGCAGACAGGTACAGCATCCGTGAACTGATGGACGCGTGTGAGAATTATTTCCGGGTGAGCGGAAGACGGATCACCTTTGAGTACAGCCTGATTGCAGGTGTCAATGATTCTGAGGAGCAGGCGGCGCAGCTGGGGGCTCTTGCCCGCAAAGCGCATGCCCATGTCAACCTTATTCCGGTCAATCCGGTGAAGGAAACAGGGTACCGCCAGCCTGAACGCAATGCGGTTATTGCGTTCAAAAATAAACTTGAAAAACATGGAATTAATGTTAGTATTAGGAGAGTATTAGGCAGAGATATTGACGGTGCGTGCGGCCAATTGCGGCACAGGCACCTTTTGTCGTGCCGACAGAACAATCAGGCGGAAACTACTTCGGAGCAGCGATGACCAATTCTTTTTCCATTACGGATATTGGAAAAAAGCGGACAATGAACCAGGATTATGTCTATTCTTCCGACAGTCCGGTCGGAAACCTGCCCAATCTTTATATCGTCGCGGACGGTATGGGGGGACACAGGGCAGGAGATTTTGCATCCCGCTTTGCAGTGCAGGAAACGGTACTGCAGATCGAGGATTCAGAAAGATATTCCATGAGGGAGATCATTGATCTTGCGCTTCATAATGTCAATGCCGCTCTGCACAGGCGCAGCCGGATGGTTGCGGAATACCGCGGGTGCGGAACGACGATCGTCGTCGCCTGCGTAAGAGGCAACATGCTGCAGGTCGCGAATGTGGGCGACAGCAGGCTGTACATCGCAGGGGACAAGATCCGCCAGGTGACAGTGGATCATTCCCTCGTCGAGGAAATGGTGCTGGCCGGCTCGCTGGATGCGAACAAGGCGAGAGTACATCCGGACAAGAATGTGATCACAAGGGCCGTCGGCGCGGAGAGCTACATCGATGTGGACTTTTTTGCCTGCGAGCTGCATTCCGGCGAGATCATCCTGATGTGTACGGACGGGCTCACGAATATGCTCGAGGATGAAGAAATCCTGCGGATTATCAAGGATACGCAGGGCACCTTAAAAGATAAGGGAGAGGCGCTGATTGCCGCGGCGAATGAAAAAGGCGGCACAGACAACATTACGGTGACACTGGTGGACCCCGGAATCTGACCGGGACAGTGCAGGAGATGTCTGCAGGCGTTATAAAGACTGATACAGGGAGTTTTGAATGGTCAGGATCGGTATGTTGGTGGCGGACCGCTACGAGGTGCTCGAGAAGATCGGCACCGGCGGAATGTCCGTTGTTTACAGGGCAAAAGATCATAAACTGAACAGACTGGTAGCTATTAAGTTTCTTAAGCAGGAATTTTCCGACAATGCGAATTTTGTCTCCAAATTCCGCGTCGAGGCGCAGGCTGCGGCAGGACTGATGCATCCCAATATCGTCAACGTCTATGACGTGGGCGATGAGAAGGGCATGCATTATATTGTCATGGAGCTTGTCGACGGCATCACGCTGAAAAAATATATCGAGAAGAAGGCAAGACTCTCCGTCAAGGAAGCCATCAGCATCGCGATCCAGGTTTCCATGGGACTGGAGGCCGCGCACCAGAATCATATTATTCACAGGGATATCAAGCCGCAGAATATCATCATTTCCAGGGACGGAAAGGTGAAGGTGACGGATTTCGGCATCGCCAAGGCGGCTACGAGCAATACGATTACGTCCAATGTCATGGGCTCCGTCCATTACACGTCCCCGGAACAGGCAAGAGGCGGCTATTCGGACGAGAGGAGCGACATCTATTCCCTCGGCATCAGCATTTTCGAGATGCTGACCGGGCGCGTGCCGTTTAACGGTGAGACGACGGTTGCGATTGCCATCAAGCATATTCAGTCCCAGATGCCCTCTCCCAGGGAATTTGTGCCCGACATTCCCAGGAGTGTCGAGCAGATTGTCATGAAATGCTGCGAGAAGAGCCCGGACCGCAGATACCAGAACATGGCGGAGCTGATCGCGGACCTGAAGCAGTCTCTCCTTCATCCCGACGACGATTTTGTCCGTGTCATTCACCCGGATGAGGACGGCGCCACCAGGATTTCAGACAGCAGGGAACAGGGAGAAATCCGCCGGTATTACCGCGACCGGGACGAGTATGACGAGTATGACGGCGAAGAGGAGGAAGACTCCTATGATTCTTCCTTCCGGCAGGAAAGTCAGTACGATCATTATGTCGAGGACGATTATCCGGAGGAGGACGAGGATCCGTACGATACGCACGGCTTAAACGACATGCGTTCCGCGTCCGATGCAGGCCGCGGAGGATACACGGACCAGAATATCTACCGGCAGGAAAGAGATTCTTATTCCGCAAGGGAGAGCCGCCGTGAAAAGCGCCGCTACGAGGATGATTACGACGACTATGATGACGGAGAGTATAATCCGCACAAGTACAGGCTCGCCACCATACTTGCGGTTATCGCCGCGATCCTGATCGGCGCGGCCGTCATCACCTATGCCGCGGACAGACTGGGGCTGATGAACCTGGGACTGTTCGGCGAGAGCAGCACTTCCGAAGAGACAGATGAGACCGTGGAACAGCTCGTGCAGATGCCCGCGGTTGTAGGACAGGAGGGCGAGTCGGTAAGGAACCTCCTGCAGTCCATGGGACTGACAGCGGAGATCACCTATGCGGAATCCTCGGAGTACGCCGCGGGAATTGTGGCGGCGTCGAGTATCAGCGAAGGCACGCCGGTGCCCGAGGGCACGACGGTCATGCTCACCGTCAGCGCGGGCGAAAACGGTATTAAGATACCGGATGTAACAGGAAAGCCGCTCGCGGAAGCGATCGCGCTTCTCCATGAGAAGGGATTTTCCGTAAGCCGTGAGGAGAGACCGGACGACGGCACCGCCAAGGGCAGCATTGTCTCACAGAGTCCGGAGGCCGGACAGGCAGCTCCTTCAGGCTCAACGATTTCTATTATCATCAGCTCCGGCCCCGCGACAGAGGGCAGGGTGAAGGTGCCGACACTGACAGGACTTCCGGAAGAGGATGCCACTGCGGTGCTTATCGAGAACAAGCTTTCTGTCGGAGAGGTCAAGCAGGTCGAGGTTACGGATCCGAACCTGAAGGGCCTTGTCAGCAGTCAGAGCGTCGCCGCGGACACCTATGTTGAAGAGGGCACGGCGGTAAACCTTGAGATCGGCAAAATGTCGGATCAGGAACAGGCACAGCCCGAAGTTTCCAGCTACAGCTATACCGAGGCGATCGGCGCTCCTACAGCATCCGAGGCTCCGGACTATGTTCCCGGGACGCAGGTTTATGTCGTCCTGATTTCGGCCGACGGGCAGAAGCTCCTGGACACGGTTACGACGGGCTTCCCCATCCAGACCGGATTCACGGGGATTGCGGCTCCGACCGGGACCCTGCAGATGAGCTATACGTCGACCGTCGTTACGACGGATCCCAATACCGGGGCGCAGGTAACCGCTCCGGGAGAACAGAAGGTCGTCCGCAGGAGCATCGCCTTTACTCCTGAACAGAATTGAGCGGCATGAGCACAGGCGGTTCGCAGGGCAGAGTCAGAGGGAAAATCATCAAGTCTCTTGCAGGCTTCTATGAGGTCCACACGGGCCCGGAAATTTACCGGTGCCGCGCAAGGGGCGTATTCCGTGCGCTGCACGCAAAGCCGCTCGTCGGCGATGATGTCGAGATCGAAATCACGGACGTCGTATCAATGCCGAAGGAGGGGAATGTCACAGCGCTCCTTCCGAGAAAAAACGACCTGATCAGGCCGAACGTTGCCAATGTGGACCAGGCCCTTCTTTTATTTGCCATAACCCGTCCGCAGCCCAGTTTCCAGACACTGGACCGGCTTCTGATAACCATCCGGCAAAAAGATCTGCCTGCCGTCATATGCTTCAGCAAAAAGGATCTTGCAACACAAAAGCAGCAGGAAGAGCTCCGGCGAACCTATGAGAACTGCGGCTGCACTGTTTTGTTTATCAGTGCGCTGGAAGCCGGAGAAAACGGACCAGAGCAGGGCTCCGGAGAGGATCCCCTCGGCGGACTCAGGGCAGTGCTCCGGGGGAAGACTACGGTGCTGACCGGGCCTTCCGGGGCGGGAAAGTCCACACTGATTAATCTTTTGTGCCCGCAGGCGAACATGGAGACGGGAGGCCTGTCGGAAAAGATAGGACGAGGCAGGAATACCACGAGACATGTGGAGCTTCTTGCGGCGGACGAGAACACGTATGTGGTGGATACGCCGGGATTTACCTCTCTTGAACTCCGTGACATTGAAGCGGAGGATGTGAGGGAATATTACCCGGAATTTGCGCCGTTTTCGGGGTCCTGCCGTTTTGCGGGCTGCAATCACATGGCAGAACCGGGCTGCGCGGTAAAGGAAGCCGTCAGAAACGGCAGCATCAGCAGAATCCGGTATCAGAACTACACGCAGATCTTTACACTTTTGCGAGACAGAAAACCAGTGTATCATTGAAGGCTTTCGGCAGGTGAAGCATGAATCCTGAAGGTGGAAAAAAGCTGCAGCCGTATCTTTCTCCCGCGGGGGCGTGGGCGCTTTCACTCGGGACCGGAATCGGATGGGGATCGCTCGTCATCACGGGCAGCACCTATCTTCTTAAGGCCGGACCTGCGGGGACGGTTGCCGGACTGATCGCCGGCGCCCTGATCATGCTGGTTATCGCCCGCTGCTATCACTATATGATGGGCTGCTATCCGGAGGCGGGCGGCGCATATTCCTTCGCAAAGTATGTGTTCGGCTATGACTTCGGATTTCTTGCCGCCTGGTTCATGCTCCTGACCTATCTTTCCATGCTGTGGGCAAACGCCACGGCGCTGCCTCTTTTTGCAAGATACTTTCTCGGCCAGATTTTCCATTTCGGACGGCTCTACACAGTTTTCGGATATGATGTATATTTCGGCGAGGTGCTGCTGACCGATGCGGCTATCCTTCTCGCCGGGCTTTTGTGTGCGGGCAGCAAAAAGACGGCGGCACGGCTCCTGACCGGAATGGCGGTTTTTCTTACCGCCGGCATCCTGGTCTGCTCGGTCTTCAGTCTGGTAAATCTTGATATTTCGATTGAGCCGCATTTTATACCCGGCAGCTCTGCTGTCTGGCAGGCGGCGAAAATTGCCTTTGTATCGCCATGGGCCTTCGTCGGTTTTGAAAACATCTCTCATGCGACAGAGGAGTTCTCTTTTCCGAGAAGCAGGGCGTTCCGCATCCTTCTTGTGTCCGTTATTTCATCCACGGCGCTCTACATTCTTGTGTCGCTCCTGTCGGTGACCGCATACCCTCCAGAATATGATTCCTGGGTATCCTATATCCGTGAATCGGGGAGCCTAAACGGCATTAAGGGAATTCCGGCTTTTTACGCGGCGGATTATTATATGGGCAGCACGGGCGTCCTTATCATGATGATAACGCTTCTGTGCCTTATCGGAACGAGTCTTATCGGCAATATCCTTGCGCTCAGCAGGCTTTTGTACGCGATGGCAGAGGACAGGATCATCCCTGACCGGTTTGCCGCGCTGAATGCGGATCATACTCCCGCAAACGCGATATACCTGATTGTCGCCGGATCTATGCTGATTCCTTTTATCGGCAGGACGGCGGTCGGCTGGATTGTTGATGTGACGACGATCGGCGCGACAATTCTGTATGCGACGGTTTCCGCGTCTGCGGCAAAGCTCGCCGCCGGAAGGAAGGACATCCGGGACCGGAATTTCGGCATTGCAGGCCTTGTGATCATGCTTGTCTTCGGCGTATATCTGCTGCTGCCGAACCTGTTCACGACCTCCTCCATGGCGACGGAGTCTTATTTCCTGTTTGTTGTCTGGGCAATCCTCGGGTTTGCTTTTTTCCGCTATGTCCTTAAAAATGACTCAGACAAGCGCTTCGGCCAGTCGATCGTCGTCTGGATCGCGCTCCTTTCGCTTGTCCTTTTTGTCTCTCTGGTATGGATGAACCAGTCCATGATGAATGCGACCGTCAGGGCAATGGATCATATCCTGCAGTATTACAGCGAAGCGGGAATCGATATTGCGCAGTCTGCGCTCATTGCAGATGAAATTGCAGCCATACGAATGACCAACGCCCGCAGTATTATCGTCGTGGTTATCCTGATCGGCATATCGCTGGCAGTGCTTTTAAACAACTACTCGGTTATGAGAAAGCGCGCGCAGGAGAGTGAATCACAGCTCGACAGGATATGGACAATGGCCAATACCGACCCGCTCACCGGAGTCCGCAGCAAACATGCCTTCGCTGAGAAGGAAAAGAAGGTGGATGCCCAGATAGCGGACAATACGCCTGAAGAATTCGCTGTGGCTGTCTGTGACGTGAACAATCTCAAAAAGGTCAACGACACATATGGCCATAATGCGGGAGACGCATATATCAAGGCGGCCAGTGCGATTATCTGCGAGGTATTCCGCCACAGTCCCGTATACCGCACGGGAGGCGACGAATTTGTCGTCTATCTGGTCGGGCGTGATTATGAGGCAAGGCAGAATCTTCTGAGGGAGATGCATGATAAGTCCGTCGCCAATATCGGAAGCGGCAGCCCTGTCATCTCGGTCGGAATGAGCGATTTCCGTAAGGACAGCGACGGGAGGCTTCGCGCCGTACTCGAGCGCGCCGACGCGGGAATGTACGAGGAGAAAAAGAGCCTGAAAAGCATGGAGGCTAAGGAAGGTCCTAAGTAACCTTCGGGAGATTCCAGGCGTAATGCCTTGCAAGGCAGCGGATGACAATGACCAGCACAAAGCCTGCAATCATGGAAAGACGCCACGGAAACAGTGTCCTGTGCAGGAGCACCGCAAGGAGAGCCCCGGAGATCGAGGCAACCGCATAAATGTGCTTTTTAAAGATGTCCGGCATCTGATCTGCCAGGACATCCCTGAAGGCCCCTCCCCCTACGCCGGTTACGAACCCGAGGAAGGTGAGAAGGAATGCGTTGCCGGCGTAGCCGGCATTGATTCCGATCATGACGCCGTCCACGGTAAACGCGGCAAGGCCAAGGGTATCGAACCAGAAAAGCAGAGTATCATAAACGCCGGCAAAAGATGCCGGCATCCTTTTGTGGCGGTACATGATCAGGAACACAGACAGTCCTGTAGCTGCCGCAATACAGACAAAGACCGGTTCCACAAACATTGCAGGCGGGTTTACGCCGATGATCAGATCCCGGATCAGTCCTCCGCCGCATGCCGTCGTGACAGCGAGCATGAGGACTCCGAAAATATCCATTTTCTTGTGAATTCCTACAAAAGCCCCCGAAATCGCGAAGGCAATCGTTCCTGTAATATCAAATACTGTCAGCATAAAAGGTTCCCTCTGTACGAGACTGATTATACACGAAAAAGAAACATGCGGAATGATCGGAGGGGGGCTTTTCTTTAGACAGCATATTGCGGCAGATGCTATAATTTGTTCTGTTCCTTCTCTTCGTGACTTTACGGGATAATTTATGGATTTACGGGAGAAGAACAAAGGAGGATTCGGATGAAGAAAAAAATCACGGGGATTTTAAAGATATGGACCGCATACGTGATATGCGCATTACTTGCTGCGGGACTCAGTGCCTGCGCTGCCATGCCGGCGGCGCCTGCGGGAACTTCTGTAACAGCGCCTGCAGAAGCTTCGGAAGAGGAGACCGCTGAAGAGGAACCTGCCAAAGAGGAGACTCCGGAGGGCTGGAGCCTGGACGGGCTTTTCCAGGACGAAGACGGGCATATCTTAAGCATTGTCTATATGGAAGAGGGCGATGCGGCCGATCCCGGCTGGTATGTCGGCTGCGTGCTGGGCGAGGATTTCACGGAGGATTCCTGGGGCGGAACACTCCCTGAGGAGGGAGATGCCCTGAAGGGAACACTTATAGCTTCCGGCAGTCAGGAGGACATCACCGTCACCGTCTCCGAAGAAGGAGAGAACGGCGTTGCGCTTGCCGTAGAAGACGGACAGACCTACCATTTTGCGCTTGTCGAGCTTCCGGAGGCGAAAATCTTTGTCACGGTCAACACGGAAGGCATGGGCTATATCAATTACGCCGAGGGGACGGATTCTCCGGAAATCGATGACGAATTTCATGCCCAGTCCGCGGTGATCAATCTTGCGGAGCCTGCCGAGCACACATTTATTGCATTGCCGGATGCCGGGAATCTCTTTGTCAAGTGGACAAAGAACGGAGAAGATTTTTCCGAAGAGCCTCAGGTCACGGTTCTTCTCGATGAGAGCGCCGATTATGTCGCAGTATTTGAAGAGGATCCGGACTGGCAGAACCCTGTCATGAACTTTGTCGGCAATTATCAGAGCGGAAGGGCAGGTGCCACGGTCGAATGCTTTGGAAACGAGGACGCGTGGATTACCATCGACTGGGGAAACAGTGCGTCGGAGCTGACCCGCTGGGATATCATCGGTACGCTGGATACGGAAACACTTACGATTGAATATTCGGGATGCCCGAAGTCAGTCCTGACCTTTAACAGCGACGGCGAAGAGGTGGACCGGAAGCCGGTCTATGAGGATGGCTCCGGAACCGTCACATTTAATGAGGACGGGACTTTCACCTGGCATGAGGATCAGTCCGAGTCCGGCGAAGATATGGTATTTGAGTGGATCAGCGCGCCGGAGGAAGACGAAGAGGCAGGCGATCCGGCATCGGAAGGTGACTTTGAGACCTACACGAGCGAGGACGGGTGGAGCGTATCCTACCGTCCGGACATCATCGAAGCCGCGCAGACGGATGAACACAGCGCGCAGTTTGTTTACCTCGGGGAGTGCGCCGGGACCTGCATGCTGACGATCAGCTATGTGGAGGGAAAACAGCCTCAGGAGCTCCTCTATGAGGTGACAGAGCCCTGGGGCAGCCAGGACGATATCCGCCGCCTGGAAGGATATTTTCCCGGAACGGAGGACAAGTGGGGCTACTGGAGATCTCTTGGCCCCGATGAAGACGGGTCCGGAATGGAACGGTCGGCAATTGCCGGCGAATACAACGGGGGCGTCCTGCTGTTCGACATCCTGACACACCGCGCGGGCGACAGCGCAATGGATGTCCCGATGAGCGATCATCTGGCCGAGGTCATCGACAGCATCACCTATGATGAGTTTGAACCGCAGACAGAGTTTTCCTATGTGCCCGGCAGGTACGTCTGTGAGCATACGGAAAAGGCAGGCGGCAAAAAGGTCACTTCAGAGTACAGTGTGACGCTGAATGAAGATCATACGGGAACCGTTTCCATGCAGGAAGATATCGACATCTGCTGGGGCTCCATAGAGCTGACAGGCCCGATGGACATCCGCTACGAATACACAATCGAGGGAGACAGCCTGCTTCTGAATGTGGACGGAGAATGGCTTTCCTTTGACAGAGTGAAATGACCTTCGGGACGGCAAGGCCGAAAAGGGGTGGAGAAATCGCACCGTATGTGCTAGAATCCTACCCGTTAAATCAGGATCTTCTGATCCTTGAGAGGATGTGGAAATAAATGAAATTAGGTATCGTAGGTTTGCCGAATGTAGGCAAGAGCACACTGTTTAACTCAATCACAAAGGCGGGCGCGGAAGTCCAGAATTATCCGTTCTGCACCATCAGCCCCAACGTAGGCGTTGTTGCGGTTCCGGACGAGCGGATCAAGAAGCTCGGCGAGATGTATCATTCAAAGAAGGTCACGCCGGCGGTTATCGAATTCGTCGATATCGCGGGCCTCGTCAAGGGAGCTTCGAAGGGTGAAGGACTGGGCAACCAGTTCCTTGCCAATATCCGCGAGGTGGATGCGATCGTCCATGTGGTCAGATGCTTTGAAGACGACAATGTGACGCATGTCGACGGGAGCGTCGACCCCCTGCGCGATATTGAGACCATCAACGTTGAACTGATCTTTGCGGACCTCGAGGTCCTTGAACGCAGGATCGCCAAGACCGCCCGCGCGGCAAAGACAGACAAGGAAGCGGCAAAGGAACTGGATCTCCTCTACAGAATTAAGGAGTGCCTCGAGAGCGGCAATATGGCTTCCTCCCTGGAGGACCTGAGTGAGGACGAACAGCAGCTCCTGAAAAGCTATGATCTCCTGACCGGAAAGCCGGTTATCTTCGCTGCCAACGTCTCTGAAGAGGACGCTGCCGATGACGGCGCGGCCAACCCCCATGTACAGGCCGTGCGCGCCTACGCAGAAAAGACCGGCAGCCAGGTCTTTGCCCTCTGCGCAAAGATAGAAGCAGAGATTGCAGAGCTCGATGAGGACGACAAGAGAGCCTTCCTCGAGGACCTTGGCATGACAAAGTCCGGCCTGGACAAGCTGATCAGCGCCAGCTACACAACCCTCGGCCTCATGAGCTTCTTAACCGCGGGAGAGGACGAGACAAGAGCCTGGACAATCAAGATCGGCACAAAGGCCCCCCAGGCTGCGGGAAAGATCCACTCCGACTTCGAGAGAGGCTTCATCAAGGCAGAAGTCGTCAACTGGGAAGTCCTCCTTCGCGAAGGGTCGCTTTCCGCCGCCCGTGAAAAAGGCCTCGTGGGAATGGAAGGAAAAGACTACGTCGTCCGCGACGGAGATGTAATATTATTCAGATTTAACGTCTGATCAGGAGCTCATTATGCAGGATATTATGAACGAAATGGACATTGCCTTCCCGCATCTGGGAATCTATCTGCGGAATGTCCCGCAGAGCTTTTCCATCGGCGGCTTTTCCATCGCCCTGTACGGCGTGATCATCGCGCTGTCCATGATGCTCGGAATCGCAATGGCTGCGCATATCGCAAAGCTCACGTTCCAGGACCCGGATATTTACTGGGATATTTCGATCTGGATCATTATTTCAGCGATCGTCGGCGCCCGCATTTACTATGTGGCGTTCTTCTGGGACTACTATAAGACGGAGCCGCTCCAGATTTTCAATCTCCGCGGGGGCGGACTTGCGATCTACGGCGGTATCATTCTCTGCATAATCACGATCTATATCTACTGCAGGATCAAGAAACTGAATCCTGCGGAGCTCCTGGATACGGCCGGGTACGGCCTGGTCCTCGGGCAGATTATCGGCAGATGGGGCAATTTCTTTAACCGCGAGGTTTTCGGAGAGTATACGGACTCCTTATTCGCAATGCGTCTTCCGGAAGCCATTGTGCGTGACAGGGACATCACCGAGAACATCGCAAAGCACATGGCGGACGGCACCAATTATATCCAGGTGCATCCCACATTCCTCTATGAAGGACTCTGGAACCTGGGCGTCCTGCTGCTGATGCTCTTTATGAGAAAGAGAAAGAAATTCCACGGGCAGATCATCCTTCTGTACTTCATCGGCTACGGAATCGGCCGCGCCTGGATCGAATATATCCGGACCGACCAGCTCTACATTAATGGAACCCACATACCGGTTTCCATGGTGCTCAGCATTGTCATTGCGATAGCGGCCTTTATTATGACCCTGATCGGACTTGCAAGGTCCGCGGGAAAGCCCCTGCCCTGGGCTGCGCCGGCCGCGGCTGCGCAAAGTGTCTCGAAGGAGGAAGGCAGTGCTGAAGACAGCGATGCCGCGCAGCAAAGCGATGCCCCGGACGATGCTCCGGAGAATATTTCGAAGGATTTGTAAATATCCGGTTTTTGCCGGAACCCAACATCTTGTACCATGGGAAATACAGCTGCACAAGATGTGGAAAAAGCTCAAAAAACCGCATAAATAAAGGAAAATACGGGATAAACAAGGGATTGAATAATTCAATCCCTTGTTTTATTATTAACGTAAAGGTGGGGGAAAATCCCAAAAAATGTCAAAATAGGATGCAAAGTGGCAGAGAATGTTCAAAGGCTACACGGGAGAATTTCATAATTCGCTGGACGCGAAGGGAAGAGTCAGCGTTCCGCCCGCGTTCCGCGACGTTCTCGGCTCCCATTTCTGGATCGGCTGCGGCCTGGATCCCAAGTGCCTCGTTATCTACAGCGACGAGGAGTGGGCTGCATTCTGTGAAAGGTTAAAAGCCCTGCCGGGCAACTCCGAAAAGGCGCGTGACATCATCCGCTATTTCGCTTCGGGCACCCGGGAGGTGGAGCTGGACAAGCAGGGAAGGATTCTTCTTCCGCTGCAGCTGAGGCAGGCAGCGGGAATCAGCAAGGACTGCGTCTTTGCGGGAGCAATCGGCCGCGCCGAGCTCTGGAGTGAGGAAGCCTACAGCGAGTATCATACGACGAGCCTGACGGCAGACAGAATCAACGCCGCTGCGGAAGAGCTGCGGGATATGGGATTTACTTTCTGATATGGAATTCAGACATACGCCGGTCCTTTTAAACGAGGTTATTGAGAACCTGAATATCAGGCCTGACGGTACATACATAGACGGGACCCTGGGAGGCGCGGGTCACTCTCATGAGATCGCGACCCGGCTTACAGCAGGCGGAAGATTGATTGGAATTGATCAGGACAAAGACGCGGTCATGGCAGCAACGAAGCGTCTTTCAGGGCTCGCCGACAAAGTGACGATTATTCGCAGCAATTACGAGAACATTCCGGAGATCGCAAAAGAACTCGGAATTGAAGGCGTGGACGGGATCCTTCTGGATCTCGGAGTTTCGTCCTATCAGCTGGACAATCCGGAGAGGGGATTTTCCTACAACACGGACGAGCCGCTGGACATGAGAATGGACCAGGACGCCGCTGTGTCCGCCCGGACGATCGTCAACACCTACAGCGAGGAGGAGCTGACAAGGATCCTCCGCGACTACGGGGAAGAGAAATTCGCCGCAAGGATTGCCGGGGCAATCGTAAAGAAAAGGCAGGAAAAGCCGCTTGAGACGACAGGGGAGCTGGTGAAAATCATCAGGGCCTGCGTTCCCATGAAAATGCAGGAGAAATTCGGAAACCCCTGCAAAAGGACCTTCCAGGCGATAAGAATCGCGTGCAACAGGGAGCTTGAGGTGCTGGAGGACTCCATCGACGGACTGATTGATCTTTTAAATCCGGGCGGGAGGCTCTGCATCATTACCTTCCATTCGCTAGAGGACAGGATCTGCAAGAACGCCTTCCGCAGGAACGAGAATCCCTGCATCTGCCCGCCGCAGTTTCCGGTATGCGTCTGCGGCAGGAAGTCGAAGGGCAGGGTAATCACGAAAAAGGCAATTCTGCCTTCTGAGGAAGAACTTGCCTTCAACAAAAGAAGCGCCAGCGCAAAGCTGCGCGTGTTTGAAAAAGCATAAGCAGGAGAAAAACGGCAGGACAGCTGCCTCAAAGGAAGTAATCAGAGAATGGGTCAGAAGAGAGTTTATCGGGAAGACAGAGGGTATACCCGGAGCAGGACGCCGGTAAGGCGCGCTGCTGCGGGATCTTCTGCGCCCTCCCGGACGCCCGCAAGGCGCACTGCTGCGGGATCTTCTGCATCTGCCCGGACACCGGTAAGGCGCACCGGCACCGGTTCTTCCGCACCTTACAGGGCCGCGGTATCCGCAAGGAGCGCCGACAGGGGCTACGGAAGGACGGGATCCTCCGCACGGATGGCGACGCAGCAGGCGTACGTTTACGGAAGCGCCGCACTTGCAGCGCAGCCCCAGGAAGTGCCTGCGGTCCGGCAAAAGGCTGCCGCGCCGGCTCCGGTCAGACAGACGAGGAGCGAGGCACAGAAAAAGCGCAGCCAGGACGCCGTATTAAGAAACAGGGAAAAAGCCGGCAGGATGAACGCCGCGCTCATCGTATTCATGACGATGGTCCTTTGCGTTATGGCCTTCGGTCTGGTACACTTTATCAATCTGCGGGCGAGCGTCACCTATTCCGTCAAGGAAATCTCCAGACTGGAGTCAGAGCTTGCCACACTGCGCGAGAGCAATGCGGAGACGCTTGGCCAGATCAATGCATCCATCAATCTGGAGGAGGTAAAATACCGGGCGATCGCGGATCTTGGCATGACCTACGCAGATGAAGGGCAGATCGTTAACTACAGCGCGGGAACAGACGACTATGTTCACCAGTCCAAACAGCTGGATGATTGATACGGATATATGAGTAACGCTACGGGCAAAAACGCCGGAAGAGGAACATCGAAACAGTTTGAGAGAAAGATGCAGGAAAAGCTGGTGGTACTGTTTATTCTGGTACTGCTGGCTTTTGTATTTCTGATCGGCCGTATTTTCAGCATCAATCGCAACAACGGCGAGGAGTATAAAAAGCAGGTCCTGTCGCAGCAGTCCTATGACAGCCGCGAGCTTCCCTTCCGCCGCGGGACGATTACGGATTCAAAGGGAACGATTCTTGCCAATTCCGAGCTGGTATATAATGTAATTATCGACGCATACCAGATGAACAACGGCCCGAAGAACGATGAGGGAATCAGTATCTATCTGGAACCTTCACTGGATGCCGCTCCCTCGTTGGGACTCGACCGTGCTTTCATCGCGGGATATGTGAGGGATAACCCGGACTCCCGCTATTATGTGGCGCGAAAGAACCTTCCCTACAGCGAGAAGGTCGCTTTTGAACAGTCCATTACGGACGCCGCTGCGAGAGTTTCGAACATCCGCGAATCCATCAGCGAGGAGAAGGAAGGAACAAACGACGAGGCAAGGATCGCACAGCTCGAGCTCCTTTTAGAGGAAGCGGAGAATGAAAACCGGAGATTCAGCAATATCAAGGGGATCTGGTTCGAGCCGGCCTATATCCGCTCCTACCCTTCCGGGTCGCTTGCGAGCAACCTGATCGGTTTTGCCAATAACAACAACGAGGGGAGCTTCGGCCTCGAGGGATATTACAACGATACCCTCAACGGCACGGCGGGGCGCGAGTACGGCTATCTCAACGACGATTCCACACTGGAGAGAACGATTGTAGACGCGATCGACGGCAACAACCTTGTCCTTACGATCGATGCGAATATCCAGAACATCGTTGAAAAATATATCCTGAAATTCAACGAGCAGTTTGCGAACAATCACCATGAGGGGTACGGCGCGCGCAACATCGGCTGTATCATACAGAATGTAAACAACGGCGAGATCCTTGCGATGGCTTGCTATCCGAACTACGATCTGTCCGATCCGTACAACACGGATCTGATCGTCGGCATGCCCAAGCTCAACGACAGGGACCAGCCCACCTATGAGTATATGTCCCAGGAGGATGTGGACGCCCTCGATTCCGAGCAGCAGTCCCGCTACCTGAACGCTCTGTGGAGAAACTACTGCATCTCGGAGTATTATGAACCCGGATCGGTCGCGAAGCCCTTCACCATGGCGGCGGGAATCGAATCCGGCCATATGACCGGAAATGAATCCTATCTCTGCGAGGGCTCCATGAACATCGGCGGATGGGACATCTATTGCCACAACACCCACGGCGACGGGTGGCTCACGGCGTGCGAGGCGATCGAGCGCTCCTGCAACGTGGCGCTGATGCAGATGGCGCTGGCAACGGGAATCGATGATTTTACCAGGTTCCAGCGGATTTTTAACTTCGGACTGAAGACCAATATCGACCTTGCGGACGAGGCGAGGACGGACACGCTGATTTACCAGCCGTCGGCAATGGGCATCACTGACCTTGCGACCAACTCCTTCGGACAGAACTTTGACGTGACCATGATCCAGATGATCACCGCGTTCTCCTCCCTGGTAAACGGCGGAAATTATTACGAGCCCCATGTGGTCAAAAAGATCACGAGCCCTACCGGAGCGACGGTTCGCAATATTGAGCCGAGACTCCTGAAAAAGACGATCTCCGCCGCAACCAGCGAAAAGGTAAAAGAGGGCACTCTTGCCGTTGTCGCGGGCGTTTACGGAACCGGCCACACGGCAAGGCCCGCGGGCTATATGATCGGCGGAAAAACAGGTACCGCGGAGACCTATCCCCGCGATCACACCAATTATGTCGTCAGCTTCATGGGATACGCGCCGGCGGATGATCCGCAGATTGCGATCTATGTAGTTGTCGACAGGGCGAATACCTGGAGGCAGGACGATGCAAAATACGCCACGGGAATCGTGCGCGGCGTCCTCACCGAGGTTCTCCCGTATCTGGGAATCTATATGACCGAGCCGCTCACCGAGGCGGAGGAAGCGGAACTTCGCGAAATGAATATCGCCAATACGCTCGCGTACGGCGCAGGATCCATCCGCACCGCTCCCAGGGCGCTGATCCTCAACCTGGATACGGACGGCGACGGAAAATACGATGCAGTTGACGGCAACGGGGACGGAGCTGCCGACACGCCGCTCGATTCCAACGGGGACGATATCACGGACTGCGTGGATGTCGACGGCGACGGGAAAGCGGACTTTTACGACACGGACAATGACGGAAGAGTCGATTCCGAAAAGCCCGCGGACGGCCAGATGGACCTGACAAGACAGGTGACGGAGAGCGGCGAGAATGCATCCCAGGTGGTGAACCAGCTGCCGGTCTGGAAGACCTATTCGGTCGATCCGCAGACAGGATACTATGTCAATCCGACGGACGGCACATTGATCGATCCCGAGACGGGGCATTCCTACGGAATAACGACAATGAGCGGGTTCGAGACAGAGAATTCACAGATCAGCTCCGGACAGACGGCCGACCCGGAACAGACGGCGGGACAGTAACGGCGCAGATTGAGAGGAAGAGATGACAGACCTTCTTAAAGACACAGTTATAGCATTGCTTGTCGCCTTTGCGGTGAGTGCGGTGACAGGAAAGTTCCTGATCCCCGCCCTGATCAGGCTCAAGGCCCAGCAGACGGAGAGAGATGACGGGCCCAAGAGCCATCTTTCCAAGACAGGCACCCCCAATATGGGCGGCATCATGATTATCGCCGGCCTCATGGCAGGCGGCCTGATCTCCAGCCTGCATCACCCGGAGGTTCTCCCGGTGCTTTTCATGACACTGGGATTCGGTATTGTCGGATTTTCCGATGACTTCATCAAAGTCACAAAGCGCCGCAGCGAGGGACTGACCGTAAAACAGAAGTTCCTGATGCAGATCGTTATCTCTGTGGTATTCGGCCTGATCATCCTTTACCTGAACGGGATTCCGCTGGATCTGAAGATTCCTTTTGCCGCGGGGAGCCTCATCAGGCTCGGAGTGATCGGCTTCCCGGCGCTTGTCTTTATCAGCGTTGCGACCGTCAACGGAACCAACCTGACGGACGGTGTGGACGGCCTGCTGTCCTGCGTAACCGTTGCCGTGACCCTCTTTTTTACGATAGCGGCCTACAGCGCGGGTTCCGGCGCTGCCACTGCCGGCGGCGCGATGATAGGGGCGCTTCTGGGCTTCCTTCTTTATAATGCACATCCGGCAAAGGTATTCATGGGAGATACCGGTTCTCTTGCGATCGGCGGATTTGTCGTCGGCATGGCGTATGTCCTGCAGCTTGCGCTGTTTATCCCGATTGTCGGGTTTATCTATATGCTCGAAGTAATCTCTGTCATCATGCAGGTGAGCTACTTCAAGGCGACGCATGGAAAGAGAATCTTCAAAATGGCGCCGATCCACCATCATTTCGAACTCTCCGGATGGGGTGAGGTCCAGGTAGTTGCATTATTTACGATTATTACGGTTCTGCTCGCAGCGGTATCGCTTCTGGGCCTTTGGTAAAGCATGGCGGCACGCACAGGTAATCAGAATTCCCGAAGGGGAAACAATAACAGGCCGGCATCCGGCGGGCAGCGGCGGAATGCGAATCTCCCGGCGGCGCGGACAGGAAACGTGCCGGCGCCCGGGCAAAGACGCACTGCTCCCCCGGACGCAAGAAGAAAGCAGGTGCCTTCGGGAGCAGCTCAGTCAAAGGCGGCTCCGGGAAGGCAGCTTTTCGTGAAGAATGCGGCAAAGCCTGTCGGTGAACCGATCAAAGACTACAGTATGATTTTCATCGTACTGTTTCTTCTTGTATTCGGACTGATCATGCTGTATTCGACGAGTTCCTACGAGGCGGCGATCAAATTCGGGGACGGCGCTTACTATCTGAAAAGACAGGCGATTTCAACCGTTGTCGGGATTGCAGGCTTTATTGCGGCGTCACTTTTCCCGCTGAGTCTCATAAAAAAATATGCATGGGTTGCCTATGCCTTTTCCGCAGTCCTGGTTATTCTGGTCATCCCGCTGGGCAGAGAGGCCAACGGAGCAAAGCGCTGGATTTATTTCGGACCGGTCTCCGTACAGCCCGCGGAAATATCCAAAATCGCCGTCATTATCGTGACTGCACTCCTTATTGAACAGCTCGGCGAGAGAATCAATACAATAAAGGGAATGATCACGGCATTTATGCCCGCAGCGATCCAGGCGGTGATGATTTATGTCATAACCAGGAACCTTAGCTCCGCTATCATCATTGCCGCAATTGCGGCCGGGATGCTCTTTGTGGCCTCCGGAGTATACGGGATCTTTGCGGTTCTGGCGGGAGGGGTCGCGGCAATTGTATTCGGGGTGATTCAATATGCCCAGCGGGGCATGGAAAGCCCCGGAGGACTGGGAGACAGCTTCCGCTTAAGGCGCATCGTCGTATGGCTGGATCCCCAGAGATATGCGGACAGCGGCGGTTACCAGACGCTGCAGGCGCTTTACGGAATCGGCTCCGGCGGGATTATCGGAAAAGGTCTCGGACAGAGCATGCAGAAGCTCGGATATATTCCCGAGGCGCAGAATGATATGATCTTTTCCATCATCTGCGAGGAACTCGGCATGTTCGGGGCTATTTCCATCATCATCATGTTCCTGATCCTGTGCTGGCGCTTTATGGTTGTGGCGACCAATGCTTCGGATCTGTACAGCGCGCTTCTGGTCGTCGGCGTCATGACCCATATCGCGGTTCAGGTGGTGCTGAATATAGCTGTTGTCACAAATACGATTCCGAATACGGGCGTTACGCTTCCGTTCTTTTCCTACGGCGGCACCTCTGTCCTGTTCCTCCTGACAGAGGTCGGGCTTGTCAGGAATGTGGCGAGGGGAATCCGGCTTCGGGATCTGTAAGACGATTTGAGCGCGGCTGTCTATGGTTAGCAGGTACAGTTACAACGATTCTTCATCTTATATCAGGGCTAAAATCCGGCGAAGACGAGGCATAATCGCAGCCGTTATCACGGCGGTGTGTCTTGCGGTGCTCGGCACCCTGATGTTTGTTTATAACTACTATAAAGTCGTCAACGTATCGGTCGAGGGGAGCACCCGCTACACAGAGCAGGAAATCAGGGAATACGTGATGGGAGGAATTCTCGGGGACAATTCCATCATCCTGTCCGTCCGGAGCAAAAACGGGAAGATGAAGGAAATTCCGTTTGTCGAGTCCTACAGCGTCGAGGTTATTTCCCACGACACTGTCCGGATCCGGGTCTACGAGAGATCCATTGCGGGGTGTATCGACTATCTCGGAAACTACCTGTATTTCACGAGAAACGGGACGGTCGTGGAGACTTCAAGAGTAAAGCTTGACGGCATCCCGGAGGTGACGGGCCTGGAATTCGACCACATCGTACTCTATGAGCCCCTGCCGGTGGAGGATCCGCATGTTTTTGCAAGAATCCTGAATGTGACGCAGCTTCTGCAGAAATATGAGCTTAAGGCGGACAAGCTGTATTTTGACCATCAGGGGAATATGTTCGTCTATTTCGGAGATGTCCGTGTCAATATGGGTCCGGAGGATTACTCGGATGAAAAGATTGCCCATCTGAGGAGAATCCTGCCGTCGCTTGCGGGAAAGACCGGCACGCTCGAAATGACGAATTTTACACCGGACACGCATTATATTACGTTTACGGAAAGAAAGTAATTATTGCATAATCGGGCTTTGAATTGTATTATAGATTAGATTTAATATTTCATTCGGGCCCCCTGCAGCATAGTATTTCACAGACAAATCTGCTGAGTGGTATCAGGGGTTGATATCATGCGGCGTTTTAATTGTTATTGTTATTGCAAAGCCTGAACGGAAAAAGGATTTAGACGAAGGAGGCACCATCGTGCTGGAAATCAGAACTGAAGAGAACGAAACAGCCTGCAAAATCATCGTTGTCGGTGTCGGAGGAGCGGGTAATAATGCTGTCAACCGGATGGTTGAGGCACAGATTACGGGAGTTGAGTTTATCGGTGTCAACTCGGATGTGCAGGCGCTTCAGCGCTGCAAGGCTCCCAAGCTTCTGCAGATCGGAAATAAGCTGACAAGAGGTCTTGGCGCGGGCGCCAATCCGGATGTCGGCAAGAAATCCGCAGAAGAGAGTGCGGAAGAAATCTCGGCAGCCCTCAAGGGTGCGGATATGGTATTCGTTACCTGCGGTATGGGCGGCGGCACCGGAACCGGAGCAGCTCCTGTTATTGCCAAGCTGGCAAAGGATCAGGGTATCCTTACCGTCGGCGTTGTGACAAAGCCCTTCAGCTTTGAGGCAAAGGCCAGAATGACAAAGGCACTTGAGGGAATTGAGGCCATCAAGCCGAATGTCGATACACTGATTGTTATTCCGAACGACAAGCTTCTGGACATCATGGACAGGCGGACAAACCTTCCGGATGCGCTCAGAAAGGCGGATGAAGTCCTGCAGCAGGCAGTTCAGGGCATCACAGATCTGATTAACGTTCCTTCGATTATCAACCTCGATTTCGCAGATGTGCAGACCGTTATGCGCGAGAAGGGCATGGCCCATGTCGGTATCGGCTTCGGAAAGGGCGACGACAAGGCTACACAGGCAGTCAAGGCAGCCGTGGAGAGCCCGCTCCTTGAGACAACGCTTGACGGCGCTACCGATGTCATCCTCAATATTTCCGGTGACATCTCCCTGTTCGACGCGAACGACGCCGCTTCCTTCGTACGTGACATTACCGGCGATGACATCAATGTTATCTTCGGTGCGAAATATGATGACAGCGACGCGGATTCCTGCATGGTTACCGTTATCGCGACGGGAATCGACCAGAGCCGCAGGAAGAGAGATTCTTCCAATCCGTTCGACAGAAGATCCTTTGCTTCCGGAATGCAGGGCTACGGCCAGCAGCCTCAGGGCGGACAGAACTATGCGGGCAGGACAGGCTACGGCCAGCAGGGTTACGGCCAGCAGATGCCCCAGAATTATCCCCAGCAGGGCTACGGCCAGCAGCCTCAGGGCGGATATACACAGCCGCAGTACAACTTCAATCCCGGCAGTATCCACACAGGTATGGATACGTCCAGCATCGTGATTCCTTCCTTCCTCCAGAAGAGAGGGGAGAACGGCGAGAGTACCTTGGATTGAAACAAGACGCAGGATCAATACGAATAACAGGAAGGCACTGCCGTTGGCAGTGCCTTCGTTCATAGTGAGGGGGACATTACTATGCAGTTTACTGATGAACAGCTGCGCTTTCTGGCCGCTGAATTCGGATATTCCAAAGAGACGGCAGCTTCCCTTACCGAGGATGAGCTTCTGGAGCTGTCCGACCGCTGCTTTGACATTGAGCTTGAAGGAGATCTCAGGGATTCCAAAACGGTTTCCAGGCGGTGCCGGATCGCATCGGAAATCGTTACGATGATAAATGAAGAGTTCGGCTGAAACCCCTTGACAAATATTTGGCGCAGTGTATTATAGAGGAAGGTTAGGCAAAGCTAACCAAGCGTATGGGTTAGCTTGCGCTAATCAAATGTTTCGGCGGAAGGAG
>CADBPC010000031.1 GCA_902796425.1 uncultured Lachnospiraceae bacterium
AGGCAGCGGTTCGCAGGCAGCGGCTTGCAAGTTTCGGCAGGGAGCTTTGCTGAAAGTAAGAAACTTTACCGGAGAAAGTGTAAGGCGGTATACTGTTATCAGCACCTACAGATGGCGCTATAGGGAGATGAATAAGAATATGAATACGAAAATGGAACAATCCCTTGCAAGCCTGACAACGGAAATGAGAAATCCGGACACGATGGACCTGGACGCAATGTCGCCGCTTGAAATTGTGACGGCCATGAACCGCGAAGATGCGCGGGTTCCCGCAGAAATCAAAAAGCATCTTGACCGGATCGCGCAGGTTGCCGAATGGGGGATTCAGAGCCTTGCGCGGGGCGGAAGAATCTTTTACATGGGGGCAGGAACCAGCGGAAGGCTGGGGGTTCTGGATGCGTCGGAGTGTCCGCCGACTTTTGGCGTGTCGCCGGATACGGTGATCGGACTGATCGCCGGCGGCGAGAAGGCATTCATTAAGGCGGTGGAAGGCGCGGAAGACAGCGAGGAACTCGGAAAAGAGGACCTGGCCGGACATGCGCTTACGGCAGACGACCTTGTCATCGGGCTTGCGGCGAGCGGCCGGACGCCGTATGTGATCGGTGGGCTCAGATACGCTGCCGGGATCGGTTGTCACACTGCGGCCATCTCCTGTAACGCGGGCGCTGCAATGAGCCGTGAAGCGGAGCTTGCCATCGAGATCGTGACGGGACCGGAGGTGCTGACGGGATCAACGAGGCTCAAAGCGGGAACCGCCCAAAAAATGGTCCTCAATATGATCTCGACAGCGATCATGGTCGGAAGCGGCAAAGTCTATCAGAACCTCATGGTAGACGTCGTACAGACCAATGAAAAACTGCAAAATAGAGCCCTGCGCATTGTCATGGAGGCCACCGGTGTCAAAGTAGAGACAGCGCAGTCGGCATTCGCGCAGGCGGGCGGAAGCTGCAAGACGGCAATCACGATGCTGCTGGCTGATTGCGATGCGCAGGAGGCGGAAGAGCGCCTGCGGGCCGCTCACGGACATGTCAGAGAGGCGATACTATGAATTACGAGGAATTGGCAGGAAATATCCTGGATCACGTAGGAACACGGGAAAATGTAACTTCCGTCACGAACTGCATGACGAGACTGCGGATCAATGTAAAGGACGACAGCGCCATTGACGAGGGCGCCCTGAAGGAAATAGCCGGTGTTCTCGGCGTCATTCATGACCGGGCAGGCTATGTGGAAGTGGTCGTCGGCCCCGGAAAGAGCAGCAAGTGTGGGGCGGTCCTTAGAGAGATGGGGATCCCGGCCGCCGTCAGCGAGGAGCAGCCGGGGGCGGGCGTCTCCGCCGCATCGGCCGCCGTGGACGCCGGCGCTGGCGCCGCAGCGGGAAATAGCGCCGGCGAGGACTGGAAGGCCAACAAAGCTGCCGTCAAGGCGGCGCAGAAAGAGAATCCTGTCCGGAATGCGCTCAAGATCTTTGGAGAGATCTTTGTGCCGCTGATCCCGGGGGTGATTGCGTCCGGGCTGTGCGCCGGTGTTGGCATTCTTATTCAGCAGCTGAATCCGGGATGGGCGGACAACCGCTTTCTCAGCGTTCTTTGTGCGCTCCTTAGCCTGATCAACACCTCATTCCTGACGTATCTGACCGCGTGGGCCGGATACCGGGCGGCGGAGCGGTTCGGCGGCACGCCGATTCTGGGCGGAATGCTGGGAATGATCACAGGACTTGACGGGATCAACGGAATCGCGCAGGCAATCGGCTGGTGGGATGAGGCGTCGCCGCTTGATTCTATGCTGCGGAGCGGGCGAGGCGGGATCCTTGCGGTCGTTTTTGGCGTACTTGTCATGGTGCAGGTGGAAAAGTGGCTGCGAAAGCACATTCCGGATGCGCTGGATATCGTCTTTACACCAGTACTGACCCTGATTATATGCCTGGTTCCCTATATTTTTGTGATCATGCCGCTGTTTGGTGTGATCTCGGGCGGGCTGTGTTTTGCCGTGCAAAGTATATGTATGTCGCCGAATGCGCTGGTGCGGGCGGCCGCGGGGTTCGTGTCGGCGGCGCTGTTTCTGCCGATGGTCGCCGCGGGGATGCACCACGGGCTTGTGGCGCTCTACACAGTGCAGCTGCAGCAGCTGGGGTATATCACGCTGTATCCCGCGCTCTGCATGGGAGGAGCCGGGCAGGTCGGCGCGGCTGCGGCCATCTACTTGAAGGCCAAAAAAGTGAACAACGCCAAGCTCGTACAGATCATCCGCGGAGCCCTTCCGGCGGGCGTTCTCGGCGTCGGGGAGCCGCTGATCTACGGCGTAACGCTGCCGATGGGCAGGCCCTTTCTGACGGCAGGGCTAGGCGCGGGCTTCGGCGGCGCTTTCGTGATGGCGATGGAGGTCGCCGCTACGACGTGGGGGCCGTCCGGCCTTCTGGGCATCTTTACGATGACGGCCGGCCCGAGAGCCGGGATTATGAGCGTGGCGTTTTACCTTGTCGGCCTGGTGATCGCAAGTGTGATGGGCTTCCTCATTACATATGCGCTCGTGTCGGAGCAGGACGCGGCGGCCGCATAAGGTACGGCGGGTGCATAATGGGCGGCCTCATAAGTTTCGATGGGCGCATAATGGGCGGCCGCATAAGGTGCGACGGGCGAATAATGCGGCGGCCGCATAAGGTGCGGCGGGTGCACGATGCGCGGCGGCCGCATGACGCGCAAGGAAGGATTGTGCAGGGAAGGGCAAACACGTTACAATAGATGTATGTTGTTGCCGCCGGATGCGGCTTGTTGAATTCGTTACTGCCCAGGGGGGATACTGTGGAAAATAAAGAAGGAGCAAGAATCCGCAAGAAAACATACGGGGCATTTCTCATAATGCTGATTATGCTGATCCCGATCAGCGCAGCGCTGATTTATGCCGGGAGATACTTTGCCCAGCAGCGGGAGAGCACCCAGGAACAGATCAAGGCCGATGCGCTCGCCAACATAGTGAAAAATGCCGACACGGAGATCAGTCTTGCAAGACAGAAGTTTGACGAGAACCTGGGGAGAGATGTGGACCTGATGACGTCGATCCTGCAGGAATACGTCACGAACGGCAAATACACGGGGCCCCGCACATTTGCGGACGGATTTGTGGCGGAACTGAAGAATGGCGAGGTTGTCATTCCCGCAGAGATCCGCGCGGGACGGTTAGGGCAGACGGAACTGACGCCAGAACGCATTGAAAAGAGTCTTGCGGCGGGGGCCATGCGCAGCGCGTATGTGAAGCCCGCGCAGGAGCCGGCGGAGGCTGAAGGGAATCCGGGTGAAGATGGGTACTATCTGTCTTTTGGCGAAGTTACGGAAGGCATTATCTATGTACATATGACGCCGGAGCGGGAATACCAGGCGTATCTGCGGCTGTATGTGTCGGGGAGCCTGTCCGCGCTGCGCAACATGGCGCGCATACTGGAAGTCGCTACGTTTGTGGTGCGCGAAGACAGCGGCGTGATGGAGCAGGCGGCCCGCTACGACGATCTGAGGGACATTGCGGATCTGTCGGACCTTGCGATCTCTCCCGAGCAGATTCGGTCCGGGAAGCCCTTCGGCCTTGCGGTGGGAGAGCAGCAATACCGATGCATTTCGACGAAGGCGAACGGACAGCTGATCGGCGCCGATGCCATGTATATCCTGCAGGTCATACCGATCTATTCCCTGCAGGGGCAGAGCATAAAGCAGGCGTTCATTACGTGCTTACTCATGCTGCTGATTTTTGTCACGGTGATCGTGTACGCCTCTGCGGAGCAGCTGTACGTTATGGAGCATGTGCTGAACAAAGAGGAAGAGGAGCGCTATAACCCGACCAAGCTCTGCAGAAGAGTTGTCTGCGCGGGCGTGGCAGGCGCGGTCGCGATACTTCTTATCTCTTTCGTTACGCAGGCCGTCGGGCAGATGCGGCAGCAGGTCCGGTACGGCTCGGATATGCTGCAGATCATGTCGGGCCAGCTCGAGCAGTCCGTGCAGGAGCAGCAGCTGCGTCTTAAGGAGGAGCAGGAATCGTGGTATGTCCGCTATGGCGAGAGGATCGTCTCTTTCATGGAAGAGGCGCCGGAGAAGGTTACGGTAGAGAAGCTGCGGGATTTTCGCGAGATCCTGCAGGCGGATTTTATCATGCTCTTTGATTCCGCCGGGAAGGAATACCTGTGCAGCAACAGTTATTCGGGCTTTTCGATCGACAAAGGACTGGGAGAGAATTCCTCCGATTTCCGACGCCTCCTGATGGGCATCTCGGCGATCGTACACGATGTATCGGTCGACAGCACGACCGGGCTGGAGAGACAGATGATCGGCCTGAGTATGGCTGCGCCGGACGCGCCGGGAAAGCACAGCGCGATGATCATGGCGCTCCTGCCGGAGCAGACATCCGTCCTGGACTATACCGATAATATCAACACGGAGATGGCGCTGATCAATACGGAAGAGACGATCAGCTTTTCCGCGGACAAGGCGACGGGAAAGATCCTGTACGCCGGCGATCCCACTATGGTGGGAAAATCCGTCACGGACTACGGCCTTAGTGAGAAAAGTCTGAAGGGCGGCATACTGGATTTTTACACGATTGCCGGCATCCGCCGCTTTGTGGTGACACAGGCTTACGGGGACAGCATTCTGTACTATGCGGCCGCCTTCAGGGGGCTCTTGCAGGAGGACCTTCTGTACGGCCTCCTTGCGCTTCTGCTCTATATTCCCGCGATCATCCTGCTCTCTGTCTTTCTTCTGAGGCATTACGACGCGGCTTTCTATGAAGAGTGGTCGGTGAAACTGGGACTGCCGCAGGGAGAGAAGGCGCTGGAGAATACAAAGATCGCAAAATCGGAGAAAGATAAGCGGCAGTTTCTGGGCAGGATCTTCGAATGGGATGACCGCCTGCCGGAAGAGAAGGCGGGACTGGTCTTCCATATTTTGCTCTTCATTCTCCTGCAGACATGGACTATGGGAATCCTGGGAGGACGGCTCGCAGCCGGAAACGACGATTCCCTGCTTGCCTATCTGCTCGGCGGAGACTGGGTGAAAGGCATTAACCTGTTCGCGTTCTTCAGTATCCTCATGGTCGCCGCGATCGCAAATCTGATCGAGACGAGCGCACAGTGGTTTCTGGAGCTGCTTTCCGGCTTTCTGTCGATCAAAGGACAGACAGTCTGCGTGCTTCTGCAGAGCGTTATCAAGACGGCCGCAGCCGTTATTGTCGCTCTTCTCGCGCTTTACTATCTGGGCATTCTCAACGCCGGAGTCATTGCGACTATGGGACTGAGTTCGGTGGCTCTGTCTCTGGGCGCCAAAGACATGATCGCGGACATCTTCTCCGGACTGACCATTGTCTTCGAAGAGACGATCCGGGTCGGCGATATTGTGGAGTATAACGGAGTGACAGGAACGGTAAAGTCTGTGGGCACCTTTTCGGTCACGCTGGAAATCCCCGTCGGAAAAATCCTCATCGTCCATAATCACGAGATCGGCAGCATCACGAACCTGTCCAAAAAACAGACTGTATTCTCGCTTGATCTCAAGATCAGCGCGGAGCACTCCCTGCAGGAGATCGAGGAGATGCTGGCAAGAGAGCTTCCTGAGATCGGCAAGAGGTGTAAGGAGATCATCGGCGTGCCGAGGTATGTCGGCGTGACGGATCTTGGCGGCAGCATCGGCAGCGAGCACGCGGGCGTTGGACATGGCGCCGGCGAAAATGGCGGCAGCGGTATGGGCGGTTTCACTGGCCACACGAAGAGCGTACCGGCAATGAAGATCTCGATCGAAGCGGACTGCGAAGAAAAGGATCGGTCGACGGTCGGATTGTTCCTTAGGAGAGAAATCCACCTGCTGTTTAAGCGGGAGGGGATCGAAATTTATTAAAGCACCAGCGGGCTTTTGAAATGGAGGTGCCAATGAGAAATATTTCTCGCCTTTTAAGGATGCTTTCATCGGCTTTCGGATCGGTGAAGCGGTGCTGCGCACCTGCTTCCGCTACGGACCGATCGCACTGGCAGAGCCGGACAACTACGAGGCACGCGCCAATCTTATGTGGGCGTCCACCTATGCGATCAGCGGCTTTACGAAGTTCGGAACAGATGTGGGCTGGAGCTGCCATCCCATGGAGCATGAGCTGAGCGCCTATTACGATATCACACATGGTGTGGGTCTCGCTATTTTGACGCCTCGCTGGATGAAGCATATCCTCTCACCTGAGACGGCGTGGAAATTCGGCGAGTACGGCCGCGAAGTGTTGGGCCTTACGGGCGATGACGACATGGCGGTCGGCGAGGCGGCGATCGAGAAGACGGCTTCGTTCTTCTACGATGTGCTGGAAATGGCAGGCGAGAGCCTGGGCGATTTCATGAGATCGTGAACAGGAGATTCTTTCCGATGGGAAAGGATCTTCTGTTTTAATATGGTCATTTATTGGCTCAACATAGTCAAAATACAGCTAAATGACTGAATTAGAATTTATCGAGTTGTATGCTATAATTCTAGTAACTGAGAAGGATTCGTATGACAGTCATAATTCATGAGATGAGGCCAAGAATGAGAGCATTCAAGATTTTTCATGACCATCTATACTTGCGGTCATCGCTTTTATAGCGACAAGGCAGCCGAATGCCGGTATCATATGCTTCTCGTTTCTGATCATAAAGGGCTTTTTGATAACCAAAGTGAAAGGATGATTTTGTAAATGACACCACCACGTAATAATTCGGAGAATAACAACACTATGGAGTGGCTGATCCTCGGTATTTTCAGCGTCTCCCTCCTGATCTG
>CADBPC010000032.1 GCA_902796425.1 uncultured Lachnospiraceae bacterium
GAAACGGCGCCGGCTTCATCCGGCAGAATGATTTCACGCGGAGAGGAAGTTATGCAGGCAGAAGGAATAGCAAAAATGCGCACAAAGATGCTTGTGATCACGATTATCTGCTGTATCTGTATGGCAGCAGGCAATCTCTGGGGACTGTTCGGCGCAGACCTCGCCGAGATGAACGGCTGGAATCATTTCCAGGCATCTCTCCCCTTTGTAGTCAGCAATAGCGTGGGCTTTTTCACGGGCATCCTCGGCGGTATGGTATCGGACAGCAAGAGCCCGGGTAAACTCACGGCACTGGGCTCCCTGTCGATCGGGACAGGCCTTGTTTTTCTCGGGCTGTTCAAGACGAGCCTTCCGATGGTGGTCTTCTCACAGGGTTTCCTTTTGATCGCATGCCAGACGTTCGCATCAGTAGGTCTCGTCTCCGCGGCGATGAAATGGTTTCCCATGGAGCAAAAGAACAGGGCGTCAGGACTCGCCAGCCTGGGAATGAGCATGAGCAGCGCCATCACGGCGTTTCTGTATCAGGCCGTGACCGGTAGGCTCGGCTTCAGTGCCGGAATGTGCGTGCTCGGTATCCTGTATGGCGGAACCGGCGCGGTGCTCGCCTGGAACTTCCGCCCTGCGCCCGTGAACGCATCGCAGAGCGGCAGCGCCGGAGCCGCTCCTGTCTCTGCCGCAGCGCCTGCGTGTGTCATATATAAGGGAATCACAAGGAAAGACGCGATCCGCACCCCTGAGTTCCTGATGATCGTCGTTTCCTTCTGCCTGAGCATGAGCGCGAACCTCGCGATCAACAGCCAGACAGTCCTGATCATCCGCTCCTATGCCGGAACTGCTTTTCCCTCCTGGCTCTTTGTCGCCATCGGTGCCCTTGGGGGCATCACTGCCCGGCTGACAGCTGCGATGATCGGCGACCGGATCGGCACATTCCGTCTGTGGAGAAGCATGGCCGCGGTCTTTGCCTGCTGCCTCCTGGCCTTTCCCTTCGCCGGCAGCATCTGGATCATGCTGGCCCTGTATGTGATCCAGCAGTTTTGCATCAATTCGATGATCGTGTGCCACTACGCGGCTTACGCGCTGATATTTGATTCCGCGTGCACCGGGTTCCTGACCGGGCTCGGCTCGACAGGATATTACATCGCGGGTATCGTCGCCCCCGCTGCCGCCGGCCTTATTTCCGACAGGGCAGGGAGCTACACTCCCGTATTCCTGGGCCTTGCCGTGGTCGAGGCAGCCACAGTACTCCTGCTCACCAGGCTGGGAAGGAAATACGCGGAGAAACTTGGCGCGGTCTTGCCGGGAACAGCGCGGAAGTTTTGAAACAGAGAGAACGTCACTGAGTAAGTCCTCAGGGCAGGGAAAAATGAGAAAGCAACAAATTTCCCTGCCCGCGGCTGGTCGGAGAGACCCTCCCCGGGGCAGGGAAAATGTGAAATTACAGATTGAGAGCAGTCGGAAGATATCCTTCGCTGCGCGGGTTACCGCAAGGTGACAAGGTTTTCCGCAAGGACTGCATCGATCCTGGCCTTTGCATCCTCCCCGAGAGGAAGGAAGGGTTTTCTGGGAAGGCCCGCATCGATTCCCTGTTTGTTCAGGATATACTTGATCGCAGGGAAGAGTCCGGCATCGACGCAGACATTCATAATATTATTTGCCTTGACCTGAAGCTGCCTTGCCCGCTCAATGTCGCCTGCCTTAAATGCATCATAGATCAGCGCATAGTGCGGATACATGAAGTTGAAGGTCGAACCTACGGCGCCGTCCGCTCCGAGTGAGAGGGCGGCGATCATGGTCTCATCGTAGCCGTTCAGGAGAATCAGCTCCGGGTTTAAATGCTTGAACCTTTCGAGCTGGTACACGATCTGGTTTGTGTGCTTGACACCGGCAATCACGCCGCTTTTGAAAAGTTCAATGTAATTCGGGTCCGAAAGATTAAAGTCCTTTCCCGTATTGCCGGGGAAGTTGTAGACAAACAGCGGCATTTCCACAGCTTCGTAAATATCGTAATAGTACCGGCTGATAGCCGCGGAATCAAAGCCGTAGTAAAACGGCGGCGTCGCGGCGATCCCGTCGTACCCCAGTTCCTTTGCGTATTTTGCGTATTCCACCGCCTCTTTCGTGGCAAAGGTTCCCACATGCGCAATCAGCGTCGCCCGCGGCTTCATCCCGGATGCGATTTCAAATGTCTCCATCCGCTCCTTATGGCTCATAAGAAAGCACTCGGCGGAGCTCCCGCCGATGAACAGTCCTCTTGCGCCCTCGTCGCAGCAGCGGGACATCAATGCCAGCATCGCATCGCGGTTTACATTCCCATCCTGCGTGAAAGGGGTAATAACAGCGGGATATATCCGGTCGGCAAACAGGGATTTTTTTGTTTCGAAGGTCATATTCTTCCAACCTTTCAGACACGTGACTTTACATTGTGCAGCATTGTGCAGACGTCCGTGCGCAGGGCAGGGTGGAGGCGGATCTCCGGCCTTATCGCGCAAAAAAGTCGGAGGGGTCCGTTACGACTCAGCCCTCCGACTCAATAATTAACCTTTATTTACGGTTTCTACGGTTTCTGTTTCTTCGACTTCTGTCGCGTTGGTGTCAGCGTCGGCATCGGCGTTTTCTGTATCTGCGGCGTCTTCCGTCTCTTCTGTGGCCTCAGCCTCGTCTGCCGCTGCGTCTTCAGCTGCATTCTCTTCTTCCAAAGAAGCGGGTTCTTCGACGCCGCGGTCGTCCGCGAGTTCCTCCATCCAGTGGAAGGTGCCTGTCTTGACTACGTTCTCGCCGTAGATGGTGTTCCAGTCGTTGGCCATGGAAATGACGTGGTAGCCTGCCTCTTCCCATCTGGTGCGGAGGCCTTCTGCCTTCTCGGCATTGCCGTAGTCGCGCACTTCGTCATCGGCGATCAGCATGAATGCTGCACTCTTGTAGGGGTTGTTGTCGATGGTGTAGTTGTGCATGCTGCAGTCTCCGGAGCTGTTGCCGAAGGAAAGCACCGGCTGGCGGCCGATTTCCTGTGCAATCTGCAGAACCTTGTTCATCTTCAGGTTTTTGATGAGCAGCTGATCCGTGCGGACCACATCATCCATATCCGTGTAGAGATAGTCAAGGCCGTCCGTCTCTCCCTGGTTGGTTGCTTCCAGGGCGACATCCATGCCGATGATATTCTCGTAAGGGATGTCCAGCATGCCCTCGATCAGTGTCCTGCAGATAAAGCGGTCGGACCCGGAGCAGACAAAGCACTTGAAGTCGTTCTCCTGCAGATACTCCACAACCTCAACCATGGGAAGGTAGAAGCATTCGCCGTAGGTCATGCCCTCAAACCCGTCGACGTCTCTGAGCAGGATCTCGGTGACGAAGTCCGCGAACTCATTCAGGGTCATTCCCGAGTAAGCGCGTGCGGCCTGGATCGCGTGCTGCATGGGCATGTCCTCCGGGAAGGACTTGTCGAGAGCACAGTCTCTTAAGGTGCGGCCGACCTCCAGCATCTCCTCGTCGGGCTCGATGGAGGGATCCTTGAGGATCCGCCATGCCAGCATGTAGTACTCAAGATAGGTCGGATACAGCTCGCCCATCAGTGTTCCGTCCATATCGAACACGGCAACTCTGTCGACCGGCGGGATGTAATCGGGCGAAGATTCGTCTGTCACGGACTCGACATACTCGACCAGCGTGTTCAGCGCGGGAGCGTCCTCTTTCCACTGGGCAAATACCTCTTCATATTCCTCATCGGGAGCGAGCACTTCAGCTTCCTTCGTCCCGGCAGCCGGCGAAGCCTCCGCGCCGGGCATCGGGGCTGTGATAACTGCGGTGCATCCGGTCAGTCCCGCAAGGGCAAGAGATGCAGCAGTAAGGAGTGCAGCAATGGAATACTTTCTCTTTTTCATTCTTATACCTCACTGAGGCAAAATCCGCGAATGCGGTTTTGCCGAATATGGCGCCCGGTGCGTCAGCACCGATGGCGCAGTTTCAAGAATTTAATCATATCATTTTTCGGTTTTGTCAGCAATTCAGCAGCCGTCCACCGAGATACACTCTTTTGAGCTTCCACTCCCCGTCGCAGACAAGAAAGTCCGCAAGCTTTCCCTCCTCAAGACTCCCCGTCTCCTTATCAATCAGGACCTCCCGGGCAGGAAGGAGCGTCGCGGCAAGCACCGCGTCTTCAGCCGGGATGCCGAACCGGATGGCATTCACCATATCGTCGTACAGGTTCAGGGTTGCGCCGGCAAGCGTCCCGTCCCTGAGCCTTGCCTGTCTGTCCTTTACGAAGACCTGCTGCCCGCCGAGTTCATATTCCCCCTCCGGCATTCCGCAGCAGCGCATGGAATCGGAGATCAGGCACAGCCTTCCGGGAAACAGTTTGAACGCCATCCGGACAATTGCCGGATGGATGTGAAAGCCGTCGCAGATAAGCTCCGCCGTTACGTTCTGCCTCTCACTGGCTGCCCCGATGACTCCGGGCTCCCTGTGACGAATGGGCGGCATCGCGTTGAACAGGTGTGTCAGATGCGACGCCCCTGCATCGAAGGCAGCCGCCGCTTCTTCATAGGAAGCGTCCGTGTGGGCAGCGGATACCCTGCAGGAGCCGGAAACCTCGCGTATGAACGAGGCCGCTCCTTCGAGCTCCGGCGCAATATCGACGATCCGGATCAGGCCCTTTGCCGCCTCCTGCAGCCTGAAAAAACCTTCTGCATCGGGAAGCCGCAGATAGTCTTCGTTCTGCGCTCCTTTTTTCTTTGGAGACAGGTACGGCCCTTCCATATGGATTCCGGCAAGTCTTGCACAGTCCTCCGGCCGGCTCCCTGCATACTCTGCGGCTGCGGCAAACGCCTCTTCAAGCTGCCCATACGGCAGCGTCATGGAGGTCGGCGCAAAGGAGGTTATGCCGTGGGATGCCAGATAGCGCCCCATCACGGGAAGGCCCTCCGGATCCGCGTCCGAAAAGTCACACCCCGAATTCCCGTGCGTGTGTATGTCCACAAGCCCCGGGATGACATACGCGCCATGCAGGTCGGTCGTACGAATTCCGGCATCCTTGCCGCTTAACCCGGATTCCGCAGCCTTATCCGCCGCGGCCTTATCCATTGCGCCCTTTCCGCCCGGCTCCCGCAGGATCACCTTCGCGATCCTGCCGCCTTTGACCAGAAGGCTGCCCTCTCTAAATCCTCTGTTTCCCTGAAATATCCGGGCATTGGTAAACAATTCCCCGCCGGTTCCGGCACCTGTCCCGGACTCCGGTCCGTCTTCCCTGTGCACTGCTTTTTCCCCTTATTCCTTATTCATCAGCCAGGCAAAGGCCTTTGCCGTCCGAAGGTCTGCATCTTTAAAGTGATTGCCCTTGTTCCACTCAAGGATGCAGTCTTTCCCCTCGCCCTCAAGGACAGCCTGCGCCTCGCGAATCGCCTCCCCCACGCGGGACATGACGGGGTTCTTTGTCCTCTCCTCCCTGTCCCCGAGGCTGAGGTAAACCCGCCCTGCCTGCATCCGGTTATCTCTCATATACTGTGTAAAATCAGGGAACCATACGGAGGGGGAGGCCGCGGCAATGCCGTCAAACCGGTCTGTCTGATATCCTGCCCAGAGGGCAAACAGTCCCGCAAGGGAATATCCTCCGAGGTATACCCTCCTCCCGGGGCGCGGCATATCTGCGGCGCCGTCAGGATTTCCGGATGGCCCGTCCGCCTCCTTCGGGATCACCTCGTCCAGAAGAAACGAGAGCGTTTCCCCTGCCCCATCCCCGAAGTCCTCGTTTCCGAACACCGCGGGCGCAGGCCACGGGGAAAGGTCCTTATTCCAGCTCTTAACCTTCACCGCCTTCAGGCAAAAGTCCCTGCCGCCCGTCAGTTCCCGAATAAGGGAGACTTCCTTTTCAATAAACTCAAGGTCATGGTCATCGACCATCTGGACCAGCAGGATGTCCGCATCCTGCCTTCCGAATTCCACCGTCTCAAAACTCATTTCGACATTCCCATCAGTTCCCCGGTCGCGGCGAAGATGTCCTTATGGACGACGTTTCTCGGCTCAAATTTCACAAGGCTGTAGACAAGCTGCATCACGATCCCCGCGCCGAAGGTGCTGATCAGCGTGCCGATCCCGACAGGCCCGCCGAGGATCACGCCGACCGTAAGGACAGCGGCCCACAGCAGGATCTCAACAACGCCGATCGGGAGCCTGCGAAGTCTCTTCCCGAGTCCGACAAGGAGCGAGTCCCTGGGCCCGCAGCACTGCCCGGCGCTCATATAGATCCACATGCCGATCGCCATGAAAACAAAGCCGGTTACCATGATAAGGATCCCCGCGCCTTCATTGCTGTTCTCCGGAAACGGGTTCAGATCGTTGAACATCTGGACAAAGTTCCCGGTCAGCAGCGCGTCGATGATCGTGCCGTACCCGATCCGCTCCTTCATAAGAAGATCGATGCCGAGAATTGCCACCGACATCAGGGTCATGGCGATCCCGTAGTTCAGCGGCGTGTGCCGCGCTATTCCCATGCCCAGGCAGTCCCACGGCGCAAGGCCGATATTGGCGAAGATCGTCAGATGAACGCCGAATGAAAACACTAAAAGCCCCGCGATAATCTGCAGCCACCCGAGGGCTATTTTCCTTTTACTCATCTTTGTCCCCGCCGGAAACCTTTTCCGAGCCTTCCTTCACCATTAAAAGCTCTTCCACCCATATACAGTGCGGGATTTCGTTATTCCCCACCGCCCTCAGGCACTCGTCAAAATCAAACCACCGGACGGCAGAGACCTCCTCCTTCTGGACCTGAAACTCCTCCTGGTCCAGGAAAAGGACGTAAATATTGCTCACCTGGTTGTCCCGGAACAGCCCGCCGTGGAACTCCTCCTCAAACCGGATCCGGCGCTGCCCGCAGTAAATAAGGTCCTGCGCCTTCGCCGTAACGCCAAGCTCTTCTTTCAGCTCTCGCAGGGCCGAGGGGATAAAGTCCACTCCCGCAGGGATGTGCCCCGCGCTCGAGATATCATAGCAGCCGGGGTACGAGTCCTTGTCGTCGCTCCTTTTCTGGAGAAGGACCTGGAGCCTGCCGCCTTTTATCCGCACAATCCAGACGTGGGAGGTCCGGTGAGGGATGCCCTCTCTGTGGGCATTTTCCCTGCTGACAACCTCCCCCGTGGGATTTCCGTTTTCATCAACTACATCAAGAAATTCCATATTTAATTCAAGACTCTTTTCTCATTCCAGCCCTGCCTGGGGCGGGAAGCTCAGGCAGCGTTAACCGCACTCTTTTCAGAACACTGCCTCTGCGGACATTTCCGTCCCGGCGCAGCTGACCTTCGCGCAGCCGCTCTCTGCCGTCTTTCTGAGGATCGCAAGGGCGGTGCCTCCGTCGAAGACGCAGTCGCTGTGCGCAAAGCCCTTCCTGTGGCCGGAGCCTGCGCTCCCGAAGCCCAGAAGCTCCGCACCCTCATATTCGATCGTCAGCTCCTGGCCGCTGCCGGGAACCTTCTCGCAGTTCTTATCCTCGAAATGAATGTTAAGGAAAATAAGACCTTCACTCTCCTTAAGAGGGCTTCCGGATTCCGTTTCAATGACCAGCTTTTCAGGAACACCCACGGTACTTAAGGCAGCGCGCTCACCGGCGCCTGCCCCCTTTCCGAGATTTGCCGCCTCCAGGATTCCCGGCTCGTACGGGACCTCATAAATCGTGTAAAAATCACTGCCGCTCCCGCAGGCCTTCTTTCCGAGGGACCTGCCGTTTAAGAAAAGCTCCACCTCCTCTGCGGGCGAGTAGACCTCGACCTCAAGAAGGTGCGCGGTATTTTCCTCTGTAAATGCATCCTCCGGGAAGGTCCAGCATGCGGCGCCGTCCGTGAACTTCCAGGGGCCGAACTGCCTCGGTGTCCCGAAGGACTTCGGCGGGCGGACGCAGATATAAGGCGTTGTCCTTAAGCCGTACACGATCTCTCTGTAATAGGAAACCGGCTTTCTTTCGCCGACGGTGTCGATATCCCCACTGTCATTATTCCATGCGGGATAGTTGTCCGGCGTCTCGCCGAGCTCTCCCATATAGTCCCAGCCGGTCCAGGTAAAATCACCGATGCACTGCGGAATGGCTGTGATATTTCTCCAGTTCTCCGCGATCTGCTTCGGATAGGTCTCTGTTCCCAGCATCAGCCTGTCGGGATACTCCGCCGAGTCCGGGGCGTAGCGGGCGGTCATATAGTTGTAGCCCATGACGTCCATCGAGGGGTCGAGCTGCTCCAGGATGCCGCTGACAACCGGGTGCCGCACAATGCTCTCCATCTTCGTCGCCATAAGGAACATAAACTTGTTGACGTCCCCGTCGGCAAATTCCGACTCATCCTTTCCGGTGATGTCGGCAGCGATCTTTAAAAGCCCGTCTCCCGCGGCAAAGGCCCCGTTGATGCCGTTCGTGACAAACCTGGTCCCGTCCAGTTCCTTAAAATAATGATAGATCGAAAGGCTGGTCTCGATTCCCCTGCCCGTGCAGATATCGGAGATCTCATTTCCCGTGGAGTAGCCGACGACGCAGGGATGGCGCCTGTCATCCTGCACCATGGCAAGGACGGTCCTCTTCCATGAATCCGCAAAATACTGCGTGTAATCCTCGTACCCCTTCATCTTGGTCCACATGTCGCAGACCTCGTCCAGGACCATGACGCCCAGTGCGTCACAGGCTGCAAGAAGTGCAGGGGCCGCATGGTTATGGGCGGAGCGGACCGCATTAAAGCCCGCCTCCTTCATCCGCTTAACGCGCCTGTACTCGTAGTCGAAGGTGCTGATCCCGCCAAGAATCCCCTCGTCGTGATGCAGGCACCCGCCGCGCAGCTTCACCGATCTGCCGTTCACGGTAAGGCCCCTCGCGGCGTCCCAGGAAAGGGTACGGAATCCCGTCCGGATGCACTCGCTGTCGCACACGCCGGCAGGAGAACCCTCCCCGGCAGCGCTGTTTTCCTCTGCATCGCACAGGATCTCCAGCCTGCAGTCGCAGAGGTTTGGAAACTCCTCACTCCAGGGCTTTACGCCCTTAAGAAGCACCCTGTGCTCAAGGCTCTTTTCCCTTCCGGAAAACAGGCGGAGAGAGAATTCTCTTGTAAAGGCAGCTTTTCCGGAAGCCCCGCACCCCTCCGGATCTTCCGAAGCGGGCTCCGAAACCGTAAGCCGCACCTTAACGTCCAGAGGATACGGGAGCGTATTCACAATATCCGCCTTCAGGTTTACGAGGATGCCGTCCTCCGTAACCTCGAGCGTATCCATATAGAAGGAACCGGGCTGAATATACGCGCCTCTTCCCTCCAGGAGCCAGACATCCTTACAGATGCCTCCGCCGCTGTACCAGCGGCTTGAGAGCGGCGGGGTCTTTGCCACGACAAGAAGCGTATTGACGCTGTCGTAACGGATAAAATCCGTGATGTCGCAGTCATACCCGACATAGCCGAAATCACCCTGCCCGACCTGCGAACCGTTCAGGTATACATAGGATTTTGTGAAAATACCGTCGAAGCGCAGCAGGATCTTCTCCCCCCGCGCCGAGGCCGGAAAGTACAGTTCTTTATAATAGTGATAGACCCCTCCGTCGAGGTAGCTGGTCCGCCCGGCACTCACAGCCTCCCTGCGCTGCTCCTCGTGCCACATCGCGTCGTACGGAAGCCGGACCTCCGGAGCATCCTCCGGCAGGGCATAGACCAGTGAAAAAGCGTCCTTGTCCCTGTAAACCTTCCATCCGTCTGTCAGTCTTGTTTTCTTCATTTTTACCCCCATAACTGTCACTTAAGTTTTCTGCAGCCCGGCCGGTCATCGGCAGGCCTTCTTATGATAACATATCTTTAACGCGAAAAAGGGGGAAGAATCCAAATGAGCCTGTACGCAATCGGCGACCTGCATCTGCATTATCAGTCCGTACTGAAGGCGCCGGGACAGCTCCATTCAAAAGTATGGAAAAACCATGAGGAAAAGTTCCGGAAAAACTGCGAAAAGCTGATAACGGATGAGGATACCCTCGTCCTTGTCGGCGACCACAGCTGGGGCAAAAACCTTGACGAGTGCGAACTGGACCTGCAGTATATCAGCGACCTTCCCGGGCGAAAGATCCTGACGAGGGGAAACCATGACATGTTCTGGGACGCCAAAAAGACCGGGCAGTTAAATGAACTGTACCGGCCGCGCCTTACCTTCCTTCAGGACAGCTATGAGGTTTATCAGGATTATGCTCTTGTAGGGACGAAGGGCTTTACCTTCGAGGGGCCGTTCTGGCTGGACCGCCGCGGAAGGATTGTCGGCTGGGATGAGGAGGCGCAGCTCCACGCAAAAAAGCTGGTGGAAAGAGAACTCGTCCGGCTCCGCAAGTCGTTTGAACTCGCAAAGGCGGACGGGTTTAACAAATTCATCATGTTCCTGCACTACCCGCCCACCGACATTCTGGAAAAGCGCAGCGGCTTTACCGATATGGCAGAGGAATACGGCGCAGAGCAGGTGATCTACGCTCACTGTCACGGCGAGAGCCGTTTTAACGACAGCATCCACGGCGAATACCGCGGAAGGACCTATCACCTGGTTTCCGGCGATTACCTCCGCTGGAATCCGCTTAAGATCCTGTAATCGCCTGTGCTCACAGGGCACACAGCACGAGGCCGGCCCCGCAGGACCGGCCCTTATTTTCCTTATTTCCAATTCTCCGCCAGCTCGCGGTAGAACTTCTGCAGCACGTAGAAAGCGGGCTTGCGGTACTTCTTGTCCGGGGACAGGAGTCCCTTCCGGTTGTAGTAGCCCTGGATGATGCTGGTGCGTCTGGGGCAGCGGAAATCGTAGAGGATCCACGGGGTCATACCCTTGACGTATTCGATCGTGCGGAGGGTTTCGATCTGCTTCTCAAAGACATAGCGCTGGCAGTCCTCGGTTCCCTTGTCCTGAACCGATCCGCGGTGGTGCGGCAGCGCGTCCGCTCCGAACTCTGTGACGATAACGGGCTTTTGGGGATTGCTGTTCTCAAAGAGCTTTGTCAGCATGCCAAAGTCCGGTGTGTACCAGCCCATGTACTCGTTGAGACCGATGATATCGAGATATTCGGCAAGACGGTCCGCGATCGCCATTTCCCGGAAGCTGACAAGGCAGGCCGCAGAGACCATTCTCGTCGGGTCGTCCCTGCGGGCTCTTTCCGCGAGGCTCTTCATAAAGGCAAGGCGCTCGTCGGAGTCCGCGTTCTCATTGCCGACCGACCAGATGATCACGCTCGCGCGGTTGTAGTCTCTTGCGATCATCTCGCGCAGCTGATTCTCCGCATCCTGATACGTCGCCTCTCTCCTGAAGCGGATCGCCCAGTAAACCGGAATCTCCTCCCACAGAAGGATACCCTCGCGGTCGGCCAGCTGTGCCATTCTCTCGTTGTGCGGATAGTGCGCGACACGCATGAAGTTGCAGCCGAGCTCTTTCGCGATCCGGATGTTCTCAAGGCGCTCCTCGTCCGTAAGGCCCTTTCCGTTCTCCACACTCTCCTCGTGGCAGCTGATGCCGCGAAGGAAGAGCTTCTTTCCGTTCAGGAGGATGTCCCTGCCCTCGACGCGGATTTCGCGAAGGCCGACTTCATCGGTGACCGTATCCTCCCCGAAGGAAAGCTCCGTGTGATACAGATGGGGATCCTCCGGGGTCCACAGGCAGACCCTGTCCTCCGGGAGCTTTACGATAATGCTGCCGCTCCCGTCACTTGCGCTGACAGGGAAGGTTTCCTCAATCCCCAGCTCCGGAATGCGGAGCGTCGCGGACGCACCCTCCGAAACCGCGCCCTCGATCTTAACCTGCGCGCGGATCTTGTTCATCTGCGTATCCGGCACGAGCGCCATCTGAAATCTCTTGATGAAGGTCTTCGGCACACGGATCAGCTCGATATCACGGTAAATACCGCCGTAATTGAACCAGTCCGTATTCTCCGTGGGCACCTGCTCGGGGCGTCTTGTGCTGTCCGCCTGGATAATGATCCGGTTCTCCTCCTGCAGGTAATCTGTCAGTTCAAAATATGCCGGAGTGGAGCCGCCCCTGTGCATTCCGAGGTACTCTTTGTTCAGGAAAACGCGGCAGATGTAGTTGACGCCGCCGAGCTTTAAGAACACGCGCTCACCTGCCAGTGCCTGATACCGGAAGCGCCGGGTGAAAATCATGCTGCCGTCATACAGAAGATACTTTTCGTCCTCCGTGTTCCAGCAGCAGGGAAGCTGCATCACCGGCCATTCGTCAAAGGAATAATCGACCGGAGCGGTGTTGCCCTTCGCGTCGAAATGTACCTCCTCAAACCAGTGCTGGCGGATGCAGGTGTCATACTGATCCACCGCATAGTGCCAGAGCCCATTCAGTGATTCCGTTTTCCGATTCCTGTCATAAATAAGATCCCTGACCGTCGCCTGTTTTCCCTCATAAGCACTCAGATAGTCCTCGAGATTGATATCCGAACTGTTTTCCTGATGATATTTTTCCATGATTTGTCTCTGCCTCCCATTTTACAATCTGGATTATTGATGGCATTATTTTACACATGAAAGCTTTCAAGTTCCAGCGGTTCCGGAACAGGCGGTGAAATTATGCGGATCCTTTTAGCTGAAGATGAACAAAGAATGGCGGCGGCTCTTATGGCCCTGCTGAAGCAGGAAAAATATGACGTCGACCATGCGGCGGACGGCACTCTTGCGCTTTCCGCGCTGGAGAGCGGCTTATACGACATTGCCATCCTCGATGTGATGATGCCGGGGATGAACGGTTTTGATGTCGCAAGGCGCGCGAGGGCTCAGGGCATCCGCACGCCGATCCTGATGCTGACGGCAAAAAGCCAGCTGGACGACAAGGTTGCGGGCCTTGACAGCGGAGCGGATGATTATCTGACAAAGCCCTTCCAGACAAAGGAGCTCCTGGCAAGGCTGCGGGCCCTCGGCCGCAGGAACATGAGCTTTACGGACGAGCGCCTTCAATACGGCGACCTTTCGCTGGATACCGCGGCAGCGGAGCTGACCTGCACGGCAAACGGACAGAGCGTAAGGCTCGGCGAAAAGGAGCTGCGCATCCTGGAGTACATGTTCAGCAACCGCGGCCAGATCATGACAAGGGAGCAGCTCGCCCTGAAGATCTGGGGATACGAAAACGAGGCGGAATACAACAACGTGGAGGTCTACATGTCCTTTACCCGCAAAAAGCTGACCTTTGTCGGCTCCGCAGTTGAAATCAAGGCCGTCAGGGGACTCGGCTACGAACTGAGGTATAAAAATGTTTAACCGTTCCAGAAAAAAGATTATCCTCTCGATCATGGGATCGCTCATCCTTCTGTTCGCCGTCACCCTCGCGGTAATTCTGGCTGCGAGCTTTCGCGACGTCCGCCAGAAAAACCAGCATATGCTGGAGCGCTATGTCGAGATGTACTCACTGGATCAGGGGTCACAGGAGCAGACCTTCGCCCCGCAGGCAGACCCCGCCTTTCCCGGAGAGCCTGCCCCGCAGGGAGCCTCCGGAACTCCCGAGGGCCCCGGGGCATGGCACGGCCCCGACATGGGGGAGCCCCCTCTCGACGAGCGTCCCGATTTCAGGCTCTCAACCTTTTATTCGGCTGCCTTCTCGGACGATGGCTCCGTTCTTTCCGTGGATCTCGGTGGACGGGATATATACAGCGAAGAGGAGCTGACCTCGCTCGCAAAGAAGCTCCTTTCCGGCACAAAACAATCCGGAAGGAGCGGGAACCTTACTTACTCGGTTGTCCGAAAAGACGACTTTACGCTGGTCGCATTTATCGATAACACTGTATCGGAGAGCAGTCTTCGGACCCTGCTGCGCAATATACTGATCGTGGGAAGCATCGCCCTTGTAATTCTCTTTTTCGTCTCCTGTTTTCTCGCAAACCGCATCATACAGCCGCTCGAGGAAAACGACCGTCAGCAGAAGCGCTTTATATCGGACGCAAGCCATGAGCTGAAAACGCCCGTGGCGGTGATCGGCACGAACGCGGAGATGCTCTCCCGTGAAATCGGCCGCAATGAATGGCTGATGAATATCCAATATGAAAACGACCGCATGGGAGGCCTTGTAAAACAGCTCCTGGACCTTTCCCGCGCTGAAAACGCAAAGACCCCGGCGGAAATGGAAAACACCGACTTCTCCCGTCTTGTCACCGGCGAGGCGCTCGCCTTTGAGAGCGTTGCCTTCGAAAGCGGGAAAACGCTCCGCACCTCGGTCGAGGACGGTATCTGCCTTGCCGGCAATCCCTCCCAGCTGACCCAGCTTGTGTCCATTCTCCTGGACAACGCCGTACGGCACTCGGCAGGAAGCGATATACTGCTTGAGCTTTGCCGCATCGGCCGCACGGCCTGCCTTCGCACGGTCAACGATTCGGAAGAGCTGCCGAAGGAGACTCTCGAGCACCTTTTCGACCGGTTTTACCAGGCCGACGAAGCAAGGAGCAGCGAGGGAAAACATTACGGCCTCGGACTTTCCATAGCAAAGGCCGTTTCGGAAAACCACGGCGGCACCATAGGCGCCGCCTGTGAAAACGGCAAAATCATCTTCACGGTTACGCTTCCCCTCCAAAAGTGAAATCTTAAAAAACTTCAATCTTTTTTCAATCTAACCTCCCTAAAATATGCCGGTCGGCTGCAGGGAGGTTTTTCTGTGTGATGAAACCGTAGAGCGGCCGCGGCGCCTGCATGGCAGAAACGAAAGAAAGGAGCTGATTCCTTGGAAATACATTATCGGCATGAATGGAAACATGTCCTGAATTACGCAGACCTCCTGGTCCTGCGGCAGCGCCTTCGGGCCGTGATGGAGAGCGATCCGCACGCGGTTGACGGAAGATACCTGATCCGGAGCCTTTATTTTGACAATCCGGATGACAAGGCGCTCAGGGAAAAAATCGACGGCGTCAATATGCGGGAAAAGTTCCGGATCCGCCTCTACAACTGCGATTCCTCCGTGATCCACCTGGAGAAAAAGAGCAAGCGGAACGGCCTTGGAACAAAGTATTCCGCAAATCTGACGGCAGAAGAAGCGCAGAAAATCGTGGACGGTGATATCGACTGGATGCTTTTTGCCGGCCGGCCCCTGGTACAGGAGCTCTACTGCAAGATGCGATATCAGGGAATGCGTCCGAAGACGATCGTGGATTATACACGGGAGCCCTTTATCTTCCGCCCCGGGAATGTCCGCGTAACCCTGGACTACGATATCCGCACGGGTCTTGACTGCACGGACCTTTTAAACCCGGAAGCCGTAACCATCCCGGCAGGGGATGCCCCGATCCTTCTCGAGGTCAAGTGGGACGAGTTCCTGCCTTCCATTATCCGGGACGCCGTATCGGTTCCGGACAGGCGTGTCGGTTCATTTTCAAAGTATGCACAGTGCCGTGTTTACGGCTGATCAATATTAAACAGAAAAAGGAGAAAAACAATGTCCTTCACAGATATTTTCAAATCAAGCTTTCTTGCAAACGTAACCAGTGTCAGCCTTCTGGACATGGCACTCGCCATGGTCCTTGCCTTCGGCGTCGGTCTATTCATCTTTTTTGTCTATAAAAAGACCTACGCCGGCGTGATGTATTCTTCGTCCTTCGGCGTTACACTGATCGCACTGACGCTGATCACAACCCTTGTTATCCTGGCAGTCACCAGCGATGTCGTCCTGTCTCTCGGTATGGTCGGCGCGCTGTCTATCGTCCGCTTCCGTACCGCAATCAAGGAGCCGATGGATATTGCCTTCCTCTTCTGGTCGATCGCCGTCGGAATTGTGCTGGCAGCCGGCATGATCCCGCTTGCCGTCTTCGGCAGTGTCATCATCGGCATCATCCTGATTATCTTCGCCAACCGCAAGGACAGCTCCAACCCCTACATTGTCGTCCTCTCCTGCGATGACAGCGAAAGCGAAAAGGACGCTGCGGACTTCCTTAAGCAGAACACGAAAAAATGCACTGTAAAGAGCAAGACCGTCCGCAAGGGAAACATAGAGCTGAATATCGAGGTCCGTCTTAAGGACGAGAGCACCGACTTTGTCAACGACCTGGCGGACATTCCGGGCGTTCAGAATGTCGTTCTTGTCAGCTATAACGGCGATTACATGGGTTAAGGAGGAAGTCCTTTGTCAACGCACAGAAATATCGACAGAATCTGTATTGTCGTACTCGTGCTGACGCTCCTTCTGACCGTGGTTTTCATGAACGGGGAACGGCTGGGAATTCAGGTCATCGCAAATGAAGACGCGGAATCGTACAGCGGCACCGAATACTTTACCGCAAACGACTTAAGCGGAACCTGGGCAGACAATGCATACACTACCTATATCACCCTTGACGGAAGCGACGGGAAAATTGACGGAAACGGCGCCTATTTCCTGGACGGCGACCTTGTGATATCCGCAGGCGGATGGTACGTACTGACCGGGTCTCTGGATGACGGGAGCATCATCGTGGACGCCTACAGCTCCTCCAAGATCTGGATCAGGCTGGACGGGGTAAATATCAACTGCTCCGATGACGCCTGCCTGCGGATCGATCAGGCCGACAAGGTGTTCCTGACTCTGGGAGACGGCACGGAGAACTCCTTTGCCAGCGGGGAAACCTATTCCGAGGAAGCACTTGCCGACAACACCGGCGGAGTTATTTTCTCCCACGACGACTTGACCATCAACGGAAGCGGCAGCCTCTCGATAACGGCAGAATATAAGCACGGAATCGATGTGAACGATTCCCTCGTGATCACCGGCGGCAATATCACCATCACCGCGCCCCAGGACGGCGTCCACGTAAATGACAGCTTCCGCTTTGCCGGGGCAAGCCTTACGATCGATGCCGGCGACGACGGCATTCACAGCGACAATGAACTCTATGTTGAGAGTGGAACCATCCTTCTGGCTTCCTGCTATGAAGGACTCGAAGCGCTCACCATCGACATCGCCGGCGGCGACATTACAGTATATCCCACCGACGACGGATTTAACGCAAACGGCGGAACGGCATCCGGCTTCGGAGGCGGCTTTGGAGGCGGCATGGGCGGCTTCGGAGGCGGTAAAGGTGCTTTCGGAGGCAGAGGCGGCTTTGGCGGCCGCGAAGGTATGAGCGACTCCGATGGCGGCTTTTCCGGCACCGCGCAGGATACAGAAAAACAGCCTCCGGAAATCCCGGAGGACATGGAAAACAGCACGGACCGGCCGCTGCCTCCCGAGGGTATGGATAGCAGCACGGACATGCCGCTGCCTCCCGAGGATATGGATAGCAGCACGGACATGCCGCTGCCTCCCGAGGATATGGATAGCAGCACGGAAACCGCTGCCGCTGCCGAAGAAACCTATATCCGCATCAGCGGCGGTACAGTGACAATCATCAATGAAAACGGACAGGATGCGGACGGACTTGATTCCAACGGGAGCATCTATATAGAAGGCGGTACCATCCGCATCAGCCTGTCCGGCAGCAGCAGCAACTGTGCCATCGACTACGGCAGTGAGAGCGGCGGCGAGTGCGTCGTCACAGGCGGCACGATCCTCGCCTTCGGCGGGTCGGGCATGCTTGAAGAGTTCAGTTCCGACAGCACACAGTGCTGCGTTGTCTATACCTTTGATTCTCTCGTGTCTGCAGGCACACAGTTTGGTGTGCTGGATGCGGCAGGCACGGAGGTGCTTTCCTATACACCTGAATGCAGCTACTCGGCGGTATCCTTCAGCTCGCCGGATCTGTCCGTCGGTGAAACCTGCACGATTGTCTATGGTGAAAGCACTGCTGAGCTGACGCTGGAATCTGTCGCCGTATCGGCAGGCAGTTCCGGCGCGGCCGGCGGCATGCAGTTCGGAGGCGGCAGGCAGTCCGGAGGCGGTATGCGCCGCAGCAGTATGCAGCAGGACAGCGATGCGCAGCCCGGAAGCGGTATGCAGCCCGGAAGCGGTATGCAGCAGGGCGGCAGGCCGGGAAGAAACATGCAATGGCAGGGTTCCGGGCAGCCCGGCATGGCAGATGCATCCGGCAATACCGATACTCCCACGGAAGCCTCTGCCGGACAGGAGATCGACAGTAATGCGGTCCTTATGATCTGCCTGTCTGCGGCGGTACTGGCCGCGGCAATCCTGTTCGCTAAGGCATATCGAAGAAATACACACTGACAGATTTACAAAAAAAGGATTCTCTGAAGGCGGCCAAAAATGGCGGTCACCCGGGGAATCCTTAATTGTTCATCTGTCACAGATACAGAAAACAGCGTACAGCGGAACAGATTTGATATTATTCTCGAAGCCGAAATTCTTCTCGGAAATCCGAATAGCGTATACAGGACTAAACCGTGCGACATATTCATTCAGGCTGGCTGCCGTGACATACTCGCTGCTCTTTACTTCCACCGGGATTTGTTTTCCCTTCAGTGAAATGATAAAGTCTCAAGCTGCTCTACGCCCTCGACGGCCTCCTGCACAAGCTCCGCCGTAAGGACATGCTCCCGGTACGAGCTGCCGAGGCGAAGGAGCTTTTCGTAAATCTTCTCCCTCATGACACGCTTGACCGTGCGGGATGCAAGATAGCTCATCCTCGCCGCGTACCTCGTCGTAAAAAAGCGCAGCGCCACCGTCAGCGCAATAATAAAAAGCGCCGCGGCAAGTCCCCCCGGCCCCAGCGTCTTTTCATACAGCTTCTGGACAAGGCGCGCAATCTGCCGGATCATGACCACATTGCAGCACAGCTCCAGAAACTGCAGGATGATATTGCCGGCGATGTATTTTCTACTCTCCGGACACATCTCCATCAGTCGTTTGTCAAACATAGTTGTCCCTCCATGACAGGCACAGGTGCGCCGCCCTTCTGTCTTCCCCGGCGGCAGCCCTTTCAGAACACAGCCTGCACCAGCACCATATAGATTACCGTCCCTGACAGGATGCTGACAAGAGAGCTCCGCTTCCATATCTGGACGAGCACGACACAGGCGCCCGCGATCAGCTCCGGAAGCCCGAACGGGCGGGCGGTAAGCGTGACATCCTTAAGGCAATAAATTACCAGCATTCCGATGATCGCCGGCGGCAGCATCCGCCCCAGGTACGCGATGTATTTCGGCGTTTTGCTCCGGAATACAATAAAAGGCAGGCCTCTTAACAGGATCGTCGTGACGGACATGGCCGCGATCAGTATCACAGATTTCATACGGCTCCCTCCTCACGGCTCCGAAGGAGCGTCAGAACCAGCGTGATCAGCAGCATGGCAGGGATAAGGAAGTTTTCCCTCCCGAACAGGACAAGGCAGACGAGCGTGGACAGAAGGCCTGTAAGCGCGGGAATGTGATCCTTTGTCGTCAGCCACTGCTCCGTAAAGGCGGCAATAAAAAGCGCGGTCATCGAAAACTCGATGCCCGTCGTGGAAAACGGCAGCACTGCTCCCAGAAGGCTCCCGAGAATACTGCCGGTCACCCAGTAGCACTGATTAAAAAGGGAAACAAGAAACCGGTAGAGATCCGGGTCCGCACCCTCCGGCACATCCCCTCCGCAGAGGAGCGAATAGGTCTCATCCGTCAGCGCAAAAATCAGGTACGGCTTATATTTTCCCGTGTTCTTATACTGATCGACCATGGAAATGCTGTAGAAAAGGTGCCTCGCGTTGACCATGATCGTTGTGATGACGGTGGTGATGACCGATGCCCCGCCGGCAAGGAGCCCCACGCCGACATACTGCATGGATCCGGCAAAAATAAAGATACTCATGGCTGCAGTCCAGAGCACTCCGTAGCCGGCATTCTGCATCAGGATACCAAAGCCGGTCCCCAGAACGACATAGCCGGCCAGTACCGGGACAGATTTATAAAATGCCTGACTTACCGTGCGCATATTTTTCTCCGCGCCTTACTGTATATTTTTATAATTATGCATCCGGACTATTGTAGCATCGGCCTTTCTGAAAGTAAAAATGAAGTATGGTAGAATATTAAAGTATTTGTTGTTTTACACGATTGGAGGAAACAATATGGCCTTTGACATTACCCCCTACATCAACATGAAACCGTCAGAAGTACGTGAACTGATCCGCAAGGGAGAGATCGATTTTCCGACCTCCGGAATGTGCAGCGGTTATGCCCAGGCAAATCTGGTGATCCTGCCGCCGGAATACGCGGCGGACTTTGAGGAGTACGCCAGACTCAATCCGTTCCCCTGCCCGATCCTCGAAATTGTCCGCGACACCCCCATCACGCACGCGATGGGCGAGGGCGCCAATATCTGCACGGATATTCCCAGATACCGTGTCTATGAAAACGGCGTGTTTACCAAAGAGCTCACCGACGCGTCCGAATACTGGAAGGAAGGCTATGTCGGATTCCTGATCGGCTGCTCCTTCTCCTTTGAAGAGGCACTGATCAAGGCCGGAATCGATGTGCGCCATATCACGCAGGGACGCAACGTTCCCATGTTCAAGACCAACATCCAGACGAAGAAGGCCGGCCCGTTCTACGGCCCGATGGTCTGCTCCATGCGCCCGATGACGCCGGAAAACGCCAAAAAGGCCTATGATATCACCGTAAAGATGCCGAACGTCCACGGCGCTCCTGTCTGCATGGGAGATCCCGCCGAGGTCGGCGTCGCAGATCCGATGAAGCCGGATTACGGCGAGGCGGTCGATATCTATCCCGGCGAGGTCTGCGTATTCTGGCCGTGCGGCGTAACTCCCCAGGCCGCTGTCGAGAACGC
>CADBPC010000033.1 GCA_902796425.1 uncultured Lachnospiraceae bacterium
AACCTGTTCGTTCCGGTCATTGATCATGGCACGAACTTTGCCGCTGGCAGCTCCCGCGGAAATAAAATCTCCGACATGAAGCGTACCCTTCTGCACGAGCACATTCGCAACAGGGCCGCGGCCCTTGTCAAGCTTTGCTTCAAGAACAAGGCCCCTGGCATTTCTGTCAGGATTTGCCTTCAGTTCCATAACGTCCGCAGTAAGAAGGATGGTTTCAAGAAGATCTTCGATCCCTTCCCCGGTCTTTGCGGAGACATTAACAAATTCGGTGGAGCCGCCCCAGTCCGTGCTCTGCAGGCCGTATTCCGCAAGCTGCTGCTTTACACGGTCAGGATTTGCATCGGGCTTATCGATCTTGTTAACGGCTACGACAATTTCAACTCCGGCTGCCTTTGCGTGGTTGATGGCTTCAACCGTCTGCGGCATGACGCCGTCGTCCGCAGCGACAACAAGGACTGCGATATCCGTGGACTGCGCGCCGCGCATTCTCATCGCAGTGAAGGCCTCGTGTCCGGGAGTATCAAGGAAGGTGATCATCCTGCCGTTGACATCAACCGTATACGCGCCGATCGCCTGGGTGATTCCGCCTGCCTCTCTTGCAGTGACCTTTGTCTTGCGGATATAGTCGAGGAGCGAGGTCTTGCCGTGATCGACATGTCCCATTACGCAGATAACAGGCGCTCTGTCCTTCAGGGTCTCTTCGCTGTCTTCCTCTTCTTTGAGCAGCTGCTCAATTACATCTACCTTTTCTTCCTTTTCGCAGAGGATCTCATAATCCGCGGCGATATTCTCCGCCTCCTCATAGGTAACCTCTGTATTGACTGTCGTCACCTTTCCTGCAAGGAAGAGCTTTTTGATGATCTCTGCCGGCTGCATGTGCATCTTCTCGGCAAGGTCGCGGATTGTCAGCTTTTCGGGGATCGTGATCACCTTGATCTGCTCTTCCGGCTCTGCCTTGGGAGCAGCGGCGGGTTTGATGAAGCGTCCGGGCTTGCTGCGCCTCTCGTTCATCTCTTCCATCGCGAAGTCCTTGCGGCCGCGCTTGTCTCTTGCCTGGTTCTGGTTCCTTCTGCCGGCATTCTTTCCGGAGTCGCCTCCGAATCCGCCGGAAGCCTGTGCGCCGCCTCTTGCGCCCTGCGCAGGGCCCTGCCCGGGTCTTGATCCGAACCGTCCGGTATTATCTGTACCTCTGGACGGGGCGTCGTTCATCCTGATACGTCTTCCTCCGTCTCTTCCCTGGGAAGGCGCACCGGTTCTGGCACCCTGCTGTCCGCGGCCCTGTCCCTGCTGGCTGCGGCCCTGTCCCTGCTGGTTTCTTCTGTCTCCGGAATTACCGGACTGGGAACGTCCCGCAGCTGTACCCGCAGGTGCTGTGGGATTTGTATTCATGCGGATATTGCCGATAATGCGGGGACCTGTAGGTCTTGTAATAAACGGTCTGACAGGTTCCTTTGCAGGCTCCCTGGCCGCCTCTTTTGCAGCCCCGGGAGCACCCTGGCCGGCCGGCTGGTCCTTCCGCGCATTTGCCGCGCTCTGCTGCCTGTCGGCAGGAGCGTTCTCTTTTGCGGCAGCCGCCTTATTATTATCCTGCTTCTGCGAATCATCTGCGGGAGCAGGTGCCTGCTCCCTGCTGACTGCGGGCGCTGCCTCCGCAGCGGGCTGTGCCGGCGCTTCTTCTTTCTTTACTTCCTGCTGCACGGCGGGTTCTTCTTTTGCCGGCTTTTCCTCCTGCGCGGAAGATACCGCGGGGGAAACCTCTGCAGGAGCCTCCTCTTTCTTTGCGGGAGCGGGAGCTGCATCGGCTGCAGGCGCAGTCTGTACCTTCTCCTGTACACTGACATTTTCCGTTTCGGGCGCAGCCGCAATCTTTACGGCTTCTGTCTTTACTTCCTCTGCAGGAGCCGGTGCGGGAATAATCTTCTCATTTTCTTTTACGGCAGCAGCTTCGGGCTCCGCCGGCTTTGCGACATGAGAAGGTGCCTGGACCGGTTTATGGAAATCCACTGTCATCTGGGTAGGGACAGTCTTCGGCTTGATCGGTCTGTAGACGCCCTGTGCACCCTGAGTGCTGTTCTTTGCAGCCTGGTTCCTGCCGGCCTGATTCCGGCCCTGGTCACGCTGTGTATTCTCCGAAACCGGGGGCTTGGTCACGCCGCTCACATAGTTTGAGGTTCTGTTCTGCCCGGGCGCCGCATTTCCGCCTTTGACAATAATGACTTTGCGTTTCTTCACCGGAGCGCCCTGTGCGGGCTGCTGGGCAACAGCGCTGCCTGCCGGCTGGGCGGGAGCAGCAGTCCTGCCTGCAGCGGAGACCACCTTTTTGACGACAACCTTGACCGGAGTCCTGGGTTTATCTGCTGATACTGTTTCCCTGGCAAATTTGTTCCTGACCAGTTTTACCGCATCTTCATCCACACTGCTGGCTGCATTTTTAGCATCAACACCGTTTTCGTTGAGAAAAGCAATAATCTCTTTTCTGTCCGCACCAACCATCTTCTCAAGTTCGCTGATTTTTGTTTTCGCCATTTGGCCTCTCCACCTCATATCCGGCACCGCCGGCAGTTCTGTATTTCTCCTGCAGCCTTCAGACAGTCTGTTCCGGAACTTATCCGCCGGTATTTTCTGTCAGCTGCATAATGCTCTTTGCAAATCCTTCGTCCGTTACGGCCGCGCAGGCACACTCGCCTTTGCCGATGGCTCCTCCGAGTTCACTCTTGATACCGTAGACCCGGAAGGGGACGTGATAGTAATTACATTTATCAGTGATTCTTTTACCTGTGTTCTTCTGCGCGTCCGCAGCGATAATTACCAGGCATGCTGTTCCCGCACGGATGCTCTCCTGTGTCAGGAACCCGCCGCTTTTTATCTTTCCGGCTTTCATCGCCAGTCCGAGCATTGAATAAACTCTGTCCATCCGTCACCGATATGCAAAGCGCCCGGGGCGCTTTCAGTTTTCCTTTCCACCCTGCGCTGCCGGATCCTGTGTGCTGATGCAGCGTTCAAGATCTTTATACACACTCTCCGGCACTTCCTGTCCGAAAGATTTGTTAAAAGCCCTCTTTTTTCTGGCCTTTGCCAGACACTCGGGGGAATCACACAGATATGCCCCCCTGCCGGCTTTCTTTAAGGTGCGGGCGACGATAAATCCGCCTTCGGGAGTTCTGCTCACCCTGATCAGCAGGCTCTTATCCTTTTCTTCACCGCAGCCGACGCATGTCCTGAGCGGAATTCGTCCAGACATACCTTATTCTTCCTCCGGAACTTCCTCGTACACTTCCTCAAACTCAAGAATATTTCCGTTCTCATCGATGGGATTTCCGTTCTCGTCAACAGCAATCGGATTGCCGTTCTCATCGACATATACGATCTCTTCGTACTCGGACTCTTCCTGTCCGGTGTATTCTACGCCTTCGGAGGAAGCAGCCTGGACGCCGCTGCCCGCTTCGGCGCTGCCGTCGGCTGCGGTCTCATCGGAATACTCTCCGAGAGGCATTCCGTTTTCATCATAAAGCAGGCCGTCGTCATATCCTTCGGCATCCTCAAGATAATCCTCGTAACGGAAGCCGACGGCATCCTTCGCCTGGGTCTCACTCTTGATATCGATCTTATATCCGGTAAGGCGGGCTGCAAGTCTTGCATTCTGTCCTTCGCGGCCGATCGCAAGGGAAAGCTGATAGTCGGGAACGACTACCTTCGCGCTCTTCTCATCGGGATCCGCAAAGACCGCGACGATCTTCGCGGTCGAAAGAGCATTCTGGATCAGGTTGCCGGGGTTCTCATCCCAGTTGATAATATCAATCTTCTCTCCGCGCAGCTCATCGACGATATTGCCGACTCTGCCGCCGTTAATGCCGACGCAGGCGCCGACGGGATCGACGTTCGGATTGTCTGACCATACGGCGATCTTTGTGCGGCTTCCCGCTTCACGGGCAATGCTCATAATCTGGACGGTGCCGTCCCTGATTTCCGCAACCTCCTCTTCAAAGAGGCACTTTACAAGATCAGGATGTGTGCGGGACAGAAGAATCCGTGTTGCGCCCTTCTGTGTCTTTCTGACATCCAGGATATATACCTTGATTCTGTCGTTGGCTGCGAGCTTCTCGCTCTCAACCTGTTCCTTCTCATTGAGGATACCGTCGGCCTTGCCGAGGTTGACGGACCAGCTCCGTCCGACCTGCCTCTGGACAACGCCGGTAACAACACTCTTCATTCTCGCGCTGTAGAAGTTGTAGACCGCATTGCGCTCTTCTTCACGGATCTTCTGCAGGATAACGTTCTTTGCGATCTGTGTCGCAATGCGTCCGAACGACTGGCTGTTGATCTCGACATCGACAGTATCGCCGACTTCTCCCTGAATATGCTGCTTTACGGCGTCTTCCGCGCTGATCTGAACCTGTCTGTCCTCAACATCATCCGCGCTGGCGACAATTGTCTTTTTAGCAATGACGCGATAATCGCATGTGTCCCTGTCAACATATACGCTCAGATTGTCAGTCCTGCCGAAATTGTTCCTGCATGCTGTCAGCAGAGCAGTTTCAATCGCATCGAAAAGGGTTTCCTGGCTGATATTCTTCTCCTTTTCAAGTGCCTCCATGGCAGCCTTCAATTCAGTGTTCATCATTTCTCCTTTTCTTGTCAAAACTCAACAACGAGTCTGATATTTGCTATATTGTCCCGTTCAAGAACAAGCTGTGTCTTATCCTCTTCGCCGGAGCCTTCCGTCTCTACAGTCACTGTTTCTGCATCGAATGACCGCAGGATGCCTTCAAACGACTTCTTCTTTCCTTCATAAGGCCTGAAGGTTGTTCCTTCCACTTTTTCATTCAGGCTTGCGGCAAAATGCCGGTCCTTTGTGAGCGAGCGTCCGAGTCCCGGACTGGAAACCTCCAGTATATAGGCATCCGGTATCGGATCCGCTTCATCGAGGGCATCGGACAGCGCTCTGCTGACGCGCTCACAGTCTCCGATATTGACGCCCCCGTCTTTATCTATATAACATCTCAGGTAGTAATCCGGACCCTCACGGGTATAATCCACATCGTAGATACTGACACCGTTCTCCTCTGCGATCGGCGCAAGGAGATCTTCTACGATCTTCTCGTATTTTGATTGCCTGGCCACATACTCTCCCCAGCCGTCAGCCGGCGCGCTCTGCCTTCAGCACGGCGTCCGCGCCGCAACAGCTTCACACATAAGAAAGAGTGGACCGCCGGTCCACTCTCAATCTACACAACAAACACATATAAAATAGCACAAGCAATTGGAAGATGCAATATCCAAACTGCGAAAAACACTGTACAAAAGCCGCTTATTCGGCTGTTTCGTCAAGCCCTGCGTTCGCAGCCGCCTCCGCTACCGCTTCCTTTACGGTCTCGGCGATCGACTCGGCAGCCTGCCTCACTTCACCTGCCGCTGTGTCGCAGCACTCCTTCACTTCCTCTGCAGCCGCGCTGCAGACTTCTTCTGCCGTTTCCCCGGCAGCATCGCAGCATTCCTTCACTTCCTCCGCAGCTGCGCTGCAGGCTTCATCTGCTGCTTCTTCAGCCGCGCAGCAGGCCTCTTCTGCTGCATCACAGACTTCTTCTGCCGCTTCCTCCTCCGGCTCCTCCGGAAGCTTTGCACCGCACTGGTTGCAGAATACCGCATCGAGAGGGTTCTCTCTTCCGCAGCAGGGACATCCCTTGACACCCTTTACCTTATAGATCTTAGCCTTGAGGGCACCGATCTCTTCCGCAGCTTCTCTGATCTTCTTAAAGCTTTCCTGACCGTCGGCGTTTTCGTCATCCCCGTGAAGGTCATAGTATGCTTTTCCGAGCTCCTCATAGCCTTCCTTCAGAATTCTTTCCTTTTCCGCGATCAGTGATTTGAGCCGCGCCGTCTCGGCAAGGCCCTTTGCCTGTCTCGTCATATCCTGTCCGGCATTCGAGAGTGCCTGGCCCGCATCACCGAATCTCTTCTCCAGACTCTTTTCCAGTTCTTCAAAAAATCCCATAGTACCCTCCTTCATCCGCGGTGCGGTTTTCGACTTGCCGGTATCCATGCTCTTTTTGCCGGCCACAATTCCAGTATAAGCGAAAACTGCGTTCCTTCAACCGATTACACAGAATTTTCACATTGTTTAACCGAATTTTAATCTTGCGCTGACGGGATATTCTGCGACGGCAGGAAAAGATGTGAAAAGGCCCTGCTTTCTAAAAATGGGTACAAAAAAATAGCTCGTAGCGGAATCGAACCGCTGATTCTGCCGTGAGAGGGCAGCGTCTTAACCTCTTGACCAACGAGCCATTTACCAGTATTTGTGCTGCGGTTGTGCAGCGAAGATTATATTACTATAGCCATTTGATAAAAGCAAGTGCTTTTTTATCAAATTTTGACTTTTTTTGCCTCGTCCATTTCGGGGATAAAAAAGCGTGAATACAAAAGCACCGAGTCCCCTTCCATCAGAAGCGTGTTCCCGTCGGGAATATGCGGCTTGCCGTCTCTTCTGACAAGCACGATCATAGTCCTCCGCGAAATATCGAGTTCCCTGATCTTTCTGCCCGTCCACGGATGGTCCTTTTTCAGGACAAGCTCTTTGAGTTCGATACTCTTGTCCTCCCGGAAGGCTTCCGCGCCGATCACAATCTGGTCCCCTTCATGGATAACCGTATCTCCGCGGGGTATCATTGTCTCACCCCGGCGCATTATGACCGTCAGGAGAAGTCCGGGTGCCAGTGACAGCTCCGCAACACTCTTCCCCGCCCAGGGATGCCCCGGCGCTATCCTGAGATGGACAAAGCGGATATCCTGCTCATAGGAATAATCGTTCATATCCTTGAGCTTCGTATACTGCTCTACAAATCCGGCGGACAGGATACCTGTCGGAATCGCGACCATCCCGACGCCGAGAAACGTGATCGCAACGCCGAATACTCTTCCCATGAAGGTGACCGGATAAATGTCACCGTACCCTACCGTCAGCAGCGTCGATACCGACCACCAGAAGCCGGAAAACGCGTTTTTGAATACATCCGGCTGTGCTTCATGCTCCAGCGAATACATGCATAGGGAGGATGCGATCATAAGGATAAATATTATAAATATGGAAGAAAGAAGCAGATCCTTCTTGCTCTTTATTACATCCGAGATGACGTTCAGCGCGTCATAGTACGCATTGATCCTGAAAAGCCTCAGAATCCTTATAATCCGGAAAATCCGGAACGCCACGACACCCGCCGGGAAGAAAAACGGCAGAAAATAAGGCAGGAAGGACAAAAGATCCACAACGCCGTCAAAGGAGCGCGCATAGCGGATCGTCGCCGCCTTTCTTGTAATCTCCGGGTAAAGGTATTCCGCCGTCCAGATTCTGAGACAGTACTCAAAAAGGAACCAGACAACCGTTACCAGCTCCAGTCCGCCGAGGAAGGAATACAGCTCCGCCGAAATATCAAACGTGTCGACAATGGCAATAATCAGGTTAAGCAGAACCATGGAAATGGACACGACATCAAACGCCACGTTCAGTGCGTCGTCGTCGTTTCCGAGCTGAATAATCTCATATACACGTTTTCTTGATATCCGCTTAACCTGTTCCATTTTGTCTGTCAGTCAGTCCATCCGCCGCGAACCTGGAAATCCCTGATTCCGATCAGGCTGTTTACATCCTGTCCGATGATTGCCGAAGCCTGCTGTATATAAGGCCCCGCAGACGGCGTGTCAATATATTTGTAGAAATCATACGCGGGCTTGTGCGTTCCGGCAACGCTCACAAGACCCTGTGCAATATTGGATTTAATCTCGTCCGCGTGATCCGTCTGCCGGTAAAGGATAAAGCTGTCAATATCCGGATTGGCTTTTGCCTGCAGATATCCGTATACGATGGATGCGCACTGAAGCTGGTCGCCGAAGCTCGAGGTGAATCCGATTTCCGAAATGGAAATGCTCCTGACATCACCGTAAGGATTGAGGAACTGCGGCTGGTGCATATAGTCCGTCAGAAGATAAAGGTTCTGCATCGTAATGTAGGGCGTCAGGAAATCCTTGTGGACCCATACGTCATATCCGAGCCAGGTATAAGGATCATAGAGAGGCGAATTGTAGGGATGGAAGGAAAGTCCCCAGTCGATATTGCCTTCTCTGTTGACATAGTAATTAAACCTGTCCAGATATTCTCTCGAGAGGAATGAACCGGGATTCGACTTTCTGCCCCATTCCTGGTCGATGGAATTGTAAATCATCGCAGTGGCATTGACGCTGCGGATGCCGTTGTAGAATATCCTGAACGCCTTATGGTATTCACTTACATTCAGTTCAATATTATCGGAAGCTAGATAGTACTGCTCCGTGCGGGCGTTGATTTCATTGCCGACAATCCAGTTATCCACCTGGCCGAAGCCCTGAAGTCCGCTGTAGCGCTGGCCGAGGAATGCGGCAATGGCCTTCAGGTGGTTTGTTCCCGCGGCGTCCGCCGTATTAAATGCGTAGTTGGGGCAGACCTTTCCGTCTCTTGCGAGAGGATGGATCAGGTCCATCCCCTTGGGGGACATATTATTGAGGATGTTGATGGTAACCTGAATTCCCCTGTCACTGAAGTTTTTAATGACATTATCATAGGAGGAAAGACGGTAGGTATCAAAAGCATAGACAGCACCGTCATAGGAATAATAGGTGGTCGGAAAAACAGCGGGATTCGAGGACTCGCCGACAATATCGCCGAGGGAAATATTGTAGGCAGCCTGCTGGACTCCCAGATCAAGAAGCTCCTCGTACGCAAGTCTCGCGGGATCCGGCAGTATTCCCTTAATGCCGTGGTCCCTGCGGGGAGCGGCATAAGTCGAGAAGGCTTCGGGATTTGTTATATAATGCTCGTCGCTGACCTGAACAAAGCGTCCGCCCTGCTTTACGGCCAGGATAAACTTGCGTGAAAGGTTGGAGGAAGGCGTGTTGAAATTAAGAGGGAAGGCAATCTGTCCCTGTCCGATCGCGCCCTGTCCTACGATCTGCCCGGTGCAGCCATCCTGCCACACTTCATCCGCAAAAACATAAACCATTCCGTCGTCGCTTGCGGGAACCTGCGAGAAACTTGTCGTGCATACGACATGATCCCCGCTGATCAGGCAGGATACAATTGCGCCGGTGCGCTCCGCCGCGCGTGCGGGCATACCTGCTGCCGCAAGAATCAGAAGAGCAATTGCAAAAACCGAAAACAGCCTTACGGCGGCCAGGCTTTTCTTAATATTCAAAGACATAAAAAACTCCTTTTACAAGCTGTAATATTATCGGTACTTATCATATAGTAACGCGGCGGAAATTTCCATTTAATTCTTTTGTAAAATGTGTTACACATTTATTAACTTGTGTTATAATGCTGAATGACACATTCATACCACCAAGGAGAATTTCACATGTTATCACGAACAAAACGCATGCTTGCGGCAGCAGGATCCGCGCTTATGATCCTGGCTGCAGCGGTGTCTTCGGTTTCTGCGCCCGCACTGTCTGTCAATGCGCAGATCACGCCGTCCGTAATTTCCGCAACCATCCAGGGTTCCAATGTCGTAGTAGCATCCGCGGGAGATTACAGCGGTGATGACGGCCTGTATTACCTCTATGCGCAGCAGCCTTACGAGAGCGGCGTACAGGGCATCAACGTGGCAACCGCCCCCGCTGCCTCAGGCACTACTTTCACTCTCCCTCTCGGTTACAACACTCCGGCGTCCAACCTCAACAAAAAATTCCAGCTGGCCGTCCGAAAGAACGGCGCCATGGTTCCTGTCGGCAGCGCGATCTTCATCACGAATCCCGAAGCCGCAGCCACGCATACATGGCCGCGCCGCGATTTCGGAAAGAAGGGTATCCTTCCGGCGGCGGAGCTTCTCGACAACAACGACCTCACGGATCTCGGAGTCAAGCAGATCACATATAATGTGCCGCTCGGCAAGCTCACCACCGGAGGCGGCGTCAATTACACCTACAACGGAAAGGTTTACACCTTCAACGAGCAGATTCTCGGTCAGTATGACAAGGTCGTTCCCCTCATGAATACAAGGGGCATCCAGGTAACACTGATTCTCCTGAACGATCTGAGCCCGGATCCGACCCTGATCCATCCGCTCTCCCGCGATTACACCGGTGCGAACTACTACGCCTTTAATGCTGCCGACCAGGCCGGCGTTGAAAAGCTCGCTGCAGTCTGCACTTTCCTTGCGGAGCGCTTCTCCGATACAGGGCACGGCACGGTTGACAACTGGATCATCGGAAACGAAGTCAACGCCCGCCTCGAGTGGCATTATATGACAGCCGGAGCAGGTCTTGATACCGACGCCAGGGAATACGCAAGAGCACTTCGTGTTGCTTACAACTCCATCCGCAGCGTCAACGCAAATGCGAGAGTCTATGCGTGCTTCGATCACGAGTATGCGGCTAGCGACAATGTCTCCGCCCACTACTCCGGACTCGCGTTCATGAACGCCATGAACACCTGGATCCGTCTTGAGGGCGATTTCGACTGGTCCCTGGCTGTACACCCCTACAACGCTCCGCTTTACGATCCTTTTGTGTGGAAGCCCAGCGTCTACACTCCCAGGAATGCCAGCCCCCGTTTCCTTTCCATGCAGAACATCGACGTGCTGACAGACCTGATGTGCACGCCCCTCTTCCTGTCTCCGACAGGTCAGGTGCGCAGCATACTGCTTTCCGAGCAGGGATATGTCTCCTCCGCAGGCCAGCAGTACCAGGCGGCATCCATCGTATATGCTTATATGCAGGCAATGGCCAACCAGCACATAGACGGTTTCATTCTCTCCAGACAGATGGATCATGCGGCTGAAATAGCGCAGGGACTTGATATGGGCATCCAGAACCCCGACGGCTCCCACAAGCTCTCCTATGACTGGTACAAGAATGTAGATTCACCTTACATCCAGCAGCAGGCAGCAGCCGTGATGGGTGTATCCAGTGTATCGGAACTGCTGACCGTCAGATAACATCGCTCTTCACCTTACAATATAGTGTAAAGTAAAAGCTCCGGCAGGTAATATCCTTCCGGAGCTTTTACTATATGCACGTTTTCTGCACTCCTCCCCGCGGGAGGCAGTGAATTTATTTATCTGCGGATTCCGAATGATCCTCGAGGAAGATCTTTCTGGTAATAAAGTTATATACCATGACCACGCCGGTCGCTCCGAACTTGAAGAATACGTCTTTGGCAAAGTCCCTGCTCATCCAGCTTCTCAGCCATTCCCAGCCGCTGTAGATCACATCCATCCCGATGTACATGCACAGCTCATTGACGCCGAGGCCGATAATCGAAAGAATCAGGAAAATAATGAATTCCTTTTTCCTGTCAAGGCTCTCCTTTCTCACGAACACGTACTTCATGCTCAGCAGATAGTTGATGACAACCGAGATGGTAAAGCCGAGCGCCAGCGATATGTAAATATACTTCGGAAAAGTCTGGGCAAGTCCGCCTGATTCAAATACCAGGTTGGATACCCTGTAAACGATATAATCGATAATGAAACAGATAACGCCTACGATTCCGAATTTTAAAATCTGATCCAGTAGCTTCTTCACTTTGAGTCTCTTCCTGTTCTGTCAGTTCCCGGAAGGCACGGCGCTTAATCCGCGTCCTTCAGGACATCCTTGTTCTTCATTATATAATCCACAAGAGAAATAATCGTCAGAGCCGCAGCGATCCACATGATAATCGCGGTCAGCGGGCGAAGCGCTTCGATATCGGCAATCATGAGAATCACCATAATCATCTGGAAGGTGGTCTTGAACTTCCCCCAGTAGCTTGCCGCAATCACAGTCCCCTTTTCCGCCGCGATCAGCCGGAAACCGCTGATTGCAAATTCACGGGCCACGATGATGCAGACAATCCACGCCGGAATCCTGCCAAGAGGAATCAGGCAGATCATTGCGGAGCAGACCAGCAGCTTATCCGCGAGCGGATCCATAAATTTGCCGAAATTTGTGATCAGGTTGTATTTCCTTGCTATTTTTCCGTCCAGCATATCGGTCAGGCTGGCCACTATGAAAATAACAAGAGCGATCCATTTTCCGGCGCCCGAAGGACTGGTCAGCAGGAAAATCACAAAGAACGGAATCAGCAGTACTCTCAGCAATGTCAGCTTATTCGGTAGATTCATCGTTTTTATTCCTCAGTCTTCATCAGCGATCTCGCCAATCAGGTCATACGCCTGCGCACCGGTCACCCTGGCGCGAACAAAGTCCCCTGTCATCAGTTCCCGCTTCGTCTCAATAAAAATATTGCTGTCAACGCCGGGCACATCCATGTAGGTTCTGCCTGCATATACGTCCTCGCCCGCCAGTTTTCCGTCGATGATAACGTCCAGAACCCTGTTCTTCATCTTCCTGGCATTTTTGAAGGCGATATCCTGCTGGGCGAGCATCAGCTCCTTTTGTCTTCTCTTCTTGGTGGAGGGATGGACCTGCCCTTCCATCCGGGCAGCAGGCGTCCCCTCCTCCCTGGAATAGGTAAATACACCGAGGCGCTCGAACTTCATTCTTTTCACAAAGCCGACAAGTGCCCGGTGATCCTCTTCCGTCTCTCCGGGAAAGCCTGTGATAAGAGTAGTCCTGAGGCAGATGCCGGGGATTCTTTCACGGAGTTTCCTGATAATCTCTTCGAGCTCCCTGCCCGTCGTCCTGCGTCCCATTCTTTTGAGGACCGCATCGGAGGAATGCTGGATCGGAATATCAAGATAAGGAAGGATCTTTGCCTCACTGCTTATCACATCGATCAGCTCATCCGTAATTTCCTCGGGATAGCAGTACAAAAGACGGATCCACTTCAGATCCTTTAAAAGGCAGAGTCTGCGAAGCAACTCGGGGAGCATCTTCTTTCCATATAAATCCGTGCCGTAAAGCGTAGTCTCCTGCGCAACCAGGATCAGTTCCCGCGTACCTGTCGCCACAAGTCTTTTCGCGTCACTGATCAGCTCTTCCATCGGAACGCTTCGGAAGTGCCCGCGGATATACGGAATCGCGCAGTAAGTACAGCATTTATCACATCCGTCCGCAATCTTAAGATAACCGGCGCAGGAAAGCTGCGTCATCGCCCTGGGCACATCGGCCGAGGGAGGAAGATCCGGATCATCCAGATAAACTCCCCTGCTGCCTTTCTGCCCTGTCACCTCGTCAAGAATCTCCTCCAGGCGCTTCTGGGCAGTTGTCCCGATGACGGCGTCAACCTCCGGGATTCTCTTTAGTATCTCATCCTTGTACCGCTGTGCCATGCACCCGGTCACGATAAGATACTCGAGGGCGGCCGAATTTTTCAGCTCTGCAAGCGAGAGAATGCTCTCTATGCTCTCTTCCTTGGCGCTGTCAATAAAACAGCAGGTATTGACAATCGCGATCTGTGCCTGCTCCTCGTCATCGGTGAAGACATATCTGCCGCTTTTGACACCTGCTGTTTCAAGGATTCCCGCCATCTGCTGCGTATCAACGAGATTTTTGTCACATCCCAGGGATATGAATATAACCTTCAGACTCACAGCCGGTTATTCCTCGTCAGCTTCTCTGTCGTACAGATCGTTTTCATCTTCCTCATCGGAAGAATCCTCGCCGTCCTCATTCTCCTCATCATCGTCATAAGCGGAGATATTGCCGGCAAAGATTGTCTCTTCAAGGGAAATAGCAGCTGTATAGTCGCTGATCTCCATCGCCTCGACCTCTGCCTCGTCCTGGGGAAGGATTCTGACCTTATCCTGTTCCAGCTCTTCAACGGCAATCGAAAGAGGCTTTCTCCCGGGATTTGCATATACCAGGGGCTCGTCTCCGTCCACAAGCTGTCTTGCGCGCTTTGCGGTCGCCATAACAATCGAATATCTGCTGTTGATAACCGGAGTTTCTCCCTCTTCGATATCCTTATTGACAACTTTCATAAGATCAACATAGGAAGGATGTATCATATCTGCTCTGCCTTTCTGTAAATATTACTCTACGTTCTGAATCTGTTCTCTTATCTTCTCTATCTCTGTCTTGAGCATAATTGCACAGTCCGCTGATTCGGCGTCATCCGTCTTGGAAAGGATCGTATTCGCCTCACGGTTGAGTTCCTGTGCAAGGAAGTCGAGCTTTCTGCCGATGCTCCCTTCCTCCTTCAGCGTCTGGACTACAGCGCCTATATGGCTCTTGAGACGCACCAGTTCTTCATCAATGCATACCTTGTCGGAATAGATGGCGACCTCCTGGAGAATGCGGCTGTCGTCGACCACCGCGTCCCCGATCATGTCGCGGATCTTCTGGTACATCTGGTCCTGATAGGCCTTAACAATTGAAGGTGCCCTGTCGGTAAGGAAGGAAATGCTCTTCCGCATCCCGTCAAGCTTGGCATTGATATCCTGCACAAGGTTGCCGCCTTCCCTGTCCCTTGCAGCCGAAAACTGCTCCAGGGCAGCGCCGACAGTTTCCAGAAGAGGCTCACGCAGCGCCTCTGCGTTCTCTTCGTCTTCCTCCTCCAGCACCAGGACATCGGGGTATGACGAGAGCTTTGAAACCGAGACATCATTCGGAATCCCGAACTCCTGCGCGATCGCATTGAGCTGGGCGAGGTATTCTCCGGCCAGTCTCCGGTTATACCTGACCTTCGCGGATGACTCGTTCAGGTCCTCATAACCGATGTAAACATCAACCTTCCCGCGCAGTATACGGGCTTTAAGATAGTCCCTTATGTCGGACTCGAACTGGTTGAACTGTCTCGGCAGACGGATATTGATGTCCAGGTAGCGGTTGTTCACAGATTTCATTTCAACCGTGAATCTGTTGCCATCCCGCGTCAGCTCACCTCTTCCGTATCCTGTCATACTTCTGGCCATAAAATGCACCTCATTTCAATACTACTGCAACCTATTAATTATATCGAGGGAGTCAAGCTTGTGCAACTTTAACTTTTCGCTTATTATTCTGGGAAAGAGAGGTACCAATTATGGCATTTGACGGAATTACCACTGCAGCCCTTGTGCATGAACTGGAAGACAGGCTTACGGGCGGCCGGATATACAGGATCATTCAGCCGGAACCGGACGAACTGATCCTTACCATAAAACCGATGATCGAAAAAGGCTCCGGGACACTGAAGCT
>CADBPC010000034.1 GCA_902796425.1 uncultured Lachnospiraceae bacterium
GTATTGATCTGCACATGGATCCCCATATAGCCCCTGGCCGTTTTCCCGTCGCCCGTCGGGATGTTCTGTGTGTACTTCAGCTTCAGTCGTTCCTCATTCTTCTTAAGATACCCTGTGAAGGTTTTCTCGGCAAAGGGCTTCTCCACGTTGTCATCGCACCATCTCCGGTAAGCCGTATAAAGCTGCCGGGAGGTGGCATGGGTGTTCTGCTCGAACCGTACATAGCCTTCCGATGCCAGGAATTCGAGGATGTTATTGTCCTCCTTCTTGGCTTCCTCGATATTGCCTGCGGCGCGGTCGCTGATCGTAAAAGCGAAATCATTGGCGATCAGGCGATGCAGCCCTTCCAGTTCCCACAAGAGGATTCCTTCCGCCTCTTCCCGGAGCTTTTCCCCGAGTCTGCGGTCATCCACACGGTCTGCCTTCTTTTCCCGAACGTTCAACACAATCTGCCGTCGATAGAAACCATCTGACCGGTCATAAAGAGCTGAAAGGGAGCCGTTTCCCAGACCCAGCAGCCGTACATACAGAAATCCCTGGTAGCTCTGCGTATTTTTCCGTTCCAGATCCATCTTGTCTTCCATGGTAATAATCGCTTTCAGAAGATTCGTATCATCAAGTGCCTGCAGCTTCATATCATCATCCAGCATCAAAAGCTTCCCCTCCTGATCCGCCCGGCAGAACCGGTCTTTGGATAGCTTGTCGATGGAGGTCGTGTTCATGTTGTCCCCGAGTATCGCCCGCAGGACACGTCCGATCCGGGACTTGCCCTCGCCGCCGTTTCCGATGATGATCATCATCTTCTGGCCTTTATTGGAGGGAAGAAGAGTATAGCCCATAAATTCCTGCAGAGTCGGGATGTCCTCTGGATAAAGAAGCTCATCGAGGAACTTCTTCCAGCGGACGGGATCCGGCGCCTCCGGGTTATAACGCACCGGCAGGCGGTTCAGGCAAAATTCCTTCTCCGGCGTGAACCGGCGGTCTTCCATGAAATAGGTCCCATTCTGGAAATGAATCCGGTCCTCCTGGATCGGAAGCTCCGGACAGTACGCCGCAAGCTTCAGTGCGTTCAGATACTTCTCCACGTTTTTCGCCACATTATTTTTCACATAAGGACGGATATACTGCAGGATCTCGCTCTGCACTGCCGCGTCGCTGAGCAGGCCATCAATGTCATAGAGCCGGTCGTGGATGCAGCGCATTGGATGCTTATACAACACATATTCGCTGAAAGCAATCTCGTCCACGCTGCTCCCGTCGAACCAGTCAGGCGGCGCGGCCTGCCCAAAGGCCGCCATCGTCTCCTCCAGCGCCTCCCGCTTTTCCGCCGGAATCTTCTTCAAGGATTCGCTCATATTCCTTCACCTTCTCTCTATATCCGTTCATCAGGTCGATCTTTTCTTCCAGTGTGCCGGTCAGCATCGTGTCCATCATATACTCCACCAGCGTCATGTCCCGCAGGGAGTCGGTAAAACGCCGCCCCCATTCCTCCTCCGGAGTCTTCGGCGCGTCCTCCTCCCGCCACCTGCAAAGCAGATGGTAATAGTCCGTCAAGATCCGGAAAAAGCATTTCTCCGTTTCCTCAAATCGGTATTCCGGGGAGAATTTCCTGGGTTTCTTTTTTCTGCCTTTCACATTGAACTTTCCTTCTGCCCCGGACATTCTGCCATCGTCATAAGAAACGCCGAAATCCGCGGCCAGCTTTTTGGCTGCTTCCATCTTCCCTATGGTAAAAAGCCGTGCCGTAAAATCGATCACATCACCATCCGCGCCGCAGCCGAAACAGTGATACCGCTGATCCAGCTTCAAGCTCGGTGTGTGATCATCATGGAACGGGCAGCACGCCATTCCGTTCCGGTTTACGTTGATCCCATAGGCTTTTGCCGCCATCTTCGTAGTGACGGATTCCTTCACCGATTGAAATACGTTCGTACCATTTCCTTTCCGGCAAAGGCATCCCCGGATCAGGGATACCTTCGCCTGTTACATTGCCATATCAAAACCATCCGGTTATCTCTCCCGCAAATCACAATGGGACAAAACGACCCATTGCGGTTTCCAGCTGCTTTTGACAAAAAAGGATTACGTCTTACAGCTCCATATCCCGGTCCTTTTTCTTCCCTTTCGGCTGCTCTGACCTGCGGGCTTTCAGTTCCGCGTCAGCACGGTGGAGCTTATCAAGGACTGAGGATTTTGTCTTTTCCCGGATCGGCGCAAGCTGCTCCGCTTTAACTGAGGGATCCTTCAAAATCTCTTTCAGTTTCTCTGTGATCGCCGCCGTCATTCCCCGGAATTTTTTCTTCAGACCAGAGAATATCTGATGCGCAAAAGACATGCCCTTATCCGTAAGGGAACTGCTTCGCATGATCTCTTTTTCATAATCCCGGATCAGTTCAAAATCCTCATTGCGCGTCTCCTCCTGCACCCGCTCCGTGACTGCCTCAACCGCTTTGTCATATGCCGTCTCCGCCACCTCATCGATCTGTGTCTCCACATCATCGATCCGAATGGAAAGCTCCTCCAGCTCGGACTCTTTTTGCTCGATCTGTTTTTCCTGCGCGACCATCTTTTCCTTCTGCTTCATCAGGATATAATCCTGTTTTTCCAGATACGCCCGTCCTCCATAGGATGGCTCCCGATCCAGGTGTAATCCATATCGTTCCGCAATGTCAAAAAGCATCTCCCGGCAGGCCGCATCGAAAACATTTTTTCGCCGGTTGTACTTTGATTTCGGCTTATCCGGATTCGGAAGCTCAAAGCCCAGTTCCTCCAGTGCCTTCTCCTGCTGCGGGCATAACTCGCCATACTGGTTCACTGCATCAAAGACGTGCCGTTCCTGAATGTGTGGTGTCCCTTCATCGCAGTGCAAAGCGAAATTCAGGATGTGGACATGGGAGCCGAAGCGCCGTGTGAACTCCGCCAGGAAATCCGTCACGATATTGAAGAGGACATCTTCCGAAACATGCTCGTCGATCGTGCCGATCTGATAGACTGTCTCCTCCGGGCATGTCGTCTTGTTCACCAGCAGGTCTTCCACCGTGCGGTTCCGGTTCGCGTGGCCGTGTGCTTCATTCCGGCGGCTCTGCCCTTCCAGAAAATCGCCGTAGTTCTCTGCGTAATACATTCGCTCGATCTCTTCAAAA
>CADBPC010000035.1 GCA_902796425.1 uncultured Lachnospiraceae bacterium
CGCTGGCCGTGAAGCCGCTCTCTGTCAGGGCATTCCCGTTATATGTCTGTGATGCATTCTTGGCCGTAATCGTTACGGCCTTCGGATTCACTGTCAGTGTACCGTTCACTGTTGTGACCAGGTAGTTGCCCACTGCTGTCGCTGTTCCTGTTGTTACAGCTGCTCCGTCAACCGTTGCAATTACGTTGGGCTGTGTGCCGGCATTCGTGATCGTACTGTCTTCCGTCATCGCGACGATGAAGGTATGGCTGTCCCCTTCTTCCAGGTCGCTGGCCGTGAAGCCACCTTCTGTCAGGGCACTGCCGTTATACGTCTGTGATGCATCATTCGCTGTAATCGTTACAGCCTTCGGTTCAATTGTCAGCGTGCCGGAAACAGCCGTGATGCTGTAGTTCGCGGTCACGTCTTCATCCCCGTGCATGACCCTGTAGCCTGCTGCGATCGGGTTATTCCCTTCTGCTGTGTCCGCTACATTTGTTGCACTGCCCGTCGCTGTCGCTTCCAGCCGGTCTCCAGCAAAAAGCGTTCCGGAAGTTACAGTGACCTGGCTGTTTGTCAGAGCTTTTCCGTCATACGTCCTGCTATCGGATGCAGCCGTGATTGTAATCGCTGCTGTAGCGTTCGTCATCGTCAGAGCGCCGCTGGCATAGATAACCGTATAGTTGCTCTCCGTGCCTTCTGTGAACTCATGACTCTTGACTTCGTTTGTGACAGGACTCTGACTCGGGAACGTGATGCTGCCTTCCACGACTGCCTCAATGGCATCACGGCCGACCAGACCGGTTACATCATATCCTGCATTGCTGTGGGGATTGCCGTCATAGGTGAATTCTTCACTCTCCGCTGTAATCGTGACCACTTTCGGCATAATGGACAATGTGCCGCTGTTTGCCGAAATATGATAGAAGTGTGTTACATCTTCCTCTCTGCCCTCATCATCTATCCGCACAACAGCAATATTAGCCTGTTCGAAGCTGCCGGAATAGACCGCAGCCTGACCATTTTCATCCTTCACATTCGTGCCTTTGGCAGAGGTATATCCTGATACGCGCAGCGTATCACCAGCAACCAGGCCGTTGATTGTATATTCATTTGCCAAGGATTCCGTGATATTTCCGGATATATTCTTGCCAGACTGCTCCTGACCATTGTAGACCAGGGTCGCATTTTCGACCTGAATCGTCAGCGCAGCCTCTGTTACACGAAGAACACCCAGATTTTTCCTGATGATATAGTTCTCCTGACTCACTCCATCCCACTGAATTTCAAACCCATTGTCACTCATACCAACATCTGTCTGGGAACCAGTGGTTGTTACCTTCACTTTGCCTTCATCAGCAGGCATCAGACCCGTCATTGTATAGGCAGCATTCGTCAGCGGGGTTCCGTCATACGATTTCTCGTCGCTGCTGGTTGCAATGGTCAATTCCGCAGGAAGAATCTCCAGACGCCCGGGACGGATGTACAGGCTGACTTTATAATTGCCTCCATCAGTCGGCATATCGTCCACACTGACATTCACCGTATATTCCTGATCCGTGACATCCGTGCTTGAAATAGCATAATACCCCATGCCGGACGATTCTCCGGTGGGTGCAACACGCTCAATATTGGAGCCGGAAACAGGCGCAGTTTTCACAATATCCCAAATATCATCAAGGAACTCCGTTTTATATCCCTCGTGGCTGATCATAATATAATCTTCAGGCGAGAGTTTGCTTCTGTTGGTAAAACCAGCCTTGTATTCCGTACCGTTATAGCTGGCCCCTGTCCATCGGTCAGGTTCAATACGGATCGTGACATTGATCTTCGTGACTTCCAGTGTTCCGCTGATATAGCGGATCCTGTAATAGTTTGGAATTCCCGCATGTGTGCCGTAAACAGTGGCGTCATGAGGCGTTACAATCGCCACGCCGGCATTCAGACGACCCTCTTCCACATCATTTCCGGAGAAGGAATAAGCAACCGATGAAATACGGTCCCCGGCGAGAAGGCCATCCACTGTAATCTGACCCGCAAGATCTTCCGGCAGTTTCAGCGCGGTGGCATCATACTGCTTCGATGCACTCACCACTGTCACCGTTGCTTTCTTCTGGTAGAACAACGTGAAAACAAGGCCTTCTCCGCCCGCGATGGCTTCCGTGATCTTGTATTCGGTTCCTGCCTCTGTTCCTGAATAAGATGTACCGACCACAGCCCTGCTGAGTTCCCAGCCTGTTATGGGGGTACGGCTGAGCGTAAATGTCCTGCCGACCTTATACGAATGGACATCCTGATTCGCTATGGCGTTCCCTCCCATATCAACGAAGTTGACGGTTACCACAGCATTCTTAAAGGCAGAGTAATAGAATGTGAAGACATTGGCTTCTTCACTCGCCGTCAGTACAAGCGTCTTTTCAACTTCGTCAGGGAAGAACTCTGTGCCGTCCAGTTCAGGATGTGCTGCATAAAGAGCATCATAATCAACCGCAGCAGCAAGTTCGATCACAGATGCTGTGGTGCCCGGTACATTATGAACGGTTTTTTCAGCGGCAACAGCATACCCCGCACCGCTTTCGCCTTCGGATATCACATATTTTACGGTATAGCCTGTCTGATCTGCTTTTGCACTGTAAACGAACGTGATCTCATTGCCGCTTCTGTCAAGCGTGATTGTTTCACTGTTGGTCTGCGGTCTGAAGCCTGCGACTGCAATGGCCTGCTCAGTAATCTTCTGGCCAATGCTGAAGTTCGGATTGCTCACATGCTTATCAGAGGCAACCGGATGATGATCTGTATCGACATAGTGAACAACATACTCCAGCGTATTGCGTGTCCAGTGCGCATAGACTGTTGTGTCTGCAGTGATCTGGGTGTTCCAGTCGTAAAGCGTGTCACCATCCGCCGAGTCATACCAGCCTTCAAAGGTATGTCCCTCTTTGGAAGGCGTTCCGGGATTCGTGGCTTTGTGGTGTTTTTCAACTGTTTCACTGTCAAACAGCTGTGTGGAAGGATTCTCCCCATCTACGAAATGCACCGTATATTCAGGCGCAATCCATCTGGCATAAAGCACCAGGTTGTTACCCGGCATCTTGTCAAATACATAGGCTGAGCCCTGAAGTCCGGCATTTGCGTACCAGCCGCCCCATTCATAGTCCGCATCGATTCCTGCAGGTCTGGCCGGGGTATAATTATATGTATCGGAACTGATATCTGCTTCAAAATAGATATCGCTCTTTGTAGTAAGCAGTGCTGCTTCATAGTAATAGTCAATCTTGTACCTGGCGCGATCATAGTAAAAATGGTAAGTATACTTAAAGGTCACATCATATCGAGTTTTGCCTGAGTCAATATTGCCCCACCAGGAATCATCTCTTTCTCGATAAAGATGTCCATCAAACTCATAGTATATATACTCATTCCCGCCGCTTCTGTTGTCGTCCTGAACATAATTACCATAACTGTACTGCGTTACTGACGCAATGGCGTATCCCGAATTCGGGTATGAATTATTCGGTCTTCTGCCATCTCCGCCATGCTTTGTATACCCGTCTATTTCTTTTGCCCCCAGGTTGTTCGTATTCAACCCGATCTGCGTATATTCATCCGCAATGGCCCATGTGCCATCCGGCTGCTGCAGCCAGTAATAGGCATCTCGATCATGGCTGGATGTACCCCAGGATGCTCTAAACGTCATGACATGGTTGTTGTTTGCATTCACGACATGATTCCAGACCAGCTCATACTGCTTCGTAATATAGGTGCTGGGGCCTCCGGTCCATCCATCAAAGTAACGGTTGTTGCGATAGATCTCTGTTGAGGAGGAGGGCCATATTGATCCAATTTCCTGGCCAAGTACAACATTCTCTATGCGGTAATTCGATCCCGTATAGGTCCTTCCACCCATGCGGATCGTTCCCTCATTCGCGTTAAACACCAGGGTGTATCGGATCAGACTCAGGTACACTTTCAGCACAGCACTGCCGTCCGCAGTGATGACAACCGAAGTGCTTTCTCCAGTGCCTGCAGATGTTGCTGTTCCGTTGATGCTCGTCAGTTTTTCATAACCGCGAGGGACATCCACATTACGAACAGACGCAGCATAAACAGTGGTACCTACAGTACCTCTGAGGGTTGAACTGTTTTCATAGACGTATGATGTTGTACCCGTCGCATTATCTATTTTTTCCTTCATGATCACGACGGAATAGTTCACTTCGACACCATTCCACCTTGCATAAAGGATCGTATCAGCATTCACGGTGACAGAATTTCCGGAAACACGATTCGTCAAACCGGCATCTCTGTACCAGCCGGCAAAGGTATACCCCTGCCGGGTCGGATTGACGCTCGGCAGACTGACAGTCGTTCCATAAGGCACTGTCGAGCCGGCAACGTATGTACCTCCATTGGTCTCAAAAGTCAGCTGGACATTCTTGCGTGTGTAATAGACCTTCAGTTCCTGTTTCGGCTGTCCGTCCAGCCCGCTTGACGTGATGACTGCCCCCTCAGCAAGCTTCAGAACAGCATAGTCAAAAACCTTGACCGTCGGAGTGACATAACTGTTCAGAACGCCCTGAACATCAGATGTCCTGCCAATTTCTGTATAATCAGCATCATAGTTTTCCGGATCACCGTCAAGATTCAGAAGCAGATAGACATAATCATAGACTGCTGTATACGGAACAAATTTGATCCGGACTGTGATTTTTCTATCTGAATCAAAATCATCCCTTGCAATTTCAACAGTCGGCGTCTCGGGATAATAGACCGGCGCATCCGTGACTTCTTCAGAGGAGGTCTGGATGATCGCAGGCGCTGTAATCGTATAAGGCAGTTCATGATCTTCAGCCTCATAGAGGTCTGTACTGAAGATGACTTCCTTACCAGGATTGATTGTACTGTCGTAATAGTATTCGACTTTGATATCATAGACTGTAATGGTGCGGAATACAGCGATTGCATCAAAACTCGTGCTGACTACAGTATCCGCCGTAACCTGGGTATCTGTCCCCTCGATCACCCATTTTTCAAATACTTTACCTGCCACAAACGGATCCTGAGGCAGGGTCCCGATCGTCTCTCCCTCTCCTCTGAAATACTGGGAAAGCGTTTCGACTTCTGCTCCATCATCGTCAAGGATCACAAATCTAACGTTATTCTTGTCCGTCAGTTGCGCCTGAATCGTCAGGTCCGAAAGAACAGCCTCCCCGCCATGATACTGAGTTTCTCCGATAAACCAGCCAACGAAATCTTTTCCTTCAACTGCAGGACTTGCAGGCAGATTCAAACTGTCTCCTTCAAAATAGGTATCCGTTTCATAGGTTTCCTCACCTACCATATAGGTCACCGTAAAGACATTCTGAGTATACTTTGCCCAGACCCGGGTATCTGCCTTGATTTCTACAGAATTGTTAAAATCTCTGACATCCTCACCATCCTGATACACCCACTTGCCGATATACCCGTCTTTAGCCGGCACAGTCGGGATATCATTCAAACAGTAGTTTGTATTGAAGTTGACCGTTCTGCTTCCAACCAGGGTTGTCTGATCTTCCTGATAAAACGACACAGTATAAGTAATCTGATCATAGTCCGGGACAATCACCATGCTGTCCGGATCATGATAGTGATCCTCCGGCATAAAGTCATGGTCAATCCGGTCGCCGGTTTTTGTCGGTATCGATCCCTGGTCACCGGCTGCGAGCATGCCAACAGCCCAGAAGGCATTGTAACCTTCACGGGAAATCGGATCGGGAAGCTCCTCTCCGATCGTTTCGCCTTTGACGACATATACTTTTTTATGGATCTGTCCGTCACGGTTGTAGAATACTATTTCCCAGGTCTCGCTATCCTTGACATACCTGGGTGTGAGCTGAATATTATCATTCACCTTTGTATCATCAGCCACAAATCTGGTATCACCGCTGTACCATCCGTCAAACACATAACCTTCATCAGCATCGGGGGCTGCAGGGAATTCGCCCTGCGGTATGCTTTCGCCTTTTGCCACGATCAGTGCCTTCAGCGTTGTATCTTCGTCTTTGTCTAAAAAACGAACCGTCACGAGCGAACCCGCGTCACTGTTCCTCAGCGCATTCGACTGGACTGAAAAGAAACCTTCAGTCACGGAACCAACAGGCAGGCACTGGAATACCATGATCAATGCCATGAACAGGGACAAGTACTTCTTCATGTATAGACCCCCTATATCTTCGAGAGCAATCAGTACACTTTTCAGCATAGGATTCAGCTCATTTATTCCTATGAACAGTTTTCGCGTTACAGGGTTTTCCTCTTCTCACAGTTGAACAATGCAGAACTTTCAGCTGACGTCGTGATGTAAGTGTGTCAGCATCTGCCAGGAAAATTGATGACTTTTTTATATACATATCCTTCACTTCAAATCGTGCTTCTTGATCCATATACCAGCAATCTATGATTTCTTCGCTGTGATCAAAGCCTCCAGGATGTTTCTCAGCAGACTTCTCTGCCGCCGGTGCTGATGGCGGCTTTTCTTTTCCTTCAGACGCCGGAGCAGGTTCTTCTTTTTCTGCAAAGGCTGCAGCAGCTGCTACAGGTACGGATTCTTTTCTGATCACAGGAGCGGATGCCGGACCTGACGCCTCTTTCACCCCGGGAGCAGATGTCGGAGCAGGCTGCTCTTTCGCAGCCGAAGCAGCTGCTTCCATGGTCTCAGCATGATGAAAGCCATCAGCACAGTGAGATTCTTTTTCATGTGTTCTTTCTCCCTGTTATGAGTGAATCCGGATGATTCCGGAGGTTTGTTCTTTGCTGCGTCTACAGTATATTCACGGGCGATGATGCCACAGGTTGTTTCAAACTTACATACAATCTGTTTTGATCATTCTGATTTTCTTATCAGCTGTCTCCGTGCAGGTTTACTTTGTACGGAATACAATTCTCACGAAAAACAGCTTGCAAAAGGAAGTTTTTTGTCTTCCTCTCAACAAGCCATCCGATTTCTTCAGGCGCCTCATATGATACCATGCGATGCAATGATCGTTCGCACAGGAATGCACGCACTCTTTTCGGATTGTTCACAGGAACTACATGTGTTCGAAATGCAGATCAGGCATTTCAATCACAAACCTGCAGAATTTCTTCTTCACGATCACATGTTGAAGAAGATCATGAACGACATACAATCTGAGTGTATTACAGAAACATGATCCTGCAAGGTCTGTCTGGGTGAACCAGTTTGATTTCTTCCAGCATGCTTTCTGTTTTGAGGTCGCATTTTCATCGGTTTCTTTTTGGGGGAACGCTTTTATATGTGTATGAGTACTCTGCACTGAATCTTTGCAGAAGCATTGACATATCCTCGATTTTGTCCCGGCTTCTTAACAGAAGCAGCCGTCATCTCCTTCACTGTGATGATTTTACCTGCATCTGTTTTTCTGAGAACCTGTCCAGGATGATCTGTTTTCTTCGAATCTCGTATTTCGGTTATGGCCGATATGATACAGCTGTTCAGCCGGTTCCGGGGGATTCATCCTGCAAATTGAAGCATCCAATCATTTTTTATTTTCCCTGATATTCGCTGATCCTGAGTTTTTTCTCAGGTTTTTGATCTCTTTTGATTCTTCTGCTGCAATGGAATATGCCATGTTCGTCTGCATGAGTTATACCGTTTTGATCTGAGATCCGTCATGGATTCTGCAATTGTCAGTTTAATTATTTCATGTATTTATGTCAATATATTGCATATTGCAAAAACGATATCATTTTCCCCATAACATGCAATCGATGATCAGCAAACAGCCATGGCTGACGGATCACAGGATCTGCAAAATAAAGAAAGGCCGGAGATTGTTCCAGCCAATCCTCTATCTGCAGCCCGCTGACCCGCTTCAACGCTCGAAGATGATGTGTCACAATCGGCATATTCTTCGAGAGCGCATGTCCTGCAATCAGCATATCCCAATCGGAATTCCCCTCTTTGCAAGATATGCCATGAGCGATTCGAACAGCCTGACTGCTGCCGGTCATCCATATGCGGTCTGTTCTCATGATACCACCTTACAGACCCGTTGGATCATGATACATATCGCGTCAGGACAGAAAACGATTTTCACAAACCGTATATCCTGTCTGTACTCAGATTCGCTTGGCCAGCGTTTCCGGGTTCGCCGCATAAATCAGCGCCGTCTCCCGGGTGATTCTGCCCGCCTTCACAAGGCGCGCCAGCTCGCTGTCCATGGACATCATATTCCTGTCGCTTCCGCCGTAGATCACGTTGTCAATCTGATGCGTCCGGCCGTCCCTTATCATATTCTGAATCGCCGGATTCACCGTCATGACTTCAAACACGGCCTCTCGTCCGCCGTCA
>CADBPC010000036.1 GCA_902796425.1 uncultured Lachnospiraceae bacterium
TGAAGCTGGGATAGTAGGATTCGAACCTACGAAATGACGGAGTCAGAGTCCGTTGCCTTACCGCTTGGCGATATCCCAATATGTTGGCTGTAAGATCATTCCTTACCGCTGCAAGTAGATATTATATGACAGCGTCTCCCGATATGCAAGCACTTTTTTATAACATTCGGAAATACTTTTCTGAGAAAGGCAGGAACACGCTTTCGCGCATTCCTGCCTTATTTTCTTTGTGCCGGACATCCGGCCTTATCGCGGTATTTCAGGCTTTCTCGGTATTCAGTCCTTGTTCAGCTTGCTGCGGACGATGGTGAACGCAGGGATGACAAGAACGAGGATTCCGATGTAGCCGACGATGGATGTGCCCTTCTGGAGCAGGGCCTTCATGCCGAAGGATGCGCCGATGGCGGCGACGCCGAGCATGATGACGGTGATGACTGCTCTGCGCAGCTGCAGGTTCCCGATGAAGCTGAAGAGCTTGTCAAAGCGGCGGCATCCTGCGTTTGCAAGGCCTGCTGCCGAGGTCAGGACTGCGAGGGTCATGAGGACGACGAATACCATGGAAAGCCAGGGGAAGCCGAGGCGTCCGAGGACTGCCATGACCGGAACGGCAACCTTGCCCGGATTGCAGAGATCCGGAATGACTGTGACATAGCTGAACAGCATGAAGGCAATGGCGATCATCAGGATTACGGTGATGATATAGCCGGAGATAATTGCCTTCTTTGTATCTTCCTTCGACTCAAGGATGTCCGCGACGGACATGACGTTGAACGCGATGGTTGACTGGAAGCAGCCGTACAGGATCGCGCTGTAGATCGCGTGCAGGATGTTGGGCTCTGCGGTGCTGACGGGCGGTGCCGCGAACGCTGCCCCGAGGTCATACTGGCCGAAGGCAAAGCTGAGGATGGTGATCAGAAGTACGACGCAGACGATCGCGTACATCATGTACTTGGAAGCCATCGAAAGGAGCTTCGAGCCGTACAGGCAAAGGAGCGCGGAAATAATAATGGTAGGAATTGCCGCTCCCCAGTAGCTGAAGCCGAAATTCATAAGGACGTTTGCTTCGCCGGAGAAGGCCAGTCCGCCCGCGCACATAACTGTCGCAAGGAATAGGACATCGTAGACGATTCCCATGATCTTACCGAAGGATTCTCCGTAGCAGGACAGGACAAACGGGCGATAGTTGGTCGTCCCGTGGCTTCTTGCATACTCGGTCATATAGTACATGACGCCGCCGGTTACCAGCATTGCCAGAAGAGGCATCAGGATGCCAAACCAGCCGTACTTAACATAATAGGTTACGCTGAAAGCGCCGGTCGCAAAGCCGGGGCCGAAGTGGCCGCCCAGCCACACGGAGGCGACACCGAGATAGGATGACGCAAAGATACTCTGCTTTTTCTTGCTGTCCATAGTTTTCACCTCTTTCTATATCCGGAACCGTTTCCGGATCAGTTTCCGAATTTGTTTACAGAGCACTCTTCCGGATCAAAAATGATCAAAGGATGTTCTGCCAGCGATGGAATCCTTGAACTCATTTGCCATTGCCACGTGCAGCGGGTGAGTTAAATACTGCTGCAGGTATTCCTCCCCGTCCAGATCGACCACCGCCATAATGTCCGCGTTGGAATCACGATCGATGCAGCTCCGGTATACCGCAGGCTTGTTCAGCCAGGGCAGTTCCCTGTCCAGGTCCTCGTAGGTCTTCCAGACCCTCTCCTCCGCCTTTTCAAGATCCGTTCCCGGCTTGAACTTGAGCAGTACATAATGCTTCATAACCATTCTCCTCCTCATGTTTACTCTCCCGCTTCATCGCGCCAACGCGATGTAGCAGAATAATAAAACTTTACTCCTTTGCGCGTAAAAATGCAAATACCCGGAAAACCTCGCCGCGCAAATATGTAGCGAGGTTTCCGGGCAGTATTGTTCACCGGTATTTTCCGGGCGCCGTTTCCGTACTTTTTCCGGATATCCGGATACAGCGATATGGGATTAACTGCGGCTCATCTTCTCTTCCAGACCGCGGGAACAAAGAGCATCAGCATCGGATAGAGCTCGAGTCTTCCGGCCAGCATGTCGAACATGAGGACGTACTTTGATCCGCCGGCAAGTCCGTTGTAGTTCATGACCGGGCCGACCTTCGAAAGGCCGGGGCCGATGTTGTTGAAGGTTGCGGCCACTGCGGTGAAATTGGTGGTGAAATCCTGCCGGTTGTCCAGCGAAAGAAGGAGCATCGATACAATATAGATCGCGCAGTACGCCGCAAGATAGACCGACACACCCTTGACCATTTCCTTATCGGCGGGCCTTCCGTCGAATTTCATGGTCGTGACGCTCTTGGGGTGGATGTAATGGATCAGCTCATGCCCCACGCTCTTGATGAGAATGATGATTCTGGAGACCTTGATTCCGCCGCCGGTGGAGCCCGCGCAGGCTCCGACAAACATCAGGAAAACCAGGATCATCTTCGAGAACTCCGGCCAGAGGTCAAAGTCCGTGGTTCCGTACCCGGTCGTCGTGATGATCGAAGATACCTGGAAGAAGGCATGGTGGAAGGCCTGGTAGAGCGTATCAAAATAGCCGCGGACGTTGACGGTGATCAGGGCGACGGACGCCGCGATGATTGCAAGGTACCAGCGGACCTCCTCCATCTTGAAGGCTTCCTTCCTGTTTTTCCCGAGCAGGAAATAGTATGCGTTGAAGTTGACGCCAAAGAGCGTTATGAACAGCGTTATGAACGACTGCTGAAGGCTGGTATAGCTTCCGCAGCTGTCCGCCTTTACGCCGAATCCGCCGGTTCCGGCGGAGCCGAAGGAAATGCACAGTGCATCGAACACGGGCATCCGCGCGCAGATCAGCACGATGATCTCCACGACAGTCATCGCGAAATAAATCAGGTACAGGATCTTCGCACTCTCGCGCACCTTGGGGACAAGCTTTCCGACCGAAGGGCCCGGGCTTTCCGCGCGCATCAGCTGCATATTGTGGCCGCCCGTCATGGGCAGGATCGCCAGCATGAATACGATAACGCCCATGCCTCCGACCCAGTGCGTGAAGCTGCGCCACATAAGGCTTGCGTGGGAGAGCGCCTCCACATTCTCCAGAATGCTCGCTCCGGTCGTAGTAAAGCCGGAGATCGTCTCAAACAGCGCATTCGTAAAGGAAGGGATGTCGCCGTTTACAACAAAGGGGAGGCATCCGATCAGCGAAATCAGGATCCAGGAAAGGGAAACCGTGACCAGTCCCTCTCTCGAATAAAGAACGAACTTCTCCGGCTTTCGCTGCGTCATCAGTGTCCCGACAATGTAGGTAGCTGCCGCGACCAGGAAGAATGATACGCACTCGAGCTCGCGGTAAATCACGCCCGTCAGAGCCGGCAGAAGCATAAGATACGCTTCAATGCGCAATATTTTCCCAAGAATATACACAACAATGTCAAAATGCATTTTCACTCACCCGTCAGGCATCCGCCAGAATGTCCCTGATATCTCCGAATCCCCGGTGCGTCGTCACGATGATCACGCTGTCCCCGACTTCGATGGAAGACTGCCCGTCCGGTATGATGATCTGCCTTGCGCGGTAAATACATGCGATCAGGACATTTTCCTTGAGCTTTAGCTGGGAGAGCGGGATACCGATGACCGGCGCGTCCTCGTGGATCGTAAACTCCAGCGCCTCCGCCTTTCCCTCGACGATGTAGTAAAGCGTCTCCATGTTGCTGCCGATGGAATTCTGCATCGCGCGCACAAAGCGGAGAATATATTCCGCGGTAATGCTCTTTGGATGAATCAGTGTGCCCAGGTCCATGCCCTGGATCAGGAAATCGATATTGCTGCGGTTGGTCTTTGTGATCACCTTCGCGTTCGGATTGAGTTTTTTGACGATCAGGGAGAGGAATACATTTTCCTCATCGATTCCGGTCAGGGAAACAAAGGAGCCGCAGGTTTCAACGCCCTCTTCCAGAAGCACGTCCTGATCGGTGCCGTCCGCATTGATGATCGTCGCCTTCGGGAGCTGCTCGCTGAGCTCCTCGCACCTTTCGATGTCCCGCTCGATGATTTTTACATCAATTCCGTAATTGAGCAGCTGCGTCGCAAGGTAGTACGCGATCTTGCCGCCGCCGACGATGATCGTGTTGCGCACACTGTGGGTTTCAACGCCGATCCGCTTGAAGAAATCCTTGATCCGGTTCGGGGCGATAATAACGCCCACGGTGTCCTTCGCCTGAAGGACGAACTGGCCGTTGGGGATATAGACCTCATTGTCCCTGACAACCGAGCAGACAAGGACGCCGCCGCCGATCTTTTTGGCCATTTCGATCAGCGAGCAGTCTGCGATCATGGACCCTTCCGGGATGACGAACTGGAGGAGTTCCACGCGCCCTCTTGCGAAAATATCGATCTTCATCGCAGACGGGAAGCGCAGGATTCTCGCCGCCTCTGTCGCCGCGGCGTACTCCGGGTTGATCGTCATGGAAAGGCCGAGCTCCTCTTTAATATACGGGAGCTCCTTCCAGTAAACGGGATTGCGGACACGGGCAATTGTGTTGCAGTTGCCCGCTTTTTTGGCAAACAGGCAGGTCAGGAGGTTCTCCTCGTCGGAGTCCGTAACGGCAATCAGAAGGTCGGTATCCTCAATGCCGGCGTCCTTCTGCACGGAGTAGCTGGCGCTGTTGCCGACAATTCCCATTACGTCGTAATTGTCCGTAATGCTCCCGATCACCCTGTTGTTGACATCGATAACCGCGATGTCATGTCCTTCGCCCGTAAGCTTCGATACAATCGTCTCACCGACCTTACCGCAGCCCGCAACAATAATTCTCATAATCTATTTCCTCACACCTCAAACAGCAGATCTTCATAGGTCGGGAAAGGCCACTCGCTCTTATCGACAAGCATCTCCAGCTCATCGCAGGGCCTGCGCAGCTCATCCATTGCGGGAACGATCTGCTCCTTATAGAAGAAGGCCTTTTCCCTGGCGTCGGAGATTTTCCCCGCCTTATCTTCGAGATCCCTGAGCACATCCAGCGCATCCTGCGCCGCCTCGATGGCATTTGAAACCTCATTCAGGCGCTTTCCTTCCGCGCGGCACGCAGCCCCCGCTTCCCTCACGGCGAGGATCGTGTCGGCAAGGCTGTGCTCGTAGCGGATACATGCGGGGATGATCTGTTTTCCCGCCATGTCAAGCATTGTCAGGGCCTCGATATTGATGGACTTTGCGTATGTGTCGTAGAGGATCTCTTCTCTTGACTCAAGCTCCGCCCTCGTAAAGATCCCGAACCGCTCGAAAAGCTGTACGGACTTGTCCGTTGTGAGCGCGGACGCCGCCTCGATCATGGACGGAATATTCGGAAGGCCGCGAAGCGCCGCCTCCTTTTTCCACTCCTCGGAGTAGCCGTTCCCGTCATAGATGATGCGCTGGTGCTGCGTCATGTACTCCTTGATGATGTCGTGCACCTCGAGCTCGAAATCCTCCGCAGCCTCGAGCCTGTCCGCTGCCTCGCAGAAGGCCTCGGCGATGATCGCGTTGAGGATCGTGGTGGATCCTGCCATGGAATCCGCGCTGCCGACCATGCGGAACTCGAACTTGTTGCCGGTAAAGGCAAAGGGAGAGGTCCGGTTGCGGTCGGTCGCGTCCTTGGCAAAATCAGGAAGGGTCGAGACGCCCGTCTTCAGGACGCCTCCCTCGATATGGGTCTGTGCGATTCCCGTCTCGACCAGCTGCTTTACAACGTCCGAGAGCTGCTCCCCGAGATAGACGGAAATAATCGCGGGAGGCGCCTCGTTCGCGCCGAGTCTTAAGTCATTTCCGACGTCCGCAGCGCTCTGGCGAAGGAGATCGGCGTGGATATCCACCGCCTTCAGGACGCACGCCAGAACCAGGAGGAACTGCACATTCCTCTCCGGCGAAGCGCCCGGGTCCAGAAGGTTGATGCCGGTGTCCGTCGTAATCGACCAGTTGTTATGTTTTGCCGATCCCGAGATGCCTGCGAAGGGCTTCTCGTGCAGGAGGCAGCGCAGCCCGTGGTGGTCCGCCACCCGCTTCATCGCCTCCATGACCAGCTGGTTGTGGTCCGTCGCAAGGTTTGCCGTCTCATAGATCGGCGCAAGCTCATGCTGGCCGGGCGCAACCTCGTTGTGCTGCGTCTTTGCCGGAACGCCGAGCTTCCACAGCTCCTTGTTCAGGTCCTTCATGTACTCGCCGACGCGCTCGCGGATGACGCCGAAGTAGTGATCCTCCATCTCCTGCCCCTTGGGAGCCGGCGCGCCGAAAAGGGTCCTGCCTGTGAAAATAAGGTCGGGGCGCTTCAGGTATTTTGCCTTGTCGACAAGGAAATATTCCTGCTCCGCGCCCGTGGAGGATGTGACTCTCGATGCGCTCGTATCGCCGAAGAGCCTCACGATCCTGAGGGCCTGGAGATTAATCGCCTCCATGGACCGGAGGAGCGGCGTCTTTTTATCCAGCGCTTCGCCCTTGTAGGAGCAGAAGGCCGTGGGGATGCAGAGCGTAACGCCCGTTCCCGACTCCTTTAAAAACGCCGGGGACGTGATGTCCCAGGCGGTGTAGCCGCGTGCCTCAAAGGTTGAGCGAAGGCCCCCCGAGGGGAAGGACGAAGCATCCGGCTCGCCCTTGATCAGGTCCTTTCCGGAAAACGCAGTGACCATGTGGCCTTCCTCGTCCGGCGTTGAGACAAAGGCGTCGTGCTTTTCGGCGGTGATGCCGGTCAGCGGCTGGAACCAGTGCGTGTAATGCGTCGCCCCGTTCTCCGTCGCCCAGTCCTTCATGGCCTTTGCGATGACGTCGGCGTCCTGGCGCGAGAGCTCGCCCCCCTCCGTCATGACCGTCCTCACATTTTTAAAGACGCTTTTGGGGAGTCTCTCTTTCATCTTGCTGAGGGTGAATACATTTTTACCAAACAGATCTTCTACTCTTTCGCTCATGTTTGCTCCTGCATGCCCGGCCGGGACACATTCCCGCCGGATGTAAGTGTTGACTGCGCTGTCTGTTTATATCCTGTCTCAGGTGCGCAGAAGGTCTCCCTTTTCCGCAGCCTGCGGATCCAGATAAACCTTCAGCATCTCCTTCGGATGCGGCGCGTCGGAAACGGTGACTCCCTCATGATTTTCTATCCGTTCCACGACGGCAGGAATATCCCTCCCGTCCGGCTTCATGATCTCGATCCTGTCGCCGGTACAGAATTTATTGCGCTGCATGATGGTGATCCCGCCGTCCTCCTGAGCATCCTCTACTATCCCCAGGAACACTGATTCGTTGACATAGGTATTGCTGTCATACACCATCGAGGTCTCGTCCGGCCTCCCGAAACAGAATCCCGTCGTGAACCTTCGGTAGGTGCACTTGCGGATTTCCTCTTCATACCAGGGGAGGTTTTCGCGGTATTTTTCCTCGCTCTCAAAATAATCGTCGATGGCCTTGCGGTAGGTCCTTGCGACCGACGCCACATAGAGCGCGGTCTTCATGCGGCCCTCGATTTTAAGACTGTCGATCCCTGCGGACACGAGCTCGGGGATGTGATCAACCATGCACAGATCTCGTGAATTGAAAATAAAGGTTCCCCGCTCGTTCTCCTCGACCGGCAGGTACTCTCCCGGCCTCGACTCCTCCATCACCGCATATTTCCAGCGGCAGGGATGGGTGCACTCGCCGTGGTTCGCATCCCTCCCCGTAAAATAGGAGGACAGAAGGCACCGTCCCGAATAGGAGATGCACATCGCCCCGTGGACGAAGGCCTCGATCTCAAAGTGCTCCCCCTCCGGGGTCTCACTGTCGATGATCCTTCGGATCTCGGCGATTTCCTCAAGCGAGAGCTCTCTTGCGCAGACGACACGCTTTGCGCCCATCTGCCTCCAGAAACGGAAGGTCCCCGCGTTCGTGTTGTTCGCCTGTGTGGAAATATGAATGTCCACGTGCGGGCAGTTTTCCTTTGCGAGCATGAACATCCCGGGGTCCGCGACAAGGACCGCGTCGGGTCGCATTCTTTCAAGCTCGCGGAAATAGGCGGCGGCGCCCTCAAGGTCGCGGTTGTGCGCGAGAATGTTCGCGGTCACATGGACCCTTGCGCCCTTTGCGTGCGCGTAGCGGATTCCCTCCTCCATGTCCTCCTGGGAGAAATTGCGCGCCTTCGCGCGAAGACCGTACGCCTCGCCTCCGATATAGACAGCGTCCGCTCCGAAGTCGACCGCTGTTTTCAATACTTCAAGGTCCTTTGCGGGACACAAAAGTTCAGGTTTTATCATCTATTTCCTAACGCTGACCGCCGCCCCGTCCCCGTCCTGGAGAAGGATCGTCGCCAGCCTCTCATCATGCGTCAGCGCGTGCAGGTACTCCCGCATCCTTTTGTGAATCGTGCGGTCCCTTCGTTTGACCGCAAAGCGCGAATTCAGGATCTCTCCCTCCTTGAAAATATTGTCGGAAAGAAGAATCCCCTGCGGGGAAAGGAGCCGGAAAATCTCGGGAAGAAGATTGATGTACTGGCCCTTGGCGGCGTCCATGAAAATAAAATCGAATTCTCCCGAAAGCTCCGGGAGGACGTCCGCGGCGTCCCCTGTGATCACCTGCGTCTTTTTGTCTGCGCGCCCCAGGACCTGCCGCGCCTTCGCGGCCCTGTCCGGGTCCAGTTCGATTGTCGTAAGGCTCCTGCACTGCGGCGCGTACTCCAGCATCACCGATGCGGAATATCCGGTTCCTGCCCCGATCTCGAGAATTGTCTCAGGGCGCCCCAGCGCCATCAAAAACCGAATGAGGCTCCGGGTCTGCGGCCGGATAATCGGTACGCCTTCTGCCATTGCCTCCTTCTCAAGCTCCAGTATATGCGGCGGGACGCTCCCGCCCATCGCCTCGATAAATGTCTGTATCCGTTCCTGTGTTATCTGCTCCATCGGCAGTTCCTTCAGCCGCCTATGGCGTGCCTGCCCCGTCTGCGGGCTGTGCTGCTCCGGTTTCATCCACGGGCTGTGACGTGCCTGTTCCGTCTGCGGGCTGCGGCGCTCCTGTTTCATCCACGGGCATAACGTTGAGGCCCGTGTCTGTGCCGGTTCCTGTTCCGGACAGATCCTCCGTTCCGGCGGAGGGGCCGGATACATCCTCGGAAATATCCTGCGCCGTTTCGGTTGCGATCGCGGCCTTTTCATTCGAGATCTCAGCGAGAATCTGCGTCGGCGTCATGTCACTCCGGAGCTCATAGGTTCCGGGCACGATCATGCCGTGGTACGCGGAGAAAAACTCCTGTACCGGGAAGGTGAGGCTCTCATTGACCAGTCCGCGCTTTTTGAGCATGCGCCCGATATCAAGGACATTCATGTCGCTGGTGATCGTCACCGTGACAGGCTTGCCCGTGCCCTCGGGATCGACCGCGGATTCCGAAAAGATGCCGTAGCCGATCTTATATGCGCTGCGCGCTGCGCTGATAAACCACATGATGAGGATAATAATCAGCACATATTTCAGGACTGTTCCGATCCAGTCAATTGCGCCGGGCCTGTCCCCGATCGCACTGTCGGGACGCTCATACCTGCGGCCCGGGCGGTTATTGTAAGAGTTATTCACATCAGATCTCCATGATAACAACCAGTATCATCGGCTTTCTTTTCGTCTTTTTCCAGAAGAAATCGCCGAGCGCGTCCTTGACCGCGGAGCGGAGCTTCTCACGGCTGGTCACATGGTTTGCCTCGCAGTGCATCAGAGCCTCCTCGGCGACCACATAGGCCTCGTTCATAAGAACGTCCGCTTCCTTTATGTAAACAAATCCGCGGGATGTGATCTCCGGCCCCGCAAGGAGCTTTGCGCTCGCGGAATCGATGGTGATCGCAGCGATTGCGATACCGTCCTCCGCAAGGTGCTGCCTGTCGCGAAGAACCGCGTTTCCGACATCACCGACGCCCAGTCCGTCGACCAGGATCCCTCCGGTCGCGACCGAGTCCACAACCTCCGCATTCTCGCCGTCAAGCTCAAGGACATTGCCCGAGCGGAGGATAAAGATATTTTCCTTCTGGATTCCCAGCTCGCGCGCGATCTTTGCCTGCGCGATCAGGTGCCTGTATTCGCCGTGGACGGGAATCGCGTATTTCGGCTGAACCAGGGAATAGATGAGCTTTAACTCCTCCTGGCAGGGATGCCCCGAAACATGCACATCCTGGAAAATAACGTCCGCGCCCTTGAGCAGCAGAAGGTTGATCACATGCGTGATCGGCTTTTCATTTCCCGGAATCGGGTGAGACGAGAAGATAACCGTGTCGCCGTGGCCGATCTTGACCTTCCGGTGCGTGTCCTCCGCCATCCTTGTCAGGGCGGCCATGCTCTCACCCTGAGATCCGGTGGTGATAATTGTCGTCTGATTGTCCGGATAGTTCTTCAGCTCATCGATGTCGATCAGCGTATTCGGCGGGATATTCAGATATCCAAGTTCGGACGCCGTCTCGATGATATTGACCATGCTGCGGCCTTCGACCGCGACCTTCCTCCCGCTCTTGTAGGAAGAATTGATGATCTGCTGCACGCGGTCCACGTTGGAAGCAAAGGTCGCGATGATGATTCTCGTGTCCTTGTGCTCCGCAAAAATCCGGTCCATCGTCACGCCGACGGTTCGCTCGGACAGCGTATAACCCGGGCGCTCCGCGTTCGTCGAGTCCGCCATAAGCGCAAGGACGCCCTTTTTGCCGAGCTCCGCAAAGCGCTGCAGGTCGATGGCGTCGCCGAAAACAGGCGTGTAGTCGACCTTGAAGTCTCCCGTGTGGACGACAACGCCCACCGGCGATGTGATCGCCAGCGCCGCCGCGTCGACGATGCTGTGATTTGTCTTGATAAATTCGACCTTGAACTGTCCCAGCTCAATCGTCTGCCCGAACTGTACGACGACTCTGGTCGTTGTGTCCAGCAGCTCATACTCCTTGAGCTTGTTGTCGATGATTCCGATCGTCAGCCTTGTCGCATAGACCGGGACATTGATTCTCTGGAGCACGTAAGGCAGGGCGCCGATGTGGTCCTCGTGACCGTGGGTGATGACAAAACCCTTTACCTTGTCGATATTTTCCTCCAGATAAGATACATCCGGAATGACCATGTCGATTCCGAACATATCGTCCTCGGGGAAAGCAAGTCCGCAGTCCACGACGATAATGCTGTCGTCATATTCGAACGCAGTGATGTTCATTCCGATCTGTTCGAGTCCGCCCAGCGGAATGATCTTAAGACCCGGCTTTTTCGATGTTTTTCCCTGATGTAAATTGTGACTTTCTTTATTCTGCAAGCTGATGTATTTCCTCCTGATGATTCTCCATATATTCCTGAAGGATCAGATTCGCAGCCACCTGATCCACATAAGTTTTGTATTCCGAGAGCCGGATCCCCTGTTCCTTTAAGAGTTCTCGTGCCTCCATCGTCGTCAGCCTCTCATCCGACATCACTGTCCGGATGCCGGTTCTTTTCTCTACCATGGCACGAAAAGCAAGCGCGGCCTCTGCGCGCTCGCCAACAGTGTCATCCATATTCAAAGGAAGCCCGACGACGATCAGGCGGACATCCTCTTCCCGGGCGATCTGCTCAATCCTTGCCAGCGTGCGGCGAAGCATTCCTTCCCGCTCGCGCCGGATTGTCTCCCTGGGCTGTGCTGTCTTAAGCAGACTGTCGCTCACCGCGACCCCTACGGTTTTCGACCCGTAGTCCAGTCCCATAATCCGCATATGCGTCAAACCGGTTCCAAATCAATAATCCCAGTGATTTGATTTGATATACTGCTCCAGCACCTCTTCCACAAGCTCATCGCGCTCGACCTTCATGATAAGGCTTCTAGCGCCCATGTAGTTTGTGATGTAGGTCGGGTCACCGGACATGATATACCCGACGATCTGATTGACAGGATCATACCCCTTCTTTGAGAGAGCCTCATAGACGACGGAAAGAACCTTCTTTACGCCGCTCTCCTCATCGGGCATAACCTTAAAATACTGTGTGCTGCTCAGATCTTCTTCACTGAATCTTTTCATAATTTCTCCTTTGCGGCCTGAGGCGCTGCCATGGCGCCCAGAGCCTAATCAGAGTTATATTACCTTATTTTTATCGGTTGTTCAACTAAGTCGGGCCGCAGCCGCGCTCAGTCGGGGCTCAGTCAGAGCTCAGTCGGGGCTCAGTCGGGGATGAATATAAGCCTGTCCCCGGCCATTCCGGTGATTGTTCCCTGCAGGATCCGGTCCGGCAAAGGCTCTCCGGTGCCGGCACTCTCCGGGATCACGCACTCCACGTAGCGCATCGTGTGTCCGGTATGGCAGGCTTCGGGGAAGCCAAAGGCCCCCTCCGGGCGATGCTCCTCCACAAGAACCTCCTCCCGGCCGCCCTCAAACAGGGCGCGGTATTCTGCCGCCTGGCGGGCGGTCAGCTCCAGAAGCTCATCGCTCCTTATACTCTTTATCTCCTCCGGGACCTGGCCTTGCATCGACGCCGCTACGGTTCCTTTCCTCACCGAGTATTTGAACACGTGGATCTCATAAAATCTCACCTTCTCGAGGAAGGCCTTTGACTGGCCAAACTCTTCCTCCGTCTCTCCCGGGAAGCCAACAATGACATCGGTCGTAATCGCCGGGCGGTCAAAATAACGCCGGAGGAGCTCCACGCTCCGCAGATATTCATCTGCCGTGTAATGGCGGTTCATCCTCTTAAGGGTCGCGTCGCACCCGCTCTGGAGCGAGAGGTGGAAATGCGGGCAAAGCTTTGAGAGCCCAGCGCTTCTTTTCGCAAAATCCTCGGTTATCAGCCTGGGCTCGAGCGAACCGAGACGGATCCTGCGGATTCCGGAAAGGAGCTGGATCCTGGTAAACAGCCGAAGGAGCGCCTCCTGCGGCTCCTCGCCTTTGTCCTTTCCGTACGAGGACAGGTGAATTCCCGTAAGGACGACCTCCCTGACACCGATCGCGGCAAGTCCCCTGACCTCTTCGACGATCTCATCCTCGTCTCTGGAGCGGATCCTTCCCCTCGCATAGGGAATGATGCAATAGCTGCAGAACTGATTGCAGCCGTCCTGGATCTTGATAAACGCCCTTGTGTGGCCGGGCTTTGTAAGGAGGGCCGGGGCGGCATCCTCATCTTCGAAGGCCGCCGGGGCGGCCGGCTCTGTGTCCTTCGCGGGACCTCCCGCATGCTCCAGATATTCCTTAATAATCGCGCAGGCGTCCTTCTTCCTGTCATTTCCGATGGCAAGGTCAACGGCAGGATCGCTTTCCACCTTCCGCCGGTCGGTCTCCACATAGCAGCCGACGGCGACCACGGCAGCGCCTGGGTTTAACTTTTTAGCCCTGTGCAGCATCTGCCGGCTCTTTCGGTCGGCGATATTGGTGACCGTGCAGGTATTGACAATATAGACATCGGCAGGCTCATCAAAGCCGACGATCGTATATCCGTCGCTTTCCAGCTGCTGCACTATAATATCCAGTTCGTAGCTGTTGACCTTACATCCCAGATTGTGGACTGCGGCTCTCTTCAAGTTTTCTTACTCCCCTGCGGCATAGCCAAAAGCGTAGTGCCTTATAATATACACATATCCGCGAAACTGTTTACGAAATACACATTGACTTTTAATTATCCACCGATTAGTATAGTGTCGTCAATGAAAAACGGAGGTAAATGAAATGAAGACGGTTAAAATCTCGCTGAATTCTATCGATAAGGTAAAGTCTTTCGTAAATGACATTACCAAGTTCGATTATGACTTCGATCTTGTTTCCGGCAGATATGTTATCGACGCAAAGTCGATTATGGGTATTTTCTCGCTCGATCTTTCCAAGCCGATCGATCTCAATATCCATGCAGAAGAAAAGCTTGACGAGATCCTGGACGTGCTCAAGCCCTATCTCGTATAAAAATAATACGAATCTGTCGGGTGAGCGCAGCGTGCAGGCACGGCGCCTGCTCTCTGTACTTAGTGTACATTGAAAACGCGGACAGCCTTTTGGCCGCCCGCGTTTTTCTATTTCCATATCCTGTCTTTGCTGTATACGATATTTCCATACGGCTTTACTTCGGGATTTTCCATATAGCCGACAGGCTTCGCGATCAGTCCCGCCGGTTCTCCCCTGAAGTCAAACGGGATATTCGCGAGATTTCTCTGTGCCTTGATATCTTCGCAGACATCTATGACATCTTCGATGATGCCGCAGTATCCTTCCCCGTTCCCGTGGGAGAGCAGAACCCTGTTGTATTTTCCGTCAACCTTCGGTACAAGGCGCTTCAGCGATTCCTCGTACTCTTCGACTGATGTGCTGTAATAGTCGAACAGGAAGGTGAACGGGTTGCACGCATCCCCGGTCAGAAGAATCCTCTTTTCGGGAATCAACATGACAAGAGATCCTTTTGTATGCCCGGGACATTCATAGATTTCAACACTGATGCCGCCAAGGTCGAATATATCGCCTTCCTTCAGATCATGAAAGCTGTTCATGTCAGCCGTCGGGATGAGGTCGCCCTTGTCTGCCGAAAACGGGGGTACAACCATGTCAAAGCTGCCTTCCCTGAAGCTTTTCGAGCCGTGGTCGAGGAAAATGTAGTCGTCCTTCCTGCTCATATAAACATCGGAAAACTCAGCCGCACCCATCGCATGGTCGACATGACCGTGCGTCAGAAGCACCGTGACGGGCTTGTCTGTCAGACGCTCCACGACAGGCTTCAGGCTCCCGATCCCGCTCCCGGTATCAAGAAGCGCCGCCCTGTTTTTTCCGGCGACAAGATACATCATCTCCCCCGAAACTGCGTGAATCCTTGTGATCCGGTCCGTTACCTTTTCTGTCCTGAACTCGATATAGCTCATGTTTCTCTCAGCCTTCCTTTTTTGCCGGCTCTTCTTTGCGCGTGTTTTCCGCAATCTTGCGTCTTGCCATCTGATAGGTATCAAAGCCGATCGTCGCCAGCATGATTACGCCCTTCGCGACATACTGATAATACACATTCATTCCTGCCATCTGCATGCCGTTTCCAAGCAGCGCAATGATGAGAATACCTGCCACACAGCCGTTGATCTTTCCTTCACCGCCACGGATGGAAACGCCGCCCAGAAGGAGTCCCGTGATGACCGTAAACTCGGTTCCGACTGCGGTTGTCGCAGCTGCGGAGCCTGCTCTCGCCGTCAGGACTAAAGAAGCGATTCCGAGGAAGACCCCGGCCAGGACAGAAATGTAGATTTCCATCTTGTTGACATTGATGCCTGCCAGTCTTGCTGCGTCCTTGTTGCCTCCAAGCGCGAAGATATAGCGTCCGAAATAGGTCTTGTTAAGGACAAAGCTGACCACAAAGCCAAGAATAATGGTCATTAGAAGGGCAAAACTGAAGTTTGTGCCGAACAGTGTGCCCTGTCCGATGAACTTGTATGCTGTCGATGAGATGCCGACCGTCTTTGATGCTGAAATGACATACGAAAGGCCCTGATAGATAGTCATCGTACCGAACGTGATGAAGATTCTCGGGATTCCGAGAAGATGGCTCAGCACCGCATTGAGTGTGCACAGGACAATCGCAATCAGAATCGTGAGTACGATCACGATCGGAAGCGGTATTCCCGCCTCTGTCATCATCTTGGCGGAAATAACTCCTGTGATACTCATCAGATAGCCGATGGAAAGATCCATGCCGCCGGACATCATGATCAGGGAAATACCAAACGCGGCGATCAGGACGTAGGCGTTCTGGTTCAGAATGTTCAGAATATTCCTGGTGGTCAGGAAGTTGGGAGAAAAAGAGAAAAAGATTACACAGATGACCAGCAGCACCCATGCCAGGTTCCTGCGTGCAAAATCCAATACTTTATTCATGGCGATTCCTTTCTGTTATTGTAAACCTGAAGCGAGTTCCAGAACCCTGGACTGCGAGAACTCATCTCTGGAGAGCTCCCCTGTTATGCGTCCTTCATACAGCACCATCACACGGTCGCTCATTCCCAGGAGTTCTTCCATCTCCGATGAAATCATGATGATGGACATACCCTGTTCGACGAGATTATTCATCAGGTGGTAGATCTCCTGTTTTGCGCCGACATCGATTCCTCTGGTCGGTTCATCAAAGATCAGGATTTCTGTCTGCGCCGCAAGAACCTTTGCCACAACAACCTTCTGCTGGTTTCCGCCGGAAAGGTTTTTGACCAGCTGCTTTACAGTCGGTGTCTTTATACTGAGCTTCTCTACATATTCATCGGCAAGCCGGTCCGCTTCTTTCTGGTCTACAACGGTCGCCTTACTGATTCTTCGAAGGCTCATGCTCGGAATATTCCACTGAATGGAGTACTCCAGGAAAGCTCCTTCGCGTTTTCTGTCTTCCGGAATCAGGCCGATTCCCGCTTCAATTGCATCGGATGTGTCTCTGAAATGTACCGGGTTTCCCTTCACCAGGATTTCACCCGAGGCCGGCCTGACATCTCCGAAGAGCATCTTTGCCAGTTCCGTGCGCCCTGCACCGACCAGTCCTGCCAGTCCGAGTATCTCGCCCTTTCTCAGATGAAGATTGATGTTGAAGTCTCCGTTGCCGGTGAGATTCCTGACTTCCAACACATTCTCTCCAAGCGTAACATTTCTTGAAGGGAAGGATTCTGTCAGTTCACGCCCAACCATCATATTGATCAGATCCTGTCTGGAAACCTCATGAATCTTCTTCGTGGCGACGTACCGCCCGTCCCGGAGAATACTGACCCTATCAGAGATTTCAAAGACCTCGTCCATACGGTGACTGATGTAGATGATGGTCACGCCCTGTTCCTTGAGCTGACGGACGATCCGGAGCATATTCTCGACCTCAGCCACAGCAATCGCCGCGGAGGGCTCGTCCATGATGAGGACTTTACAGTTTTTACTGATTGCCTTTGCGATCTCGACCAGCTGCTGCTGTGCGGTGGAGAGGTCTCCGACCATACGGTGAGAGTCGATATGAACACCAAGCGACTCCATAAGTCTTGCCGCTTCTTTGTGCATTTTTTTAAAATCAGGAGAGATTGCGTTTCCTGTTTTGTCTCCCAGAAATATATTCTCCGCAATGTTCATTGACGGCACAACATTGAATTCCTGGTAGATTACTCCGATGCCGTGCTGCTTTGCCAGCGCGGGAGTCAGTTTGTCAAAAGACTCCCCGTTTATGATAACCTTTCCCGATGACGCCTCAATCGCGCCTGCAACGATCTTGATGAGCGTTGATTTGCCTGCCCCGTTTTCTCCCATGATGGAATGAATCTCACCGGGCTCAAAGCTCAGCGATACATCGTCCAGCGCCACGACACCCGGATAGTTTTTCGTGATATGCTCCAGTTCCAGAATCGCCATTGTCACTTCCCTTTCTATGTTTTCCTTCTGAAAAGCAGCCGGGTGCGAACAGATGGATCTGTCCGCACCCGTTCCTCAGAAGGTGTTCAGCGAAACCTTGTTCCGCCGTCTTCCTGATATATTATTTATTTAGGAAGCTGTCCACGTTCTCAGCTGTAACCTTTGTTCCGGGCTCGCTGATGTAGCCGTTTTCATCCGCATACTTGTTGTTCTGGCCGGTTGCAAGGCAGTACATGCTCATTGCAAGATCATCGCCGAGGTTGTAAGTGCCGCGGATCATGGATTCGTTTGTTCTGGAAAGGCCGATCTGCTCATAGGCAACCATCGAACTGTCCACACCGAAGATACCGAAGTGCTCTCTGTCGAGGGAGGCATCTCTCATATAGACCTCGTTGGAGCCGAGCTCGGAGTCAACACCGTAAGCAAGGATAACCTTCAGGTCAGGATATTTGCCGGTCATGATATCCGCATATTCCTGGGCCTTCATGTTTGCATCAGTCGCACCGCTAAGGTCGAACATCTCAACAACCTTTGCCTTACTGGTCAGCTGCTCGACGGTGTACATACCGTCAGTTCTTGCCTGGGATTCCTCTGTCTGGCTGTTGCCGATTACAGCAACCTCAATCGAGCCGTCCTCTGCATCCGGGAACGTGGCATCAATCCAGTCCGCAGCCATCTCGGCAGCGCCGACACCTGTCTGATACTGATCTGTGCCCTGGCAGTATGTGTAAGTGCTTCTGTCATCCATCCATGTCGCGATGGGATAGACTTTGATACCCTGCTCAACAGCCTTTCTGCAGACATCCTTGACGGCCTCTCTGTCGGAAACAAAGAGCATAATCGCGTCGCACCCCATGTTCATCAGGTTCTCGATGTCCGAGACCTGCGTCGCGGCATTTCCTTCGAAGGATACAGTGACCATCTCATAGCCACCCTCTTCGAAATACTTATGCATGGAATCGTCAAGTGCCGAGAAGAATTCCGCGCCAAGGGTCATGGTGGACATACCCAGCTTGGAGCCCTTCGGGAACCACTCTTCATCCTCATAGCCGATTCCTCTTTCTTCATAGGTCATATACTCCATGACCTCTCCTGCGGACTCTGCAGCCTCACTGCTCTCCTCTGCAGTGCTTTCCGCTTCTTCGGTTTTTTCCTCCACAGTCTCCTGCGGTGCAGGCTCTGCTGCTGCCGGTGCCGGTGCGGAACCGGATCCGCAGGCGGCAAGACTTGCGGCCATGGTCATAGCAATTACTGCTGCTGCAATTCTCTTTTTCATTTTTACCTCTCTATGGATGTATTTGTTTTTCCGGCGGACCCGAACCGGTCCCTGCCTGTTTCGATATGAATATAGCATCCGGCTTTACCTGCGAGAGGTGGAATTTTTTGCCATGCAGGGGGTATTTTTTTACCTTACAGACTCCTTACGGACAGATAATCCGCTCGCACCAGCGGTCGATTTCGGACAATACGCCGGAAAAGAGAATAACTCTGATACCATCCTTTTTCAGATGTCTCAGATACACCAGAAACTCCTCTTCCTCGGACAGATCCATTCCCCAGAACGGGTTCTCAAAGAGCATTGTCTTCGGTTTTGAAAGCTCCCACCGGCAGGCGGACAGGATTTTTTTTTCAACCAGCGAAAGACCGGCGACCGGCGTTTTGTCTCCTTCGATATTCGTCACCTCGTGAAATCTTGCCATCACATTATCTTCCATGCTCCGACGCACCGGCAAAAGGAGTCCTCCGGAAACACGGCGCGGTATCGACATCAGGACATTCTCCCTGACCGTCATATTTTCACACAGCATCAATGCACTCTTTCTCGGAATCAGGACAGCTCCATCCACACAGAACCTGTCTTCCGGAAAATCGGGAAGCCTTACGTTCTGCTGCCATGTCAGGCGGTTTTCCCTGCGGATGGTCCTTAGTCTGTCCTGAAGAGATCTTCCGGTCTCGCCCATCAGGTCGAGAATTCCTTCAAACGACTTCTCCCCGTCTGCAGCTTCGGAAGAATCCCTGAACCCGCTTTTGTCCGACCCCGGTCTGTTCGCCGTAAGCTCTTCCAGCTCTCTGCCATACCACTCCATCAAATCCCTTCCCCGGCTCATTCTCTGTACCCTGTCACTGATTTTGGCCAGTTCTCCCCGCCTCTCTGACAGAATTAAAAAAGACACTCCCTGGTCCCTGTACCGGCAAAGGAGTGCCGCAAGCTGTGGTATTTCCTGTTCTTCATATGTCATCGTCGTACAGTCCAGGACCACAAGAGAGGCATGCTGCATTCTGGCCTTGACAATACTGAGGAGGTGTTTCTGCGTCTGTGTCAGCTCCCGGACGCACATATCCGCCCGTATGGACAGTCCCGATTCCTCCAGGTACCGCTCCGCTTTCCCGACGACCTGCTTATTCCGATAGATCCCATACAGGGGTCTTCCGGACTCAATCTCCATGTTCTCCGCCACAGTCAGGTTTTCAATCAGATTCCTTCCTTCCTGGCTGATATAAATGCTGTCCGCAGACCCGGCAGGTCCCAGGACTTTGCCGTCCGTCGTGTTCCGGTCTGTGTCCAGCAGTTCAAAGAGTGTCCTGATGCCGCTCCCCGCCGGGCCGTAGACGTAGACGATCTCACCCCGGCAGACCTCGAGATTATATCCTCTTAAGTCTCCCTGGCTCTTCTCTGATTTTTTTGTTACATCGACAATCCGCAGTACTTCCTGCATACGCAGCCAAAGTCCCCCTCAAAGCATCTGTCCGGTACAGCTCTTATGTTGTCTGTCCCTGATCCTGTATTTCATATTTCGATCTTGCAAAGTCGTCAACCTTCGGTATTGTGACCACCGCCGATGTTCCTTCACCCAGAGCGGAGCGGTAATGAATTCCGTATTCCTCTCCGAATGTCAGCCGGATTCTGGCGTTCACATTCTGAATGGCAATGCCGTTGTTCCTTCCGGTTCTTGTCGGCACGCGGATTTTGGAGTCCTTCAGCCTGCCGTTCAGCGCAAAGAGTGCATCCTCTGTCATGCCTGCCCCGTTGTCACTGACTATAATTACCACATTGGACTGAGTCTCATAAAGGCGTATATTCACCTTACCTTTTCTGCGCACCTTTTCCAGGCCGTGTGTGACAGCGTTCTCAACAAGCGGCTGAAGGGTCAGCTTTGGCAGATAATACTGGCCAATCTGGTCGTTTTCCATGTCAATCTGCATTTCAAACCGGTCACCGAAGCGCTGCTTTTGAATATAGTAATAATCCCTTATGTGCTCTGTCTCCTCCTCGATACGCACCAGATTATCCCGGTTGCTGATCGCATAGCGGAAAAACCGGGAAAGCTTCTCTGTCATGGCGGCAATATCTTCCTGGCCTTCCAACAGAGCGTGTGCCCGGATCGTATCAAGTGTATTGTAAAGAAAATGAGGATTGATCTGATATTGAAGGGCGGAAAAATCAGACCTTCGGCGCAGGAGCTCGAGCTGTTCAATCTCGCTCTCGTCCCATTTCACGGTTCGGTCCTTCGCACGTACCTGTGAGATGAGATATTTCTCGATATTTTCTTCCCGGAGCGTCTGCCATAAAAGAATTACCGATGCCGCCAGCTGCGCGGCTCCGGAAAGCAGAATGAAAACGCTTCCTTTCAGCAGACCGACGCCTGCCAGAGCAAGCGCCAGGACAATCATCACAATTTCAATATACCGCAGCTTTTTCATCCCGCTCTGACACCTGTGCTTATAAATATCTCTCCTGCAAAGCCGCTCCTTTCCGGTTCTTTATCCGTACAGGCGCCTGTAGTCCGAGGGCTTGATCCCCGTCGCTTTTTTAAAAAGCTTTGCATAATATTTTTCATCCGGGTACCCGACCTGCAATGCGATCTCTTTTACTGACAGGCCGGTCATGGACAGAAGGCGCTGTGACTCCTCGATTCGGACCTGCGTCAGATATTCACTGAAGCCGACCCCGGTCTTCTCCTTAAAGACACGGCTGAGGTAGGACGCACTCACACCCGCCTGCCTGGCAGCATCCTCCAGAGAGATCGCTTCGGCATATCTGCTGTGCACAAAGCGGACCGTCTCCTCAACCGGCCTTGCCATTCTCTCACTGAGCTGGCGATGTTTGGCGGTGGTGTATTTTTCAACCTCCTGATAGTATGCCCGGATTACCTGATCCGCGCTTCTGACCTTCTGCTCAGCCTCTTCCATCGCCATGCCGAGATCTTCCCGCTCCTGATCATCCTGGACGGCGCCAAGAACCGCATCCCGGACCCGGCCGAAAACCCTCAGAAGATCACCCGGAAACGGGTTCTGCAGATTCTGTACCCTGAATGATATCTTCTGGAAAAGCTCTCCCAGCTCATCACTTCTGAAGTACCTGACGCCGTCACTGATGGCTTTGAGATCTTCTGCGGAAAACACGGCGTCCGGCGCGATATGTCTCAGATCCGCGATCTGGCTGTAGCGGATAATCTGGCTTCCGTAGAATATGAAGCGCCCATATGATGAAATCAGCGCCTGGCGCGCCGCCGCCGGCAGCAGCGGAGTATCTGTCTGCGGCTCGCTCTGACCGATGGTCACCCTGAACTCCCCGTAGATTTCTCCAAGATCACGTATGCTGTAATACAGCATCGAAATTCCTGATGAAACAGCTGATCTGTCTTTGGCGCAATAGTTCAGGAGAAGGTAGTCCCTGCGGCAGTCGGGAAAATGAAAAAACCTCACCCTGTCGGGAAATGACTCTTTCAGGAATCTGCCGAGTTTATCAAAATAGGCCGTTCGCTTTGCGCCTAAGATCTCTGAAAGACTTGTATCGATGACTAGAACCTGATACAGCGGATGAGTTATCTGTATCCCGTACTTTTCTTCGATCATCTCTCTGCTGCAGCTGACCGGATCCCCTGAACTGCCTGACTTTAAAATCTCCTCCAGAAACAGCTTTCTTCTATTTTCTTCCTCTGCCGACTGATACGATTCCAGTGACGCCCTGTCCTGAGAAGCCAGGCGTTTCTGGTCCACCAGACGGCAGACCTTGTAAAGGATCTCGTTAAGCTGCTGCTCCTCCACAGGCTTCAGCAGATAGTCGACAACATTGAGCTGAATCGCGCTCCTGGCATACTCAAAATAACGGTAGCCTGAAAGGAGAACAAACAGGATATCCGGCTCCTTCCGATTCACTCGTTCTATCAGCTCCAGGCCGTCGTAAACCGGCATCTGTATATCAGAGAGAACAAAATCCGGCCTGTTCTTCAGAATGCTTTCCAGCGCGCTTTCTCCGTCGTAACACTCATCAATGATTTCTATCCCAAGCTGTTCAAAGTGCCCAAGCTTCCTGACAAGCTGAATGAGCATTTTCTCATCGTCTGCGATGATCATCCGATAACTCATTTTTCCCCCTACCAGTTCCTGATCTTCTTTCAAATGCGTGTGATGCCGTCGTCGTCATATCTGAGATAATCCTCCGGGCGGGCATCGAAGGTGATATACTTCAGCGGGCAGGCGAACGCGTCGTCTGCACTCCTTACCGGATCCGGCGACGCGGAAAGGTCCGCGAAGGGAAGGCAGTGTCCTTTGCGAAGAAATACCGCCGCTTCATTCAGCTTAAGCGGAATGAAATGATCTCCATCCGGCAGGATTTCTTCGTCATAATCATTATACGCCCTGAAACGGATCAGTTTCATGTCTTCGGGAAGATACACATACCTGCCGACTGCGTTCTGTTCATAAACCGGAGCGATCATGATGCTCTCGCCGATGAGGAGCTGGTCCTCGACACGGCGTGCCCTCTCATCATCCCCGTAGACAAACGCAAGCGGCAGCGCATACATATCATCTCCAAGCGCCGCCTTCATAAATTCGGAATAGATATATGGAAGCAGCGCATACCGGAGCCGGATAAGGTCACGGAACTGCCTGACCTTCGGGAATCGGTAGAACTCCTGGAAGCGCGTGTTCAGCTCGGAGTGGTTCCTGAATAAGGGCATGAAGATACTGACGCCCAGCCACCTCATCAGAAGGTCCTCCGTAACGTCTGCGCCAAACCCGCCTGTGTCCGCCCCGCTGTACAGAAAGCCGCACATGTTCAGGGCCGGCATCTGCTGGATATTGAGCCTTATATGGCTCCACCAGGACCTGTTGTCCCCGGTCCACACGCCGGCATAGCGGTGCATCCCGATGTAAGACGAGCGGGAAAAAATCAGTATTCTCTTATCCGGGCACAGTTCCTCAAAGGCCTCTCCTGCCGCGCGCGTCATCTGGAAGCCGTAGATATTGTGCACTTTATCGTGCCGCACACGCACGCCGTCATAATTGTGGTAGAAGCTCTTATAGTCGTCCCGGTTATTCGCAAGAGACAGGACCAGTCCTTTGAACTCGGACAGCTCCCTGATGCCCAGATTCCTGCCCCTGTAGTTCTCCATCTTCCGGAACACATCCTGCAGCCGGTCTTCCGTAAAGAAGATGGACGGCTCGTTCATATCGTTCCAGAATCCGTCAATGCCCTTGTCCAGAAGGAAAGAATAGCATCTGCCGAACCATTTCCTTGCCTGTGTATTAAGGAAGTCGGGAAAATGCACTCTTCCGGGCCATACGGCCGCAACCAGTTCGCTTCCGTCCTCTTTCGTTACGAAATACTTGTTTCTGACGCCTTCCTCATAGACGCTGTAGCCTTCCTCAATCTTTACGCCCGCATCGATGATCGGGACAAGGTGCACGCCCTGCTCCTTCATTTCCGCAACAAAGTCTCCAAAGGAAGGGAAGGTCTCCTCATTGATCGTAAAGTCCTTATATTTCTCCATGTAGTCAATGTCGAGGTAAACACTGTCAACCGGTATGTCTTCTTTACGATATGTATCGACCACTTTCCGCACGTCGTCCGCGGTTAAATAGCCCCATCTGCTCTGGCCGTAGCCAAAGGCCCACTTCGGCGGGATATAGCTCCTGCCCGTAAGTCCCCGCAGCTCCTTTACGATCCTGCGGGGAGTGCCCTCCGTGATCAGATAGATATCCGCGTCAAAATCATCAAAGCGGATGGTCAGCGTACTGTAATCCGTAAATCCGATATCAAAATGAACAACCCCCGGCGTATCGACATATAACCCGAACAGGGCGTTTTCGCCAAGAAGCATTATGAAATTCTGCGACGCGTACAGGGACTTCTTTTCTTCCAGATGGAACGGATCATCCGTATTGTCACTCGTGTAAATCCAGCCGCGCTTGTTCATTCCGCGGACCGTCTCGCCAAGCCCATAGACAAGGTCATTTTCCTGCATTCGGTAAGACAGGGCCTTTCCCGCCCGGTCAACAGTCCATCCGGGCAGCGCCCCTTCTTCAGCCTCGATCCTTGTGACGACAGAGGCCGTGGGAATCGGATTGCCGATCGTGTATTTTCTGATCATTTCTGTTTCCTCTAAAACACCAGCTCCGGGAAATGCTTTTTATTTTCCCTCAAACACCAGCTCCAGGAAATTCCTGGCAAGGAGCGGCCAGACTGCCACTTCCGGCATCGCCTCTCTTTCTGGCTGATTATCATTTTCCGGCCAGTCCAGAACGGCCGCCGCAGCTTCGGAAACTTCAACCTCGCCTCTTTTTACAGCTTCAACGGTATTCGTTGTCTGCTCCAGAGTATAGGGATCCCCGAAATCATTTGCCGCCCATCTCTCATCCGCCAGGGATACTCCGTGCACTCCTCTTGGGAAAACATGGTGCTCGAAGGTCACGCCGCACTCCTTTAACGCCGATGCGAACAGATAACTGTTCTCCACCGGGACCGTTTCATCTGTCGCGGTCTGCCACAGAAAACACGGCGGCGTATCCTTTGTCACCTGCGTTTCCAGAGAATAATACTGAAGCTCTTCCTGCGTCGGCTGGAAGCCAAGAAGCGCATCAAAAGATCCCTGATGCCTCTTTTCTCCCGATGTGATTACCGGATAGCTCAGTATGGCGGCGTCCGGCCTGCAGGAAACTGCGGATAACTCAGGATCTGTCTCGGTCACATCGCCATAATGGACGCAGAGGCTCCCGCACAGATGGGCTCCCGCGGAAAAGCCGCAGAGCGCTATTTTCCCCGGATCGATTTTATAATCCGCCGCGTTTTTGCGGATCAGGCGGACCGCCCTGCCGAGGTCTCTCATCGGCTGGTCCTTTAACGGTTCCATCTGCAGCATATTCGTTGTATATGTGAAAACAAATGCATTGAAGCCGAAATCATAGAACTTCTCTGCCACGATCCCCGCCTCGGTCGGCGAAACCACCCAGTATGCTCCGCCCGGTACAACAATGACCGCCGGCCTTATCTCATCATCCGGGTGAATATAAGTCCTGAAATTCGGCTTAAAACCGAATGCCAGCGGGTAGCTGTATTCTCCCTCAGTCCAGACATCAATACGTTCGCTCATCATCATTTTCATCTTCACCTCACAAATTTCAGCGTAATGATTTCAAAGTTTGTCACATTCAGTTCGACGCCGCCGTCCGTGACCTGCAGCTCTCTTATATTATTTTCCAGAAGATCGCAGAGGTAAACAGCTAAGTACTCAAAGGCAGGTTTTATTTTCACATTTGTTTTCTGGTCATACGCCTCGTAAAGCCGTACAATGACCGAATCATCCGCCTCCGCCTTTTTGATTGTCTCAATCAGGACATTTTCCCGGTCGCAGGAAACCAGTGAATAGTTCTCCGGAAGAGCCCCGCCTGCGGAAGGAATTCTCTTTGCCATGAGCGGCGTGTTCAGAAGATACGCCTCCCTGAGCGTCTTTCCTGTCCTGAAGTCTCCCTCATGCGGATAAAGGGAATACGTAAAGCTCTGCATTCCGCGGTCCGCGTCAGGATCGGGGTACGTCGCCGCCTTCAGGAGGGAGAGGCTCATGATATTCCCGTCGACGCTGTAGCCGTACTTGCAGTCATTCAGGATACTGACACCATAGTTTCCTTCGGAGAGGTCCGCCCATTTATGCGCGCAGACTTCGAATTTCGCTGCATCCCACCCCGTGTTCTGATGCGTGGGGCGCTGCAGGTGGCCGAACTGGATATCATAAGTGGCGTTCATGCTGCGGATCGTGACAGGGAAGGCCGCCTTCAGCAGCACGTGGTCCTCATGCCAGTCGATGACTGTCTCAAAATCGATTCTCTTTGAGCCCGGTCTTATGCGGATATTCTGCATGATTTCGGAATGTCCGTATTTCCTGTTTACCCTGATTCCGTCCGGAAGGACCTGCACGCTGCAGACGTTATCCGCGATCCATTTCTTCTGTTTATAGTAGCTGGTTATCTCCCATGCGTCATAGGCGCGCGGATAGTCCTCATAGACCTCGAGGACATTTCCCTCCCGGCCCTCTTCGATGACCTCCCTGCAGGCGGATTTGTCGTATACGGAAACAATGTGATACCTGTCGTTGAACGTCACTCTTATAACATCATTTTCAAGCAGGCGGTCTCCGACCAGGATGCCTGCCTGAGTGTCTGCAGCGCTGCTGCCGGGCATTTCGGGGAGCACACTTCTTCCGGCCTCTTCAGGGATCACTTTCCAGCCGTGCGCGGGGATGCTCCCGGCCTGATAAGCCGTCCCGTCAGCGGTTACGATATCGCTGATCTCAAAGGGTGTCGGATTGTAGACAAAAATGCCGCCGGCTGTGTCCAGATTGTCCTGAATTGCTTCCAGCTTCTCCTCGAGAATGTTCCGGCCTTCCGACAGGATCCTTTCGTATTCCCGGTCCGTCACCTTATAGACCGGCCCGATGGATGAGCCGGGGATGATATCGTGGAACTGGTTCAGCAGGATGTTTTCCGTATTTCTTCGGATCAGATCCGACGGATATTCACCGCCGTTCAGGATCATGTCCGCAGCTGCCGCACTCTCAAGCATCAGGTACAGCAGCTCGCTTTTGCGGTTGTTTTTCTTATTCCTTGCCTGGGAGGTATAGGTGCCGCGGTGCATCTCGAGGTACATTTCGCCGACCCATTTCGGCGTATGACGCAGCTCCTTCGTATTCTTATTAAAGTCCTCTTCGATCCTGCGGAAAAAGTCCCCGGCCTTTTCGATTTTTGCCTTCGGGATTCCCGGAATTCCGTACTTTAACCTCTCATAGTTTTCCATCATCTCCGGTGTGGGACCGCCGCCTCCGTCTCCATAGCCGAAGGTTACCAGAGTATTATCGGTCAGCGACTTGTTTTTATAGTTTTCCCAGGTGCTCTTTAGGGTCTTCGGATCCAGCTGGCAGACGTAGGTCTTTATAATAGACGCAAAAACCCGGCTTCCGTCTATACCCTCCCACAGGAAGGTGTCATTCGGAAGCTTGTTTGACTCACTCCAGCTCATCTTGGCGGTAAAGAACTGATCCACGCCGCACTTTCGCAGAATCTGCGGCAGGGCTCCGCTGTAGCCGAAAACATCCGGGAGCCAGAGTATGTGGCTGTCTACGCCAAACTCTTCCTTCAAAAACCGTTTCCCGTAAAGGATCTGGCGTATCAGGCTCTCCCCGTGGATGAGGTTCGTGTCCGCTTCCAGCCACATGGCGCCTTCCGGCTCCCACCTTCCCTCTGCAGCCGCTTTCTTTATTTCCCCGTACAGCTCCGGATCATTTTCTTTGACGAACCGATACAGCTGGGGCTGGCTCGACATGAAAATATATTCCGGGAAGCGTTTCATCATCTGAATGACTGTCGAGAAGCTCCGCTGCGCCTTTTCTTTTGTCTGGGCAACGGTCCAGAGCCACGCGACATCGATATGCGTGTGGCCGATGCAGCTGACGGACGCCTCTTTTCCGCCGCAGATTCCGTTATAGAAAATTTCCTTCAGGAATCCTCTGACCTCCCGGACGCTTTTCCTGAATCCGTCGGAGCGGACGTCCCTGAGGTCAAGGAGAAACAGCGCCTTGTCCAGGCAGTCCCGGATCCTGATATAATCGTAAGAATTCTCGCCCAGCTCCAGCATCGCAAGATAGGGGACATGGATGTCGTAATACAGAGCTTCCGTCTCCGGATCGATGACGTCCAGCCGGATCGATACGGGGAAATTGCCTCCCAGCATGCCGGTATAGAGATACAGGTACAAATCATATTCCCGTCCGGGCTCCAGCGGGTACCAGGTATGATTTACGTCAAGCGCCTGCTGCGCGCTGCCGCGGGTAAATACGGTGAACTGGGGATTTGTCGCATCCCACTGTCCTTCACGCCCAGTCTTTACACTGAGCCGCAGCTCCGGGCTCACCTTAAGACCGGCCGGCGCCTCGCCGACGGTTCTGCCGCAGGCATCAGCCGGATAGTCCGGCGTCTCGCCGCAGGTACTGCCGCAGGCATCGGCTGACAGATCTTCCGGGACTCTGACATGCAGCCAGTAATGTGTATCGATCCCGTCAAAAAGTGTTTTCTCCGAGGCTGCTGTCCACCCGGCGTCCTCCGCAGGAGGAATGTTGGATGTCTTGTACTCCGGGCACGGAATATATTCATATTCCAGCGGGATGGAATCAAGGGTTCGAAGCTGTTCGAGCTTCTCTGTCATGACACGAATTTTTTCTTTTATGAAATCCACGGCTTCCTCCTGTCTGTCCTGTTTATAATAACAGTATACATGATCGGCACATAAGATGAGCAGGCCAAAGCTGCTCATTTTGCGGCTTAAGCCTGCTCATTCTTCGGCTTTTCTGATTAATCCGTTATCTCAAAGCTTTGCATTCGGCAGATAAGCGCCGTGACGCCGTCAATGAATAGTAAAAAAGACGTTTACGAACTGCAAAATACAATTCGTAAACGTCCTTTTGCTTCTTGTTTTTATTTTTTATGTTTTTACTCCTTGCCGACTACGCGGTATCCGTCGCGGTCCACGATGATCAGCTCATCGGTTTCGATCGCGCGGTCCACCATCTCATCGATCTTCTCGTCAAGATTCTTTTCGTGGCGCCGGATCACCTCCACATTGGGCTTGGTCACGGGATGCTTAGCAACAAAGATTGTGCAGCAGTCCTCGTACGGAAGGATGGAGGTATCGTAGGTGTCGATCTTTCTGGAGATCGCGATGATATCTTCCTTGTCAAAGGCAATCAGCGGGCGGAACACGGGAAGCGTGCAGACCTCGTTGGTGCATGCAAGAGAGCGCATGGTCTGGGAAGCGACCTGGCCGATGCTCTCGCCGGTGATCAGGGCCTCGCACTCTGTCGCCTTCGCGATCCTCTCCGCGATGCGCATCATAAAGCGCCGCATGATGATCGTCAGCTCGTCATGCGGGCACTTCTCGTAGATGTACAGCTGGATCTCCGTGAAATTGATATTGTGAAGGTAAATAGGGCCTGTGTAGCGGGCGACGATCGATGCGAGGTCGATGACCTTCTGCAGCGCTCTCTCGCTCGTATAGGGCGGCGCGTTGAAATAGGTCGCGTCGATCTTCAGGCCGCGCTTTGCGCACATATATCCCGCAACGGGGGAGTCGATACCGCCCGACAGAAGGAGCATTGCCTTTCCGCCGCTCCCGCAGGGAAGTCCTCCCGGGCCGGGCAGGACATGCGAGTACATGTACACCCTCTCCCTGACCTCCACATGGAACATGACCTCGGGCTCATGCACATCGACCTTCGCGTCCGGATAGGCCATCAGGATCGCCTCGCCGATTTCCGCGTTCAGCTCCTGGGAATCCAGCGGATAGTTCTTTGCAAGACGCCTTGTGTGCACCTTGAAGGTCACATGCCTGTCGGGATACTCTTCGCCGAAAAACTCCGCCGCGGCGCGCTTTAACTCCTCCGGCTCCTTCAACTCCATGATCCTCACGGGGCAGATGCCGACAATTCCAAAGACATAGCCGAGCGCTGTCGTAACCTCGTCGTAGTCATAATCCGTCAGCGCATCGACGAACATTCTTCCGCTCGTCCTGGAGACGGAAAAGGAGCCCTCGCAGCGCTTTAACGCAATCTTGATCTGCTGGACCAGAGCCTCCTCAAAGATATGACGGTTCTTGCCCTTGATCGCTATTTCCGCGTACTTAATCAAAAAAGACTGGTATTTCATTCTGCCCTCACTGCCTTATTTTCTGCGATTCTATCTCAATGCCTCGTGTATCTGCGAAGGAGCGGGACGAGCTCTTCCAGCGCCGCTGCCGCCGCGTCCATGTCCTCCTGCGTGTTCATAACCGATGTACTGATCCGGATCGTGCTGTCGAGAAGCTTGTCCGGAGTTCCGATCGCCGATAGCGTCGCCGAAATGTGCGGCCGGTTGGAGGAACATGCACTTCCCGAGGATACAAAAATTCCCTTGTCCTCAAGTGCGTGGAGCAGCACCTCTGCCCTGACGCCTTCCACGGAAAGGCTGATGACATGCGGCGCGCTCTCTCTTCCCGTCAGTCCGTTTATTCTCATGCCGGGCATCGCGCTCACCCTCTGAATGAAGGTTTCCTTCATCGCATAGAGTTTGTCCAGCTCTTCGTCCAGATGGTCGTAGAGAAGCTTTGCCGCGAGGGCCATTCCCGCGATGCCGGCGACGTTCTCCGTCCCGGAGCGCATGCCGCCCTGCTGCCCGCCGCCGTAGATGATGTTATTGATCTTTACATTGTCTCCGACATACAAAAGGCCGATCCCCTTCGGCGCATGGATCTTGTGGCCGCTCGCAGCCAGCAGGTCGATATTCATCTTCTTCGGATGAATCACCGCCTTGCCAAAACCCTGCACCGCGTCCACATGGAACAGGACCTTCGGGTTCTTTGCCTTGATCGCGGCGCCGATCTCACTGACGGGCTCCAGGGCTCCGATCTCGTTGTTCGTGTGCATGACAGAGACAAGGATCGTGTCCTCCCTCACCGCGTCCGCCGCCTGCTGCGGGCTGACAAGACCGTTCTCGTCAACGGGAAGGTAAGTGATCTCATACCCCTCGCCCTCCAGATACTTCATGGTCTCCAGCACGGCGGGGTGCTCGATCTTTGTCGTAATAAGATGTCTTCCCCTTCGCGCATTCGCCCTCGCGGCGCCGATAATCGCAAGGTTATCCGACTCCGTGCCGCAGGAGGTGAAGTAAAGATTTGAAGCATTGCACTTCAAAATCTGCGCAAGGATCTGTTTTGCCTTCCTCAGCTCCTGCTCCGCCTCAACGCCCTTGTGGTGAAGGCTCGATGGGTTGCCGTACCTCTCAAGCAATATGTCGCTTATCAGCTGCGCGACCTCGGGAAAACACCTCGTAGTCGCGGAATTATCAAGATAAATTTCCCGCATAGTTCTATTCTTTCTGTTCGCGTATTTCCATAAGGTAAATCATCCATGAAAGGAAGGCAAGTCCCGCGGTCTCTGTCCGAAGGATCCTCCTTCCGAGGGAGATCTTTTTTGCACCCGCTTCCAGTGCCGCGTCTGCCTCGGACGGCTCAAAGCCGCCCTCCGGCCCGATAAACACTGAAATGCTCTCGCCCGGGCGGATGGCGTCCAGGACCAGATTTGTCGAGCTGTCGCACTCCTGAAGTTCATAGGGCAGGATGATGTGGTCCGTCTTTTCCTTAGCGAAGGCAAGCGCTTCCTGCATGGTCATCGGCTCCGTCACCTCCGGCACATATGTCCTTCGGGACTGCTGGGCTGCCGACTGCGCGATCGCCTGCCATCTGGACGCCTTCTTTGCGCCTTTTGCCTTGTCGAGCTTTACGACGCACCTTGCCATGCTGACCGGAATCACCGAGTAAACTCCCAGCTCAACCGCCTTCTGCACGATAAGGTCCATCTTGTCCGCCTTGGGAAGGCCCTGGAAAAGATATACCTTCACCGGAAGCTCCGTGTCCGCCTCCTTTACAAAACGAAGGCGGCAGACGACCCGCGTCTCCTCCTCCGATTCGATTCCGTAGCGATACTCCCTGCCGTCAAACCCGTTGCTGACACTGATTTCGTCCCCGGGCTTTAACCGCATCACATTCCGGATGTGGTTGACGTCGCTCCCCGTAATCTCCAGAATTTCTTTTTCTTTGCCGGCATCCGCACAGAAAAGGTGAAGCATCAGGTTCACCCGTCCTTTCTTGCCACAACGCAGTGCCACTCGCCCTGCACTGTCTCGTCAATGACGGTAAGTCCCGCCTCCGTGCAGGCATCCATGACGCTCTGCTGCGCTCCGTCGATAATGCCGGACGTAATATAGATTCCGCCGGGCTTAAGGCATCTTGCCGCGACCGGCGTCAGCGGGATTAATACGCTCGGAAGAATATTGGCCGCCACGATATCGTAGGCGCCCTCTCCGACCTCCTTCTGGACCGCTTCGTCGCTGATCAGGTTTCCGAGGATGACCTTGAACTTATCGCTGTCGACGCCGTTGGCCTTCATATTATCCTCGATTGCCGGCGGCGCGCAGGGATCGAGATCCGTTCCCACACAGCATTTCGCGCCGAACATCAAAGAGAGGATCGACAGAATGCCGCTTCCCGTGCCGACGTCCAGCATCACCGTATCCTTTGTGAGGAACTTCCTGATCTGGCGGATGCACAGCTGCGTTGTCTCATGCATGCCGGTTCCGAACGCGGTTCCCGGATCAATATGGAAAACAATGCCGTCCTTGCCTGTATCCGGCGCCTCCTCCCAGGACGGGATCACAAGGATATCGTCGATATAAAACTGGTGAAAATACTGCTTCCAGTTGTTGATCCAGTCGACGTCCTCCGTCTCACTGACGCTGACCGTCCCCTCGCCGATATCGCAGTACTGACTGACCTCTGCCAGCTTTTCCTTAATACGGCGGACTATCTCCTCAGGCTCCACAGGGCGCCTGACCATTCCGTCATTGCCGGCGGATTCCACGTTATAGGATCTGTCTTCACCGAAACCTGCCGCGGCTGATCCGCCTTCGCCAGGTCCTGCCGCGCCTTCTTCGTCCGCACCTTCTTCGTCCGCAGCTGACCCGGCATCTTCCGATCCGGCTGCGACAGCTTCGTCCTCTGCGGGCAGCACAAGGACAGGCCGCCCCTCTTCATCCTCCTCAAGGAAGAAGGACAGAACGGCTGTGCCGTCATCCTCCGGCTCCTGCGGCATTATATCTACGAACATCTGCTCCTTTTCCTGCGCGGTGAGCGGCACATGGTCCTCAATCTGCGCGCCGAAAAGGCCGATCTCCTCCATCTCGCTGACAAGGATATCCTCGGCCTGGCTCAGTGTCCTGATTCTGAATCTCATCCACTTCATAAATCTGACTGCACCAATTCTTTTTTATTTCAAGCTGCCGGGTTCTGATTCCCGCAGCCTTTTCCGGCATTTACTTCTTCCCGAACTTCCAGCCCTTCTTCCTGGCCTCGTGCTGCTGAGGCTGGGCCTCGCCGCTCTCGATTCTGGCGGCGGCGTTCAGGCTGTCGCCTGTCAGCTCGTCGAACTGACGCAGGAGTTCTTTTGCTTCCTTGCTGAGCTTGTCCGGTGTCTCGACAACCAGGGTGACATAGTGATCGCCCCTGACGTTTCTGTTCTGCAGGGTGGGAACGCCCTTGCCCTTCAGTCTGACCCTCGTGTCGGTCTGTGTGCCCGCCTTTACGTCGTAGATCACATGGCCGTCCACGGTCTCAATTACGACAGAACCGCCGAGAGCCGCGATCGCGTAGCTGATTGCGACGGTGGAGTAAATATCGTAGTCCTGGCGAACGAATCTGCGATCCTGCTCGACAATGACCTCAACCAGAAGATCTCCTCTGGGGCCGCCGTTGATTCCGGGCTCGCCCTTCTCACGGATACGGACGCTCTGTCCGTTGTCGATACCGGCGGGAATCGAAACAGAGATCGTCTTCTTACTGGTCGTGTAGCCGCTGCCTCCGCAGGTCGTGCACTTGTCCTCGATGATCTTGCCGCTGCCGCTGCACTGCGGGCAGGTCTGGACGTTTCGCATCGTCCCGAAGAAGGACTGCTGCGTATAGACCACCTGGCCCTTGCCGCTGCACTTGGGACACATCTTCGGGCTGGTGCCGGGCTTTGCTCCGGTTCCGCCGCAGGTAGGGCATGGATCCTTTAAGTTCAGCGTGAGCGTCTTTTCCGTACCGAAGACCGCCTCGTTGAACGTAACCCGGACACTCGTGCGGATATTTGCCCCCTTCATGGGGCCGTTCCCCGCGCTTCTCGACCTTGAGCCTCCGAAAATATCACCGAAGATATCGCCGAAAATATCACCGAAATCCGCGCCGTTGAAATCAAAGCCGCCGCTTCCGAAGCCGCCCGTTCCGTCAAATGCGGAGTGGCCGAACTGGTCATACTGGCGGCGCTTTTCGGTATCGCTCAGGACAGCGTACGCCTCCGACGCCTCCTTGAATTTCTTCTCCGCCTCTTTATCCCCCGGGTTTACGTCCGGATGATATTTTTTAGCCAGAACACGGTATGCCTTCTTGATCTCTTCCTCGGAAGCATCCCTGCCTACGCCGAGTACCTCGTAATAATCTCTTTTCTGCTCTGCCATCTGTTTTTCCCGTAATCAGACAATTTAATTGTAAGCACCCCGGATCCCGGGATTATTTTCCCGGAAACCAGAGTATTTTAAGTCCCTTAAAAACAGGGTTATTGCCCGGAGCACGCATATGCCCCGGGCAAATATTTTCAACCTTTTACTGATAGTGTCTTTCTGAAGAAATCAGATTACACCTCTCTGTAGTCTCCGTCAACGACATCGTCGTTATTATTGTTGTCAGAAGAGGACTGATAGGTGCTGCCCATGTCAGGTCCCGGGCCTGCCTGCTGGCCTGCCTGGCCCTGCGCGTTCTGGTACATCTGGGCAAACAGAGCCTGGGCGTCATTCATGAGCTTCTCTCTGCCGGCCTTCAGTGCATCGACATCGCTGTCGCTGACATCGGTCTGGTCCTTTGTTCTCTCGATAACAGCCTTCAGGTCTGCGATATCGGCCTCAACAGTTGCCTTCTGGTCGCCGCTGATCTTGTCGCCGGCATCCTTCATGGCCTTCTCTGTCTGGAAAACAATCGCGTCTGCGTCGTTCCTTGCGTCGACCGCTTCCTTGCGCTTCTTATCCTGTGCCTCGTACTCTGCGGCATCCTTTACGGCCTTCTCGATATCCTCATCGGACATGTTGGAGCCGCCGGTAATCGTGATGTGCTGCTCCTTGCCTGTACCCAGATCCTTTGCGGATACGGTAACAATACCGTTCGCATCGATAGCGAAGGTAACCTCGATCTGCGGTACGCCTCTCATTGCAGGCGGGATTCCATCCAGTCTGAACTGGCCGAGGGACTTGTTGTCCCTTGCGAACTGACGCTCGCCCTGCAGGACGTTGATATCAACTGCTGTCTGGTTATCCGCTGCAGTGGAGAAGATCTGGCTCTTCTTTGTCGGGATGGTTGTGTTTCTCTCGATCAGCTTTGTAGCAATGCCGCCCATGGTCTCGATGGACAGGGAAAGCGGAGTTACATCAAGCAGAAGGACATCGCCCGCACCGGCATCGCCTGCCAGCTTGCCGCCCTGGCTAGCTGCGCCTATAGCGACGCACTCATCGGGGTTAAGGCTCTTGGACGGCTCGTGGCCGGTCAGCTGCTGAACCTTCTCCTGTACGCAGGGAACACGTGTGGAACCGCCGACCAGCAGAACCTTTCCGAGGTCCGCATTGGTAAGGCCTGCATCTCTCA
>CADBPC010000037.1 GCA_902796425.1 uncultured Lachnospiraceae bacterium
CGGCACTGCGGCATGGACCTTCTGTGACATCTCACAGTACATCCTCGGAATCATGCCCACACACAAGGGCCTTTCCATCGATCCCTGCATCCCGTCCGATTTCGGCGATTATGAGATCGACAGAACCTTCCGGGACGTTGTCTACCACATCCATGTGACCAACCCCGGACACGTCCAGAAGGGCGTACAGTACCTCAGCATAGACGGCGTAAAAATCGATGGCAACATCATTCCTTACAGCGCAGATAAAAAAGAGGTTGACGTTCAGGTTGTGATGGGATAAAATATCTTTTGCTGTGGCGGTAAGGTCACAGCAATGTGTATGTGTAGCTCAGCTGGATAGAGCGTCTGGCTACGGACCAGAAGGTCGCGAGTTCGAATCTTGTCACATACAGAAAAAACGCAGAGGTCGCAAGACCCCTGCGTTTTTTATTTTGTTTCCGAAGCCGGCGGCAGATAAGCGGCGGAGCGCCTCCGAGGAGACCCCGTGAGCGCGCACACCCTGTGGGCGCGGCTTGCATGGACACATATTCAACAGCTGATTCTTCACCCGAAAGCTTTACCGCAAAAGAAGTTTACTGCTAGAAGCATGCTTCTGACTACTTATTTAGCTTCTGCCTTCTTCGCAAAGATCTCTTTCAGAGACTCCGCATACGGCGCTCTCGCAATCCCGTACTCTGTGATGATACCGGTGATCAGTTCTGCATCCGTGACGTCAAACGCGGGATTGTAGACTTTGATATTCTCCGGCGCCATGCGCTTTTCGTACCACATCTGTGTCACTTCGTCGGGGTTTCTCTGCTCGATCGGTATTTCAGAGCCGCTTGCAAGCGACATGTCGATCGTTGAGGTCGGTGCGCAGACATAGAACGGGACGTGATATCTTGCGGCCACCATCGCCACGACGCTCGTTCCGATCTTGTTGGCAGCGTCTCCGTTGGAGGCCACGCGGTCGCACCCCACGAAAACGGCCTGAATCCTGCCTTCTTTCATGATTGAGGCGACCATGTTGTCACACTCCAGGGTCACGTCAATACCCGCGCTGGCAAGCTCGTAGGCGGTAAGACGCGCGCCCTGCAGGAGGGGTCTTGTCTCGTCACAGTAGACATGGAAATTGTAGCCTCTCTCGTGTCCGAGATAGATCGGCGCGGTTGCCGTCCCATACTTGATTGTCGCGAGCTGTCCGGCGTTGCAGTGTGTGAGAATTCCGTCGCCCGGCTTGACAAGCGTAAGGCCGTACTCTCCTATGCTGCGGCATACGGCGATGTCCTCTTCCCGGATGGCCTGTGCCTCTTTGCAAAGGGCATCTTTCACATCGCTGATCACTGTGCCTTCCCTGTCCTTCCACTTTAACAGCGCCGCTTCCATGCGGTTAAGGGCCCAGAAAAGGTTGACTGCCGTAGGTCTCGAGGAGGCCAGGTAGTCCTTCATCTCCTTAAACCTGGCGCAAAGATAATCGTAGTTTGCAGGATAGTTTTCGGGCGTATCGGCCTTTGTCTGTCCGTCTTTTCCGTCGAAGGCGATGCCGTTGACAAGGATATAGATTCCCAGTGCTGCAGCGACTCCGATCGCCGGGGCTCCGCGGACCTTCAGAAGGTAAATTGCATCCCAGATCTCTTTGGCAGTGCGCAGCTTAATCAGTTCAGTCTTTCCGGGAAGAAGCGTCTGGTCGATGATCTGAACGGCATTCTCCTCCGGGAGCAGTTCAACTGTTTCATAATCTAAAATGTTTTTGTTATTCATATCTACATTTTCTCTCTTTATGTAATGCAGTTCACAGGCCGCTGTGCAATACGGTTCACAGTTCCCGGGCGCCTCAGATCCTGACCAGGTCGGCATACCGGGCGTCTGCAGCCTTCAGGAAGTCGTCCGGTTTTAAACGGATCTGGCAGCCGATCTTTCCGCCGCTGATATAGATTTCATCCAGGAGCATGGCGGACTCGTCAATCCTAGTGACAAACTGCTTTTTCATGCCGATCGCGGTGCATCCGCCCCGGACATATCCGGTAAGGTCAAAGAGTTCCTTTACATGAATCATCTCAACAGATTTGACGCCGACGGATTTCGCGCACTTTTTAAAATCCAGTTCCTCTTCAATCGGGATGACGAAGACGTAATGCTGCCGGTCGCTCCCGACGGTCACCAGTGTCTTGTATACCTCCTCATGCGGAAGGCCGAGATGATCCGCAGTCTGGAGTCCGTCCACGAACTCCCCGTCCTGCTCATAGCTCATATGCGTATAGGGGATGTTCTCTCTTTCCAGAATCCGCATCGCATTTGTCTTTATGTCTTTTTCTTTTTCCTTTTTAGCCATTCGATCCGTTCCTTCCGGGCATCCGGCTTTCATTTTATTCCTGCCGGGAGTCCGGCTTTTGCGTCTTTCCGGACGGGTGTCCGGCTTTTCAGTGCAACAGGGCCAGGCAAATCTGCCTGACCCTGTATATTCGGCTTTTCATTATCAGCCGTATAAGGCGCTGTCTTTTGTGACGCCTTTCAATTACTTCTTGTCTACCGGAACCTTTGTGCCGCTGCTGTAATCATAGAAGCCGATGCCGGTCTTGACACCGAGCTTCTTGCCGCGGACCATCTTGCGAAGGAGCGGGCATGCGCGATACTTGGAATCGCCGGTCTCTTTGTAGATAACATCCATGATTGCAAGAACGATATCCAGTCCGATGTAGTCGCCGAGTTCAAGCGGGCCCATGGGATGATTGCAGCCAAGCTTCATGGCAGTATCGATGCCTTCGATATCCGAAACGCCTTCGCTGTAAACAAAGACTGCCTCGTTGATCATGGGAACAAGGATACGGTTGACAACAAAGCCTGCAGCCTCGTTGACCTGTACGGGTGTCTTGCCGAGTGCAACAGAGATTTCCTTAACCTTCTCAACGGTCTCATCCGGTGTGTTGGCGCCCTGGATGACCTCAACGAGCTTCATGACAGGTGCCGGGTTGAAGAAATGCATGCCGACGATCGGCTTGGGAAGTCCTGCGCCGATCTCTGTGATGGACAGAGAAGAAGTGTTGGATGCGAAGATGCAGTCGGGATTCTTTACGATTACTTCTTCGAGCTCTTTGAAGCATGCCTTCTTGATATCCATGACTTCGAGCGCCGCTTCAACGATAAGATCAGCATCTGTGCAGATTTCGTTCAGGCCGGTGACGATCTTGCCCATGATCTTGTCGGCGTCTTCCTGTGCCATCTTGCCCTTGGCAATTCTCTTGTCAAACCCCTTCTGGATCTTTGCTCTTCCGCCGTCAGCGAATTCCTGCTTGATATCGCAGAGATATACGGTTTCGACCGCGTCACACTGTGCGAATGCCTGCGCGATGCCGGATCCCATTGTGCCGGCGCCGATGACTCCTACTTTCATGTTATGCCTCCTTTGGCGACAGCCGGGGCCCTCGCCCCGCTGCCATAATAATTGTTATAAACAATTGTACTTAATTACTCGTTGCGGAAATCAACAACCTTGACCTTCTTCGGGTCATCCTTCTTGCGAAGGAAATTGGCCATGCCTTCCTGCTGGTCATAGGTCTCGAAGCAGCTGCCGAAGAGCTTCTCTTCGATAACCAGTGCGTCGTCCATGTTCGCTTCAAGGCCGTCATTAATTGCCTTCTTGCAGGCGCGTACCGCGATCGGAGCAGCTGCAGCGATCTTGCCGGCAAGCTTCTTTGCTGCGGGAAGAAGTTCTTCCTGCGGATAGACAGCGTTTACGAGACCGATGCGGCATGCTTCCTCAGCCTTGATGTTGGTTGCAGCAAAGATCAGCTGCTTTGCCATGCCGGGGCTGACAAGACGTGCAAGTCTCTGTGTGCCGCCGAATCCGGGCGTAATTCCGAGGCCTACCTCGGGCTGGCCGAACATCGCGTTGTCAGAGCAGATACGGATATCGCAGCTCATGGCAAGCTCATTGCCGCCGCCAAGGGCAAAGCCGTTTACTGCAGCAATGACCGGGATCGCCAGTGTCTCGATCTTGCGGAAGATATCGTTGCCCTTCTTGCCGAAGGCCTCGCCCTCTTCCTTTGTGAGTGAGCTCATCTGGCCGATATCCGCTCCTGCGACGAAGGACTTCTCGCCCGCGCCGGTGATGATCAGCGCACGTACCTCGGAAAGATCGACACCGTCAATCACCGCCTCGAGGTCATCGAGAACCTCGGAATTAAGCGCATTGAGCGCCTGGGGGCGGTTAATCGTAATAAGGCCTACCCTTCCTTCCACTTCATAATCAACAAATCCCATTTGCTTTTCCTCCTGCGTCCGGGTTATTACTCATACTTCTCTACAATCGTGGCGCATCCCATGCCGCCGCCGATGCAGAGAGTTGCAAGACCTCTCTTAGCCTCCGGTCTCTTCTCCATCTCATGCAGCAGGGTTACAAGGATACGGGCGCCCGAAGCTCCGACGGGGTGTCCCAGCGCGATCGCGCCGCCGTTGACGTTGAGCTTTGAAAGATCAAAGCCGAGTTCCTTGCCTACCGCGACAGACTGTGCCGCAAAGGCTTCGTTCGCCTCATACAGATCAAAGTCTTCAATGGAAAGGCCGGTCTTTTTAAGAACCTTCCTTGTAGCCGCAACGGGGCCTACGCCCATGATCGAAGGATCAACGCCGCCGAGCGCGCCGGCAACCCATACAGCCATTGGCTTAACGCCGAGTTCCTTAGCCTTCTCCTCGCTCATTACAACGATTGCCGCAGCGCCGTCATTAATACCGGAAGCGTTTCCCGCGGTGGTTACGCCGTCCGCGTTGATCGGGCGAAGCTTTGCGAGGGCCTCGATGGTTGTCCCGGGACGGGGACCCTCGTCGGTATCGACAACGATCTCACTCTTTTTCTGCTTTACGGTTACCGGAACGATCTCATCCTTAAACTTTCCTGCCTCCATGGCGGCAGCAGCCTTACTCTGGGAGCTGACGGAGAACTCATCGAGTTCTTCTCTTGTAAGTCCCCATTTTTCAGCGACATTGTCCGCTGTCCGGATCATATGATAATCATTGAAGGCATCCCAGAGGGCATCCTTGATCATGGTATCTACGAACACGCCGTTGTTCATACGATAGCCGTAACGGGCATTCATTGCCGCATAAGGAGCCATGGACATATTTTCCATACCTCCGGCGACCACGATGTCGGCATCGCCTGCCAGGATCATGTCCGCTGCCATATTGACACAGTTCAGGCCTGATCCGCAGACAACGTTGATCGTAACCGCAGGAACCTCTACAGGAAGGCCCGCCTTGATGGAAGCCTGTCTTGCGACATTCTGTCCCTGTCCCGCCTGAATGACGCAGCCCATCAGGACCTCATCCACCTGAGCGGGATCAATACCGGTACGGTTAAGTGCTTCTTTGATAACAATAGCACCAAGCTCTGCAGCAGGAGTCGTGCTCAGCGCACCGCCCATCTTTCCGATTGCAGTGCGGCAGGCACCGGCTAAAACAATCTTCTTTGACATGATTACCTCCACATACTGTTAACTGATTCACTTTTGCAGCTGTGTGAAACACCGTCCCTGACTGGATTGTTAATTTTTTCACACACTTCAGGTATTATAACATGCACCATGCTGCATAGCAAGACAGCATCCCACAAAACTGCAGCGAAAAACAAAGCCTCTTATTGCTCAGATATCCGGCTCAATCAGGCCGTAGGTATTGCCCTTGCGCTTGTAAACAACATTGATCTGCTCTGTCTCGGCGTTCATGAATACATAGAAGCTGTGGCCGAGAAGCTCCATCTGTACGCAGGCATCTTCCGGATACATCGGCTTCATGTCGAACTGCTTCTGGCGGACGATCCTGATATCCTCGTCATCCATATAGTCCTTTTCGATATAATCCCTCTTGAAGGATTCGCCGGACTGATGCTTGTCAATGATCTTATTCTTGTACTTCTTGAGCTGGCGCTCTATGATCTCCTCGACCAGATCGAGGGAAACATACATATCGTTGCTGACCTGCTCCGAGCGGATAATTCCGCCCTTTACGGGTATCGTCACCTCGATTTTATGGCGGTCCTTTTCAACACTTAAGGTGACATGCACCTCTGTGTCACTGACGAAAAACTTATCCAGTCTTCCGAGCTTTTCCCTGATCGCTGTATCCAGCGCAGGTGATACGTCCATGTTCTTCCCCAAGATGTAAAATTTCATATATCATCCTTTCCGCGGTGCCCTCCTGCGGGCGTCGCTGATAATCTCACGGACGGCCGCAAAATAAAAAAAATTGCAGCGTTTCCGCTGCAATTATTATAGCATAGGGTTTATGAAAAAAATCTGCTTTTTCGCATCTTGCGGGAGACCTGCAGCGCATTTCCCCGCTCTGTCCGTCAGTTGAAAATTCTCCTGATCGCGACAATCGGTCTGTAATCCGCATTGCCGATAATGATGCCGGTCTTCGGACTGGACGCGTGAACCAGGCGTCCTCCGCCGATGTAGATTCCGATGTGTCCGTTATAGCAGATCAGGTCTCCGGGTACTGCATCGGCAAGACTTGCGACAGCAGTTCCGCACTGCCTCTGGGAGGCATCATAGTGCGGAAGGCTGACTCCGAAGTGCGCATATACCGACATGGTGAATCCGGAACAATCCGCTCCGTTGGTAAGGCTGGTGCCGCCCCATACATAGGGATTGCCGAGGAACTGAAGCGCATAATTTGCAACCTCCTGTCCCTTTGCCGAGCCTTCCGCCGTCACGTAGGCCGCCTGTCCGCCGGAACCTGACCTGGATGCAGCAGCGGCTGCCGCTGCGCGTCTTGCCTCTTCTTCGGCGCGCTGCCTTGCAAGCTCCGCCTCTTCCTGCTGCCTGGAAATAGCCTCGGGAATAATCTCTTCATAGTCGGTATAGTCCGCAGAAATATAACCGATACCGTCGACGGTATTTACCTTATACCAACCGTCGAGTTCTTCAAGAACATCGTACTCCATTCCCTGCCAGATCAGCGTAATGACGTCGGATTCAAGCTCGGGAACGACATGGACGCGAAGAGACGTCGCGTGAATCGACGCATGGCGCTGACGGACTTCCTCGAAGATCTGCTCCGCAAGGTCCGCAGTCGCGGTGTACCTTGCCAGCACATAGCCCGTAACTTCGCCGGACTGGATCTTCATCCATCCGTTCTCATCCGTATCCTCAAGGATCCTGCCGATTGCTTTGGAATAGAGCTTTCCGACGACCTCGGCGTCGGGACTGGGCTCGCTCCGGATATAAAGGAAGTCGTCGACATATGCCGCCATAAGAGGTGCATTCGCGGGATCATTTTCAGCCGCCGTGCCATCCTCTGCAGCCTCGCCGCCCTCTGAAGCTTCGCCTTCGGTTTCCTCTGTGCCTTCCGCGGGTGTCTCACCGTCTGTTTCAGGCGCTTCTCCTTCCGCGGCCTCGCTGTCCTGTCCGCCATTCAGGAGATTGAACTGTACCAGTTCCGGCTTTGTCTGCTTTGCATCCTTTGAAGAAGGAAGCCATGCATCCTCTCTGACATAGTCACTGTCGGTAATGACCGTTTCTCCTTCGGCAGCCGCGCTGTCTCCGGAGTCCGCAGCGCTGTCACCAGCGTCTGCAGCGACGTCATCCGAATCCGCCGCATCGTCTTTGGAATCCGCAGCAGCGTCTCCCTCTGCAGCTGCGCCGTCCCCTGCCGGCTGCGCCACATAGTCTTCTTCTGTAAGGACAGTGCCGGTTATTTCTTCCGATGCAGCCGCAGTGCCTTCTTCCGTGATATCTGCTGCAGCCGCTGCAGCGCCTTCCTGCACGCCCGGCGCGGGAGTCTCAATCTTCTCCCAGGTCGGGAAATCCTGCAGAGCGTCCGCATCTTCCTCTGACACGGGAGCAGGCGCGGTGCTCTCATAAGCCGAAGCCGAGAAGTCTGTAGTAACATTTACCGTGTTTGCATCGGATGTGCTGATCTGCGTGACAGACCCGCCGGCCTGCGCTGCGGCCGTCTCCTCTTCAATCGCTCTGGTATCGACGACAACCTGGACGGCACTGCTCATCGCGGCGGTCACAGAGCTGATATCATTTACGCCCTGCTGCCGGATCTCATCGACCAGTGTCTTTTCGCGCATCTGGACGGGAGTCAGCAGTGTTGTCTGGATTCTGCTCTCTTCGGGAGTATCATTTACCGCAGTCTCGATCTCAACTGTGTTCTGCGCCGTGTCCTGCTGTGCCTTCCCAAAGGAATTATTAAACAATCCCTTCTTCTGCGTCTGCGCGGCAGCGGGTTTAACGACAGCCTTGCCCTCACGGACAAGCTGCTCCTCCACATCCCGCAGAGACATCTTGTCAGCAGAAAGGGCATAGTTAATGCCGGCACTCGGCAGCACCATTCTGCGCGCCGCGGCCGACTGTTCTTTTAAATATTCCTGATAATACTGATCATTCTCCGGTATCTTCTCCGCATGTACAGGCACAGCCGCCTGAAGCGTGAGCGCGGCGATAACCAGCGCCGCAGCGATACCGTTCACTGCTCTTGTTCCTTGAAGCCTCATGTAGCACTCCGTAACATTTTTATCCGAAAATTCTGTAATCCTTTTAAGAATTTATTACAGAATTATTACGCTAGAACTATACCAGTTATCATCCTCCATGTCAAGCGCGGGATACTGTTAATTTCGGCGCTGTGATAGAATAGATGGGAAGAATAACCCTGTTTTCGAGAGGTATTCCCATGGCATCCGATTATGGATTCAAAATCTGGAACAGCGGATCCGGTGCAGAAGAGACGGTGCGCAGCTTTCCCTCGCACCGGCGCCTTGTCAGTCCTGAAGATACAGACTGGGCCGCCACATTTGATTTCAATGACCTGGCTAAAAACCACTGCGCCGCGACAACTGTCACCAACTATGCCCTCTGGTACCTTCGCGAATATCTCGGCAGGCAGGACGCGGACGGCACAAATGCCGGTGTCATCCGGCAGATCTTTACGGACGTTCATCACTTCATTCCGAACGGCCCGGTACTGCGTCTCAAAAACAAGGCAGCGCGGTTTTTCCGCGCTGCAAAGCTTCCGATTGAGGTTATATCAATTAAAGAAGAGGCGATCCAGGATGAACTGGATGCAGGCAATCCCGTCGCCATCATGGTTGCTGCATCTCTTATGCAGTGGCACTGGGTCCTTGTCGTGGGATATATCTTCTCGGAGGACGGCACCCGCTCCTATCTCATTGAGGACAACTGGCACCGGAGAGGCCTCTACACCTACCGGCCGGGTGTCGGGAGCAGGCTCCTCGACGTTCTGGCCTTCCATGTGGACCGGGAAGGCGCCGCGGTTCAGGAGCTGTAAAACCCTATACAGGTTTCATCCCGAAGCTGTTTTCATTAATTACAAAGGCCGGCTGCAGTTTCCTGCCGCCGGCCTTTTCATGTCTGTTATTTTCTGCCTGTTACTGTCTGGACTGTGTGTGGAACCATCTGGCCCATCTCTGCCAGCTTTCTTCACCTGCATCAAAGATCAGATTATTACCTGCATCTACGGAAAGCGTATAGTCAATTCCATTGATCACTGTTTCCGCTTCCGATTCAATGCTGTCATTTACCCATTCGCTGACTTTTTCGGAATCCGCAGCGGGGCAGAGGATTCCTGCCATGTCCGTTATAAAGTCCTTCTGCTGCTCTATAGTGACGCTCTTGTTGGTCGTGATATCCGCATGCAGGATTTCCTTTGTCTCATCGGAATAGATGATATCCATCATCAGGCCGCCGTCCGTGTCAGAAAGAGGCCTGAGCTTCGTTCCGTTCCTGAAATCCTCATCCTCATAGGCCTGCTTGAGTCCGTACAGGGCAGCCCTGCTGACAATGTCGTCCAGGCTTGTGCCGGGCATGACGGGCATTTCCATGTTTTCGATGACTTCAGGCTCAGGTTCTGCCTCCGCCTCGCTCTGTGTTTCACTCCCATCCGCTGCTTCTACAGCTTCGCCGTCGCTCTCTGAGCTCTGTGTGCCGGAAGCGGACTTGTTCTCATAGCCGCTCTTAAGGTCCAGCTCAACCGGCTTGATGATAAGAGAAATTCCGTCGTCGGATACGCCGGCGATCTGCGCTTTTACGGAAAGGAGAGTCCCGGAGACCATGCTCTTGTCCTCATCGCCCTTTGCCAGCTTCAGGTCCCTGTCAGATGCATCTTTGATTATGAATGCGGGGCCCTTTACGGTCTCCCTGCTCTTTCCGTTTATGATCGAATAACTCGATGCCCCCGAGATAGAACGGGACTGCTCTTTGTAGACGACGATTCCGTCGAAGGAAACCGTCCTGCCCTCATATTTTTCCGCGAACTCGCGGATATTCTTTGCAATGATCAGGTCGGAGGTTACCAGTGTTGAGAATTCTCTTGTGTTGGATGCGGTAATCACATCCGAAGAGGAACCCATCGTCCCGTCGTCGCCGGAAGCTTCCAGCGCGCTTCCGCGCCTGCCGCTGATCGAGGCGCTGCTGTTGCTGTCAGCCGCATTAAGATGTGTGGAGGATGCGGTGGATGTATTGGACGTATTCGATGAAGATGCACCCGCATTGTCCGCCTGCGCCTTATCGTCCGCGCCGGCTTCTGTGGCGTCCGCATCGCTGCCGGACGTCTCTTCGCTGGCTTCCTCCTCTGCCGCAGCGCTCTCTTCCTGCGAGGAACCTGAGCCCTGTGAGGCGGCTGAAGCTTCTTCCTTCTTCGCATCACCGGAGGATGAAGCGGCGGTATCCGCGCTGCCCGAAGGTGTCTTCTCTTCTGCTGTCGCAGCCGCTTCGGAGGGTGTCTCTTCTGCCTTTGATTCTTCGGAGGTTTCCTCTGCAGCCGCGGTATCTTCCGGCTTTTCCTGTCCTATGACGGTGGAGTTCTTCGGCCTTGCCCATCCGGTAACGCCCGCTTCCGTCCGGATGTTGCGCACACGGATATTGCGCGAGTGCGCGATGGTGCATTTTACGGTCATATCCTCTGTGACATTGATCGTATAGAAGGCATTTGTGTTGTTGGATCCGGTCTTATAGATCTGCAGCTCGTGCATGCCCTTTGTAACTTCCACAAACCCCACAAAGGTCTGGCCGTTCAGGACCGTACCCAGCTGCTCTCCGTCGAGGCGGATATCCATTTCGTACCGGTCAAAAAACAGGTTTCTCTCGGAGGTCGCCTCGATACTGAGTCTGCAGGTGTCCTCTGCAGCCTCGGCCTTTACGGCCGGCACAAAAGCCATGACCAGCAGCATCAGCGCTGCAGCCAGTATACTGTAGATAATTTTCTTCATAACTGCTATCTGTCTCCTGTAGTAAGGATTTTTTCCTTCCTATTCTACCACGCATTGTCCATCGTGTATCGCTGCCTGCACATTCATTTCGCGTCCGTCCAGCACAGCCCGCACAAGATTGTCCTTTTCGTCATACTCCAGCTTCAGGGAAAAGAACGGCGCATCCATATCGATGAGGCGGAAAAACACCTTGTCGCCCTCCCAGATATTCAGCTGCATGACGCGGTCGATGTCGACCCACTCAAGGATCCCTTCACTGCACCTGTCCTGAGCATTGATCTCGCCGTCCCAGTCATCCGCCGTGTACAGGAACATGTACTCAAAATCCCCGCGGCCGGAAAGAAAGGTGACGATTCCGCGCATCCTGTAGGAGCGCAGCGTAAGACCGGTCTCCTCTTTTACCTCTCTCATCAGGCACTCGTCGGGACTCTCCTGCCCCTCGAAATGCCCGCCGACGCCGATCCACTTATCCTTGTTGATGTCGTTCTTTTTGACAATGCGGTGCATCATCAGATATTCGTGTCCCCTCTGCAGGTAGCACAGGGTTGTAAGGGGTGTCCGCTCTGTCAATTCCCGATGTCCTCTTCCATAATCTTATCTGCCGGCCTCTTCCATGATCTTTCTGCAAAGATCCGGCTTGTCTGTGATAATTGCTTCGACTCCGAGATCAAGACACATGCGGATGTGCTCCGGCTCGTCGACCGTCCAGACGTGGGTCTCAAGACCGTTCTTCCTTGCGGTCTCTACATATTCCTCCTCCTGGAGGTGATACAGCGCGGGGTGAAGCGCGTCCACATGGACAACCCCTGCCGCATACGGTGCCACGCCGATCCAGTCATCCGAATAAAGAAGGCCTGTCTGAATCGAGGGATCCATCTCCTTCATGTGACGCAGCGTGTAGTGATTAAAGGAGGAATAGATGACCCTCTCTTCCATCCCCATTTTCTTCGTAAGCTCCAGCACCATCTGCTCGATCCCGCGGTACCAGAAGATCCCGGTCTTCAGCTCGACATTCACCGTCATGCCGGTCGGCTTTACCAGCTCATAGACCTCCTCCAGCGTCGGTATCTTCTCATCCTTAAATTCAGGATGTGTCTTGCTGAAGTTCAGGCTCCTGAGTTCTGCGAGTGTATGGTCCTTGACCCAGCCGCTCCCGTCGCTGACACGCGAAAGCTCCTCGTCGTGAACCACCACGATTTCATTGTCCTTTGTCAGCTGGATATCCAGTTCAATGCCGTCCGCCTTCATTTTGGCGGCCATCGCAAAGGATGAAAGTGTATTTTCCGGGGCGTATGCCGACGCGCCCCGGTGCGCCCAAATTAATGTTTTGTTCTGTGTGCTCATGTTTTTGTCTGTTATGCCTTTGCCTTAATGGATGCCGATGCCCTGAAAAGGAAAATACCGACGATAAAGAAAACCGCGATGACCAGCACTCCGTTGTTTACACTGCCCGTGATCTGCGAAACCAGTCCCATCATGGTCGTTCCGATAAAGGAAGCGCCCTTGCCGCAGATATCATAGAATCCGAAATAGGAACCGGATTTTTCCGGAGGAATAATCTTGGCAAAATAGGACCTCGACAGGGCCTGGATGCCTCCCTGGAACATACCGACCGTGCAGGCCAGTACCCAGAACTGCCATGCGCTCGTCATAAAGAACGCGAAGATCGCAATGCCGCAGTACGCCGCAATGCAGATGGTGATCAGCACTGCGGGATCCATTTTCCTCGAGAGTCTTCCCATGATGATCGCGCTGGGGAATGCGACAAACTGGGTGACCAGAAGGGCGAGCAGCATGTCCGTGCTGCCGAGTCCCAGCGCCGAACCGTATGCCGTGGACATATCGATAATCGTGTAGACACCGTCGATGTAGAAGAAAAATGCGAGCAAAAAGAGCGCGACCTTTTTATCCTTTATGATATCCTTCAGGGAGTCCTTCAGATCTACGAAAATATTGCCCGCGTCGGCGCTGCCCTCCGCTACATAATTCTTCTGTTCATAGACGCGAAGAAGAGGGAGGGAGACCGCAAACCACCAGACCGCCGTGATGATGAAGGAAATGGTCAGCGCTGTCATCTGGGAGAGGCCGATCTTATCCGACATCAGGACAAGGACAAGGCAGGCGATGAAGGGAATGCAGCTGCCGATATAGCCCCAGGCATACCCCTGCGAAGAGACGTCGTCCATGCGGTCATCCGAGGTGACATCCGCAAGAGTGGAATCATAGATGACCAGGCTGACCGAATAGAAGGTCTTTGCGATTGAAAATACGACCAGGAAGATCATCCACTGCCGGATCAGTCCCAGGATAAAGCAAAGGCACGACCCCACAATGATCGTCAGCATGAAAAGGAATTTCTTTCTGCCCTTCTTGTCCGAAGCCGCTCCCATAAGAGGCCCCAGAATCGCGACGATGATCGTCGAAACAGAAATAGCATAGCCCCAGTATGCAAGATAATTGACCTCGGATATTCCCGCAGCCTTTGCCAGCTGGTTAAAATAGATCGGAATGATCGTCGAAACCATCATGGTAAAGGCCGAATTGGCAACGTCGTAAAGAACCCACTTCTTTTCAAGAGATGTCAGTCTGAATTTCATCATTTCCCCCTTTGCCTGCAGACTGTGCAGATGCTTTTGCTGTTTCATGCCTGCAGCGGCACAGCCCGTGCCGGAGCGGCCGCGTGCGCCGCTGCAGGTTACTCTCTCTTATGCGATCTCACATGCCGCAAGTGCAGCGATGGCGCCGTCCGCAGCAGCTGTCGCGAGCTGGCGCACCTTCTTGGTCCTGCAGTCGCCCGCAGCGAAAATTCCGGGAGCACTGGTTCTGCAGTCCTCGCCGGCAACGATATATCCGGATTCATCAAGCTCTACGAGATCCGCAAACGCGCCGTTGGACGGAATCTGCCCGATCGCAACGAACAGGCCGGAAACCGGCAGGACCTTCTTCTCACCCGTGATCTTATTCGTGACCTCAACGCCCGTCAGCTTCCCCTCACTGACAAGCCCGGTGACATTGCAGTTAAGGACCGGCTCAAGGTTTTCCTTAGCGAGCGTCTTTTTGACCTCGGCCTCATCCGCGCGGAACTGGTCCCTTCTGTGGATCAGATACACGTGATTGCAGAAGCGCGTAAGGAATTCCGCGTCCTCGAGCGCCGTGTTGCCGCCTCCGAAGACTGCGACATCCTTCTTTCTGTAGAATGCGCCGTCGCAGGTCGCGCAGTAGGAAACGCCGGAGCCGACAAGCTCCTTTTCGTTCTCGATTCCCATCTCACGCCTCTTGACGCCCGTAGCCAGGATGACCGCCTTGCAGGGATACTCATGGTCCCTTGTTTTCACAATCTTCTCAGCGCCGTTGTCAACAATCTGCAGCACCGCCTCGAATTCAACCTTCGCGCCGAGCTCCTGAGCCTGCTCGAAGAGACCGGTTGCAAAATCAAAGCCCGAGATATGCTTGATTCCGGGATAGTTTTCGACGTCCAGAGTATTGATGATCTGTCCACCGTAGGCATTCCCTTCGAGAACAAGGGCTGTTTTCCCGGCTCTCTGGACATAGATCGCAGCGGAAAGGCCCGCTGTTCCGGCACCTACAATAACAACATCATACATAGAAAACTCCTTTCTGAAATCCACGGAGCGAAGTCTTCATGCCGCCTCCGCGTCAGGGAAAGCGGCTAAGACCTTTTTGCTGACTTTATAATAAGCAATATTCATCGCGGCTCCCGTGAGAATCCACGATAACGGGTAAATCAGCATTAATACCGGCAGTGTCCTGTGCGCGGGGAAGAAGAAAAACGCATACAGAAGCCTGAATGCGCAGGTTCCCAGCACGGAAATCAGGGCAGGCACCGCCGAGCGGTTCATTCCGCGAAGGGCCCCTCCCGTGATTTCATAGGTTGCGATTAAAAAGTGAACGGCCACAGTGTATTTTACCCTGACCATCGCGTACTCAATAACGGCAGGGTCGGTCGTAAAGATCCCGATCAGCTGGTATCTTGCCAGAACGATGACGGCCAGGAGCGTGATATCAAACGCAAGCCCGATCCCCATACATTCAAGAAGGACTCTTCTGCAGCGCTCTGCGTTGCCCGCGCCGTAATTCTGGCTGGTGAAGGTGACCGCCGCCTGGGAAAAACCGCTGATCATGCAGAACGAGATGAAATCCAGGTTCTGGGCTGCCGTCATACCTGCAATGCAGTCTGCGCCGAAGCTGTTGATCTGCGTCTGTACGACCACGTTGGATATGGAAAAGACGGTGCCCTGGATTCCTGCGGGAAGACCGATCCTCAGGACATCGGCCAGGTGTCTGGGAACGATCCGGAGTTTTTTAAGATCCAGCCGGAAGTCCTCATCTTCTTCCGTCATCAGAAACCGGAGTGTCATGCCTGCGTTCAGGCAGTTCGAAAGGACCGTTGCCAGCGCGACGCCGACGACATGAAGATGAAATACGACCACGAACAGAAGGTTTAAAAAGACATTCAGGATTCCCGCCGCAGTCAGGCTGATAAACGGCCGCCTGCTGTCGCCCCTGCTCCTTAAGATTGCCGAGCCATAGTTATAGGTCAGGAAAGCCGGCATGCCGAGGAAATAGACTCTCAGATACAGGATGGCCAGATCCATTACCTCCCGGGGAGCACCCATCAGCGTCAGGATCGGCTTTGCGACGAACATCCCCAGAAACGTAAGGCATACGCCCGCTATCAGGGCAATGGTAATGATTGTATGGACTGCGTCCGATACTTCTTTTCTTCTTCCGGAGCCCACCAGGTTCCCGATTACGACATTCGCTCCGACAGACAGCCCGACGAAGAGATTGATCAGAAGGCTGATGACGGAGGCATTGCTGCCTACGGCTGCCATTGCCCTCGCATTGGTAAACCTTCCGACAACCGCCAGGTCCGCTGCATTAAAAAGCTGCTGCAAAATACTGCTCGCCGCCAGAGGCAGGGCGAACAGTATAATCTTGCCGGCCAGAGGGCCGTGCAGCATATCAACTTCGACTGATCGATTCTTCATTTCTATGATAATACCATCTTGTCAGAGAGCTCGTTCGCGCTGCCGGCCTCCTCGAATTTCTGAAGAAGGTCCGCAACCTTGAGCTTTTTCTTCTCCTCACCGGAGACGTCATAGATGATCTGTCCTTCACTCATCATGATCAGACGGTTGCCGTGTGTTATGGCGTCCTTCATGTTGTGCGTGATCATCAGTGTAGTCAGGTGCCCGCTGTTGACGATCCGGTCGGTCGCCTCCAGGACCTTCGCCGCCGTCTTGGGATCGAGCGCGGCTGTGTGTTCGTCGAGAAGAAGGACCTTCGGCTTTTTCATCGTCGCCATAAGGAGCGTCAGCGCCTGCCTCTGTCCGCCGGACAAAAGGCCTACCTTTGTGGACATTCTGTCCTCAAGACCGAGGTCAAGGCTTGCAAGGAGCTTCTTGTAGGTCTCCCTTTCCTTTTTGGAAATACCCCAGCGGAAGGTGCGCTTCTGGCCGCGCCTTGCGGCCAGCGCCATATTTTCCTCAATCCACATATCCGCGGCGGTTCCCGTCATCGGGTCCTGGAAAACCCGGCCGAAATACGGCGCCCTCTGATGCTCGGAAAGGCCGGATATATCCTCACCGTCAACCAGGATCGCACCCGTATCGACCGGCCAGACGCCCGCAACCGCGTTCATGATCGTCGATTTGCCGGCGCCGTTTCCTCCGATAACCGTGCAGAAATCTCCGTCCGCGAGCGTAAAGCTGACATCGACAAGGGCCTTCTTTTCATTGATCGTTCCGGGATTAAAGGTCTTACAGATATTCTTTACTTCTAACATTTATTTTGCCTCCTCTCCCTTTTTTTCAGACTTCCCGCCGCCGATAAAGATATCGTCGACATCCGTCTGCGGCTGCAGCTTTTCAGCCTCGAGCTTTGCGTTGCGCTTTACAAGGCCGGAGAAGGAGCTGACTCTCTGCTCCCTGAGATAAGGAACCGCGAGGAACGCCGCTACGACGATGGCCGTCAGCAGCTTCATGTCGTCCGCGGGGAACTTGAGCCACAGGACGAAGACATAGACGAAATAATAGACGCACGCGCCGATGACCGTAAAGGAAAGGCGGAGCTTGAAATCAAGACGCTTGCCGAACATTGCCTGCGAGAGAACCTCGCCGATGATAACGGCGGCAAGGCCGATAACGATGGCGCCCTGCCCCATCTTGACGTCGGCAAAGCCCTGGTATTCGGACAGCACGCCGCCCGAGAGAGCGACGAGGCCGTTGCCGATCATCAGGCCGATGACCTTCATCTTGTTCGTATTAATACCCTGCGCTCTGGACATGTTGGGATTGATGCCCGTCGCGCGAACGGCGCAGCCGAGCTCTGTCCCGAGGAAGCAGTAATACAGCGCAATGATGACGACATCCACAACGAGCGTGAGCGCGATCGTCTGCGCAAGATACCGGATATTGGAGGTAAAGAAGACCTTTACCTGCCCCACCGGTATCGCCTGGTTGGACTTGCCCATGATATTCAGGTTGATGGAATACAAAGAAATCTGCGTCAGAATTCCGGCCAGAATGTCCGGGATGCCCAGTACCGTGTGCAGGATTCCTGTCGTAAGTCCCGCGAGGAGTCCGGCACAGAAGGAACACAGCAGCACCACCTGCGGATTGTACCCCTTCAGAATCAGCATGACCGCCGTCGCGCCGCCAAGGGCAAACGAGCCGTCCACCGTCATATCTGCAAAATTCAGAATACGAAATGTAAAATAAACGCCCAGCGCCATGATGCCCCAGATGAGGCCCTGCGCAAATCCTCCGGGCGCCGCGTTCCAGAGAGCGACCGGATTCAGGGAAGCAAAATACGCACCCATTTGTTTCCTCCAAAAAAAATATTCGGGCTCCTGCGGCTTTCAGCCGCCGGCTGCCCGAATAAAATTATAGTTCGTAATGTGTAAATAATCCAGAAAAATACGCAGTGAATCACGGCTCACGACTCTCTACAGGCTGATGTCAGGCGTATTATCTCTCTGGTAGGAGCTCCAGTTTCCGTTTTCGGTCAGCTCTTCCCGCGCCAGAATCGCAAGAAGCTCTTCTGTCTGGCCGCGGCGCTCGAGCTGCGCGGACATTGATGCGTAGAAGCGTTCCATCTTCCGGTGATCGGAGAGTACTCTTGGAAGGGAAAGGCGCCCGTAGTAATTTGCGATGAACAGGGTTACAGCGGAGATAGTGCCCAGCAGGATCTTTAAAACCGTGCGCCACAGTTCAACATCTGTAACTGTAAGTGCCGGCCGGAAAATAAGTCCGCCGCACAAAAGCTCATATCCTACAGCGGACAGATAGAGTCCCACGCTCAGGATAAGTGCAATATTGACGATCCGGTCACTTGTGCTTAACTTCGCGCCGGCTTTCCCGGATGCCTCCCGGTGATATTCCCTCTGTGCTTCCACCCAGCAGGCACGGATATCGTGTCCTGTCTTCGGAGTCTCCCCGACTGTCAAAGCCAGGAGAGCGTCAAGAATCCATGCGGTCTCCTCCTGCTGTGTCCAGGAAAAAAGGCCGGCCGCCTGAATCCCGCTGCCTGCGTAGCGCAGATAGGTCTGCACGCGCAGACTCTCGGCCAGCGCGCGGTATTCGATATAACGCCGGTGGCAGTCCGATCTCCTGGCATATCGCTGACAGGCCCATGCTGCGATCAGCATCGCGCCGCAGACAAGAATCATCCGGTTCGCCCCCGCCTCGTCATACATCAGGAAAGCAAAGGTAAGAAGAGCGCTTGCGGCAGCGAGCAGCGCCAGGATGCGCCGGTAAAGTCCTGCCGCCTTCCGGCTGAGAATCCCCGCCGCGCGGCTGATCAGATCCATTTTCGTAAGCACGGAATCGCTCTTTGCTCCTTCCGGAAGGCGCGATGTGCCGCTGCTTCGGATCAGGGCAGTATTCTTGTTGAAATCATCGGTTCTGCCAAGAATCTGCGTGACGCTCTCCCGGTTTCCCAGTATGCGGACCGTGCCTGCCGCCTGCCCGGGATGATCGCCTCTCGGAGTAAAGATGTGAATTACGGCCGCATTGTCTTCCGACCGGAGGCACATACCGGAAGCCGGATTGTAGCTGCCTTTTAGAGCAAAATCCACTGTCTCTGCCGTGCCGCACCCGTGCCTTCCTGGCTCACCGTCCCAGAGCGCCATCAGGATATGGCAGTGTGCGGCAACATAGATCCCCGCTTGCCGGAACTGATAGTTTCTTAAGGAGCTGCTCCCGGGCCCGGCTTCTGAAGCCGGGACAACAAAGACCTGCTTTGCTGCGGCCAGGTGCCGGTCAAAGCGGGCTTTCCCTTCCCCTCCAAAATCCTGTACATAGTCTTCCCTCTCCCGCGGGAGAGCTGCGATCAGCGGAATTCCGAGTTCCTTTGCCGCATCGGCGCAAAGAAGGTCTCCTCCCTCGGCGAGGGAGCTGAGCATGACAAAAGGCGAGTGCGGATACTGTTCCCGGAGCCTTTGAAGCTCCTTTGTTACCGCCGCATAAATGACGGAATAATCCTGCTCCCGGATCGTCCGGTGCCCTGTGACACCGATGACGATGGGAATCTGCATCTTAGTGCGGCTGTCTGTTTTATCCTGCCTCACACTACTGCCCTTCGATTTCAAGCTCAAAATCATAGTCCTGTCCTTCCAGGCTCTGAATCGCAGACCACATGTTTACTGAAACCTTCACATAACGCAGCTGCGAAAGGCCGGTAAGCCCTGTCAGATCGTGTACTTCCTCATTCCATGGGATATGGAGTTCTTCAATCTCCGGATGATCTTCAATGAAGGATGTTAAGGTCTCATCATTAAATGAATCCGTTGCGCTGAATCCGCGAATCTGTGCCTGCCTGATGTACTCAAGATAACTCCCTGCATCTATTCCGTTCATGTTCAGCCATTCAAAGCGGGGAATTGCAGACAGTGCGTCAAGGTTCTCATAGACAAGGCGGTCTCCGTCTGCCTCCAGCTGCAGTATGACTCCCTCCCGGTTTTCCGATGAGCTGAAATCAACCTCTCCCAGCGGCGCAAGGTCTCTCACCTGTGTCCGGAACAGATCGATCTGTTCGAGCTGCGACAGATTCTGGATTCCCTGAATGCTGCCGACAGCGCTTGCCCGGACATTGAAGCCGTGCAGATCCTGCAGTGTGAAGGCTGCCGAAGCGTCACTTAGCCTGTCACAATATGCGGCGGTCAGTTCCTCCAGTTCCGAGAAGTTCTGGATGCCGTCCAGAGATTCCAGCGGCTGATAATAGAGTTCCAGTTTCTTAAGGCCTGTCAGGGAAGAAAGCATATCCAGGTTCTCAACAGGGCCGGGGCTGAGGCTGATGATTTCATCTGTACTGCGGTCGTGAAGTATGGGGGTCGGAGTGTTATTTTCCCAGTCCTCCCAGATTTCGTAACGCTCCGGGTCTATCACCCTGTCTCCCGCGATGCAGACACGGCTGATCCTTCGGAGCATGGCCTTCGGCAGAGTTTCCAGTTCCTCAAGGCTCAGCAGGGTAAAGTCCATGTCGTCCATCTCCCAGCCGCCCTGCGGATATTCTGCCCTGCAGGAACGGAAATTCCCGGACTTCACCAGGTCCTCTGCCTGCTCCAGAAGCTGCGGCTGTACGGCAAGGCTGCTTCCGTGGAACCGGGCAAGGGGCTCCAGACTCTTTAATTCATCCAGCCCGACCAGGGTAAAGCTGCACTGGCCGGAAGCATCCATCTCATCCAGGAAATGGATGTCCGCTATATCAGCTACACTGTCCAGACGAAGATTCCCGGTTTTAAGAGAAGAAAAATCCGGGAGAGAAAAGCCGTCTGTGATGCCAAGAGAAGCCAGCTGCATACCTTCGAGCGCGCTCCAGTCGGTAAGACGCGGGCATGCAGAGACAAACAGTTCTCCGGTTCCCGGGCCAAACGATGCGAGATTCTGCAGGCCTTCAAGAGAAGAGAGGGCGGAGAGCCTGTTAAGGCGGATCTTTCTGGCGGAAAGAGACGCAGGGAGCGTCGACAGATCCGTGATGCTGCAGCGGTCCAGTTCAAGTTCATCCTTTACGTCGGGCAGGACCGACAGATCCGGGTTCGTGAACCTGCGGAGAGCGAGGACCCGGATTTCGGCCCCTTCAAGGAAAGGCGTGATATCCTCCAGTCTCGTCCCGTAATCGGGATCGGGATCCAGGGACAGATTCGAATAACTGCTGCATGCGGAAAGTCCCGAAAGATCTTCAATGTGCCCGTAATAGCTGAAATCCATCGGACGATTTCCCGGATTTATTTCCTTCAGGAAATTGATGTCAGGCATCTCAGCATTTCCAAGTGTAACCGACCTTAAAGCTTTCATTCCGGCAAGGAAGGAAGAATCGCGGAGTCTTCCGTCATAATCATCTGTATGATAGCGGAAGGTATTCACACTGGTGCATCCCGAGAGAGGGGAAAAATCGGCGATCCCCGTGCAGTTCTCTATTTCGATTGTCACAATCGAGGTCAGCCCTCCCAGTGCGGAAATATCCCCGAGGCGGCGCATATTATTCAGCCTTACCTGCGTAAGGCGGCCTTTCCCTTCCAGGAAGGAGAGGTCGCGGACAGGGACGCCGGAGAGCGATATATTCTGGAGCTGACTGCAGGCCGCAAGTCCGGACAGGTCAATGCTGTCCGGGTTCCAGCAGCAAAGGTCGAACCCCCTCAAAGAAGGAGGAGCAAAATCAGAAAAGTCCGATCCCTTTTCACTGTACACGTCCAGTATCGCCCACTGCAGCTTTTCATTACTGCCGAGGGGACTGTAGTCGACATCGCAGCGGATCTGAGCCTTCGTAATACCGGAGCCGGAAAGCCATTTAAGATCGTCCATCCGGCAGTCCAGCGCCCAGACGACATTCAGGTGCTCAAGACCCGTAAGGTCCGGCACTGCCGTAATCTCTGCCATCGCCATATGAAGCTCCTCGAGATTCGGCATATATGCAAGAAAGCTCAGGTCATAGGGAGCCATCTCTACCCGGCTTCCGTCCTCGTGCCGGTACCAGTCGAAAACGCCGGACCCCTCCTGCTGATCGTCACTTGCCGTTTCGTAAAGCATATCCGGCCAGCCCGGAGCCCCATCCTGTCTGCGAAGCCGCGTCTCGTTGGTGTAATAGGAAAAATGATCTCCGACAATCACGACGCACCGGACCTCGGCGAGCTCTTCCGGAGTGAGTCCCGCAGGGTTATCAATCACGAGCTCTTCCTGTTGCGGCTCCTGCTCGGCCTGGACTTCCGGTTCCTCAGTGGGAGCCTTCCTGCTTTGCAGGTAGAACACTCCGCCCGCAGCAAGACCCAGCACTGCCGCTGCAAGGACCAGAAACAGCGGCAGCCGGCTTTTCTTTTTGGGCAGGGCGGAAATAATTCTTTCCGCGATCTGCGAGGGTTCGCGCCCGGCGGCTGAAATGATATTACTGGCATAGAGGGCGTTTTTAAGCGCATCCGGAACCGCCGCTTCGTCAATCTGCAGCGGCAGGATACTCCGGGCGCCTTCTCCGATAAGATTCAGCAGCCTGCCCTCAAGTGCATTGTCGGCATAGAAGTTTTCCGAAAGTGCCGCCAGAATAATATCTCCCTTATTAAGCTTTCCCGGCTTCTCGACAATACGGATTCCCCGTGCGCGAAGCTGCGAAACAACAGGCTCAAGCCTGCCCCGGTCAGCATCCCCGGACAGGATTTTGATCTGATTATATTTACTCATACCTTCTACCTCCCCCTTTGCAGTATCGGTTTTATATCACTTAAGGCTCCTGAATCAGCAGGACACTGTAGACTGCGTCGTCGCTCCACTGAAGCGGGAGCATCTGACGGCTGACGGTTACATTTCTCAATGACGGAATTTCCTCAAGAGGAGTGAGGTCTTTCACCTCTGTATACTCCAGCCGGAGCGTCTTAAGACCCGGCAGGTCTTTGAGGTCACTTATGTCCGATACGCTACTGCCGGCAAGGCTCAGCTCCTCAAGCAGAAGATGCCCGCCCAGCGAAGTGAGGTCTTCGAGCGGCTGACAGATAAGGGCCAGCTTTTCCAGCTTCACGGCATTTTTAAGAAGGCTGAGGTCAGAGACCTGCCCCGTTACAACGGGTGCCCCGTTGACGCGGCAGGTGCCGTCCTTATCAAAAGCCACATTCTCCAGACCTTCTGTCGTCATATTCCCGCAGAAATACAGCTCCCTGATTTCAGCGATCTGCCAGCGGTAGATCTCCTCCTCCGGTATGTCCAGAACGCGGCGGATGGCGCGCTCCTGCTGCCTGTCGGGAAAATTCACGGCAAAATAGCGCTCCGCTTCTCCCAGCTCCACGACCTGGACCTGCACAGGCTCCGGTTCCGGTTCGGGTTCCGGTTCCTGATAAGACACCGCCGGTCTTTCCGGCTCCTCTGGCGCAAAGAAGCCGGCAGCCAGTGCAGCCAGAATACCGGCAGAAAGCAGAAACAGAATCAGCGACGCCGCAAGTCCCAAAAGCTGCCAGGGAACTGCCTCCCGCAAAGACCTTCTGAAACGCCGCAGGAAAAATCCAGACTCGAGGATGCCGCCCGCCCTCGAAGATGCCGTATCCAGAAGCGGAATCTCCCGGCTGCCCTCCAGAATATCTTTCCAGTTTTCCCGCACCGGCGTATCCTCCAGGCGCACCACCAGGATGGGCTTCCCGAGGCGCGATGCCGTCCGCATCTCGCTGTAGCAGTTTGGGGATTCCATGGCACGTCCGGAGAGAAAGAAGAGAACCCTCTCGCACTCCTGCATATGCTGGGCGATGTTCGCCGGCCAGTCGCTCCCCGCGGGAATCCCTTCGTCGTACCAGACGCGCCAGCCTTTATCGTGCAGGATGCGGATGGTATCTACAACCGCATCGGACTGCCGGTGGGCGTAGCTGACAAAGACATAGGGGCTTTTCCCCTCGTACGGCTTAAAGAAATGGCTCATTCCATGCCGCCTCCCGTCAGCTCTATGACATAATCTCCCTCCGGGAGAGCTTCTTCTCCCAGAAGGCACTGCTGGGGGATCAAAAGCCGCTTAAGAGAAGGGAAAACAGAAAGGTCGTCCCAGCTCTGCGGCAGATCGTCAAGGCGAAGGACCGTCGTCCCCATAACAAGCTCCTGTGTGATTACGCCCCCGCCGGCCTGTTCTCTGACAGCGCCAAGGATCACAGGATCGCGGATTGTGACCTCATCCCGGGGCAGTTCTTTTTGCCGCGGCAGATACCGGATGCCTGCAAATGCGATCAGAAAAGTCACAGCGGCAAGAACGGCAAACAATGCAGTGAGCCTTCGAAGGACTCCGTCGCTCCCTGTATTTACCGGGTCTCCGAGTACCTCCTGCGAAAAGCCGTCCGAATGAATGACGGCGTTTTCAATGTCCGCGCTGCTTTTCATCCGGTAAAGAGGTATATGCGGGATGTTTTCATGAAGACCCATGGAAAGACGCCGGTCCGCATGGTCCGGATCCAGGCACAGAATCTGCCTGCTGTATTTCTGGTTGACCAGGACATTGCTCTTCGTGTCCTTATCCCCGCAGGCGTTGTCTGTCAGATACAGGATTGTAAGCGCCGCCCCCGCAGCTTTTTCCTGGCGGCGCAGCACGTTCTGCGCACTTCCCGCAGGGCCCTGACAGTACCAGACGCGGCACCCTCTCTCCAGGAGAATTCGCATGATCTTCCACGCCCGCGCCCGGTCCCCCTCTGCAAAGGCAAAATACAGATATGGCTCGTCACCCTCATACGGAGGATATTGCTTCATCCAGTTTCCCATGTTGTTTCATTCCATTCGGAGCACGCCGCCCTGCTTCTTTCCTCAGAGCCGGTAGATATGCGATCCCTCCATTGTATTCAGCAGCTCAAGCAGCCTGTTGAAGGGCTTCCAGTCGAGATCCTGATAATTCTTCGGCAGCCGGAGATAATGTGCACGGATCATGTCATGCGTCAGATTCCCGTCCATACACAGCCAGTGGCAGCGAAGCTGTTCACGGAGAGCCGCACGCGCCGCCTTCGCCTCCCCCTTCCCCGCCGCCGGGACGGGAAGTGTTTCGTATTCCCTGCCGTACCTCCAGCCCATCGCCTGATGTTCGCGTATCCAGCGCTCATGCTCCATGGGGGCAAAAACAGCCGCATCGCCCGCTCCGAAACGGGATACCATCTCAAAGTCCACCGGCCTGTCTGTATAAAAACAGCCGATTGCGTTTAGGTAGGAAGCAAAATAGCGTGTGCGGCCGAGTGTGGAGAG